>DASXZF010000162.1:0-9399 GCA_036502065.1 Gaiellales bacterium
CTCGCTGCCGTCCTTGCGCACACGCAGCGTCTCGAGGCCCTCGATCGGCTCGCCGCGGCGGACGAGGGCGAGCACCGCGCCCGAGTCGTCCGGCCGGCCGCGGGGCTCGACGAGCGAGATGCGCCGGCCGACCGCCTCGGCCGCCGCGTACCCGTACAGCTGCTCGGCGCCGGGGTTCCACGACTCGATGATGCCGTCGGGCGTCTGCGAGACGATCGCGTCCTCGGACGACTCGATGATCGCCGCCAGGTCGTGGACGGCCCGCTCGGCCTGCCGCCGCTCGCTCGTGTCGCGCACGTACATCACCTGCAGGCGCGCCTCGACGCCGATCAGCGGTGCGACCGACACCTCGACGGGAAACTCCCCGCCGGCCCTGCTGACCGTCGCCTCGTGGCGCCCGTCGCGCTCCCACAGCGGCCCGTCGCCGCTCACGGCAAACGTCGCGCCGGGCAACGGCGCGCCCACGACCGCGGCGCGGCGCAGACCCAGCATGGTCTCGGCGGCGCGGTTGCACTCGACCACCGTGCCACGCGCGTCGACGACGATCACCGCGTCGGGTGCCGAGGCGACGATCGCCTGCGCCAGGGCCACGTGCCGGCGCCGGCGCCGGCTGGACACGACGGCACCGGAGACGGCCCCGGCGATGATCGCAAGCCACACGATGGCGGGTCCGGCGCGCCAGTACCAGGCCGTCCCGGAGCCCGCGAGCAGCCACCAGGCCGCCGCCGCCGCAGCGCCCGCTGCCAGAGCCCACCACAACGTCCCTCGATGCCGTCCCCGGCCCAACGCCTCGCCTCCCGCGGGCGCGACCACGCCGCCCTCACCCGTCCAGTTCCCCGGAAGGATACGACGCACGCGCCGCCGCTCCTGCGGCGCGGCAGCTGTGGGAGCATGCCGGCGTGGCCCGCTATCACGCTCCCGGCCGCGTGAACCTGATCGGCGAGCACACCGATTACGCCGGCGGGCTCGTGCTCCCGGCGGCGATCGACCGCGGCATCACGCTCGACTGCGCTGCGGCCGAGCGGATCCGGCTGCGCTCCCGGGAGGCCCCGGACCTGGTCGACGTTACGGCCGACGGCAGCGGCACGACGAGTGGCTTCGGCCGGTATGTTGCCGCGCTCGCCGTCGAGCTGGGCGCGATCGGCCGTCGCCCCGCCGGGATCGAGGGCGTGATCGGCAGCGACCTGCCCGCCGGCGCCGGCCTGGCGTCGTCGGCGGCGCTGCTCGTCGCGGTCGGGCTCGCGCTGTGCGACGCCGCGGGCTTCCCGCTCGAGCCGATGGCGCTTGCCGACGCCTGCCGCCGGGCCGAGGAGCGGGCGGTCGGCCTGCCCTGCGGCATCATGGATCCGGCAGTCGTGCTGCTCGGCGAGGCCGGAAGCGCGCTCCTGCTCGACTGCGGCTCGCTCGCCCACCGCCCCGTCGCGCTTCCGCCGGGGGTCGGGCTGATCGTCGTCGACTCGGGCGTCCGCCGCGCGCTCGCCGACACGGGCTACGCCCTCCGCCGGAGCGAGCTCGAGCGCGCCCTCGCCGGCGACCGCGACCAGGTGAGTGTCAGGCGCCTGCGCCACCTGCGCTCGGAGAACGCGCGCGTCGAGGCGGCGGTGGCGGTGCTCGCGGCGGGCGACGCCCGGGCGCTCGGGCCGATCATGGCGGCCGGCCACGCCAGCCTGCGTGACGACTTCGAGGTCTCGACGCCCGAGCTCGACCTGCTGGTCGAGCTGGCGGTCGCCGCCGGCGCGTGGGCGGCACGGATGACGGGCGGCGGCTTCGGCGGGGCGATCGTCGCGGTCGCGCCCGTCGCCGCCTGCCCTGCGATCGCGGCGGACGTGGCCGAGCGCTACCGCGCCGCCACGGGGCGCCCGACCGAGCCGATCGTCACCCGCGCGGCCGACGGCGCTCGCCGCGTCGGCTGAGCCGCACGAGCGGTCACGCCACGACCGTGCTTCGGCGCTCGAGCAGGAGCACGTCGCGCCACTCGCCGCGCAGCTGCCCCAGGCGCTCGCGGCGGCCGACCAGACGAAACCCGGCCCGCTCGTGCAGGCGCACGCTGGCCTCGTTCTCGGGGAAGATGCCGGCCTGAAGCGTCCACACTCCGCCCGCCTCGGACGAGGCGATCAGGGCCCGCAGGAGCGCCGCACCGACGCCGCGGCCGCGCTCCGCGGCGCCGACGTAGACGCTCACCTCGGCGACGCCCGCATAGACGCACCGGCCCGACACTGCGGTGAGCGCGGCCCAGCCCACCGTGCGGCCGCCGGCCACCGCGACGAGGCGATGGGCCGGCATGTGCCCGGCGTCGAAGCGTTCCCAGCCGGGCACGTCGGTCTCGAAGGTGGCGTGCCCCGACGCGATCCCCTCGGCGTAGATGCGGGCGACCTGCGGCCAGTCCGACGCCGCGAGCGGGGCGATGGCCACCGCGCCGCTCTCCGCCCTCACGCCAGGAACGTCTCGCCCGCGTAGCCGCCCGGCCGGATGCCCGGGGGCACGGCGAACATCGCGCTGCCGCGCGGCACGGGATACTCGACCATGAACCGGTCGTGAACGGCGAGCCGGCTCTGGATGGGGATGAACTGGCGCCGCGGGTCGCGGTTGTAGCAGATGAAGAAGAGCCCGCCCAGCGGCTGGCTGATGTCGTCGTCGTAGCCGTCGGTGAACGTGTAGCCGCGGCGGAGGATGCGCTCGGCCTCGCTGCCCGGCTTGCGCGGGTTCGCCACCATGATGTGGCAGTCGGTCGGCTCCTTGGCCGGGATCACCGGGTCGAACTCGTGCCTCTGCCCGAACGGCGCCCCGGTGGCCTTGTTCCGGCCGAACGCATACTGCTGCACGTCGAGCGGCTCCGTCAGGAAGTTCGCGACGTGGACGCCGAGGTTGCGGACGACGAGGTACGTGCCGTTCGTCATCCAGGCCGGGCCGTCGCCCGCGTTCACCCAGACGTTCGAGCGCATCTTGGCGGCGTCGTCGCCGTGGAGGTTGTTCGTGCCGTCCTTGAAGCCGACGATGTTGCGCGGCGTCGAGCCGGGCGGGTCGCCGGGCAACGGGTCGCGGACGAACCCGTACTTCGACCAGCGCAGCGTCGCCGCGCCCCTGGCCGCCGCGGTCATCGCATGCAGCGCGCGGTCGACGACCTCGTGGCTGGCCGAGCAGCACTGGACTGCGATGTCGCCATCAGTGAGCTCCGGCTGGAGCTGGTCGCCCTTGAAGTGCGGCATGTCGACGAGCGGCGCGGGCCGGCTCGAGGCCAGGCCGAAGCGCGTGTCGAACACGCTCGCACCGAATCCGAACGTGATCGTGAGCAGCGCCGGATCGAACTCCGTGCCGCCGCTCTTGCCGGTGGTCAGGTCGGCGGCGGTGGCCGTCAGCTGCCGCATGAGGTCGCGCAGCCCTGGGCGCCCGCTCGCCTGCACGTCGAGCGACGCGAACTGGAGGTACTTCGGCTGGGTGTTCACGATGCCCGACTGGTGGGCGCCGTGGAAGGGCTCGACCTGGGCGTCGGCGCTGGCCGATCCGCCGTCGAGCTGCGAGTACCCGACCGCTCCCAGGGCCAGCCCCCCACCCGCCGCCGAAGCCCATCGAAACAGGTGCTTGCGCGACATTCGCCGGCTCATCCGGCCTCAATCCTACCGCGGCCGGGGTGCGGGGGTCGGAGGCAATCGGATCTACGATCCCGTGGATGCAGCTCGTGGTCGAGCATCTGCCGCACGTGATCCCGGCTGTGGCCGGCCTGGTATTCCTGGGCTGGTTCTCGTGGCACCTGCGCACCGGGCCGCCGCCCGACCTCACCGACCAGGAGCTCGCGGCCTGGCAGGAGGCGCGGGCCCGCCGCAAGCGCGCGAAGTGACCGCCCCGGCGGCGACCTCGTTCACGTTCGAGCCGGCGTTCGCGCTGGCGGCGGTCATCGCGGCCGTGGTCTACCTGCGCTCGGCCCGTCCCACCGCCGTCCCCGGATGGCGCCGGGCCGCCCTCGTCGGCGGGCTCGTCCTGATGGCCGTCCCGCTCAACTCGCCGCTCGAGACGATCGCGGTGCACTACCTGCTCCTGGGCCATCTCGTCCAGAACGCGCTGATCGCCGACGTGGCGCCGCCGCTCGTCCTGCTCGGGCTGACGCCGGGAATGGGCGAGTCGGTGCTGCGCCGGCTGGGACCGTTGGGCGGCCTGCTCAGCTCGGGCTTCACGTGGCCGCTCTGGGTGGTCGGGTGGTACGGCACCCACCTCTCCCGCCCCTATACCTACGCGCTCGAGCACCCGCTGGCGCTCGACGCCGAGCACGCCTTCCTGATCCTCATCGGCCTCTGCTTCTGGTGGCCGGTGATCGTGCCCGGACCGCGCCGGCTCGGCTCCGGCGTCGCCGTCATGTACCTGCTGGGGGCCTTCGTCGCTGCGTCGTTCCTGGGTCTGGCGTACACGTTCATCCCCACACCGCTCTACTCCTACTACGTCCATGCGCCGCGGCTGTGGGGGATCTCGGCCGCCCGCGACCAGAACCTGGGCGGGGTGCTGATGACGGCCGAGCAGTCGGCCGTGTTCCTGACGGCGACCGCCTTCACGCTGCTGCGCCTGCTCGAGGAGGAGCAGGGGCGGGCCGACGTGCAGGTGGCCGAGGCGCTCGAGCGCGAGGCGGCCCGCGCCCACGGCCCAGCGGATGAGTGACATGCGAGACTGGGACGGTGATCCCCCTGCTCGCCGTGCACCGCGTGTCGGCCGCGTCCATCGCCGGCGACTGGCATCTCAACCCGGCCCCGGCCGTCCTCGTCGTTGGCGCCCTTGCGATCTTCGTGCCCGCCTATCTGCGGGTGCGGCGCCGCGACCCGGCCGCGGCACCGCCCGCGCGAGCCTGGCTGTTCGCCGCCGGCCTGGCGCTGATCGCCGGGCCGCTCGTCTCGCCGCTTGACGTCGCCGGCGAGCGCTATCTGCTGTCGGCCCACATGCTCGAGCACGTGCTGCTCGCCGACGCCGGGCCGGCGCTGATCGTGCTGGCCGTGCGCGGGCCGCTCACCCGGGAGCTCCTGCCCCGCGCCGTCCCTTTGAGGCCCCCCGTTCGCGCGCTCGCGCGGTGGCTCATGCGCCCGCCCGCGACGCTTGCCGCCTGGGTGGCGGTGATCGGCCTGTGGCACGTGCCCGCGCTCTATGACCGCGCCCTCGCCGATCCCGCGCTGCACGACCTCGAGCATCTGTCGTTCCTGTGCGCCGGGCTGATGATCTGGGTGCAGATGGTCGACCCGGGCCGGCGCGGCCGCCTGGCGCTGCCCGGACGGATCGCGTTCACGATCGCCGTGTTCTTCGCCGGCCAGGTGCTCTCGGACGCGCTCGTCTTCTCGTTCCATCCCTACTACCCCGCCTACGCCGACCAGGCCGCCCGGCTGGCCGGGATCTCGCCTCTGACCGATCAGCGCCTGGCCGGGATCGTGATGGCGATCGAGCAGCTGGCGACCCTGGGAACGTGTCTGTGCGTGCTGCTCCTGCGGTTGCGCCGAGACGCCGAGATGCGCAGGAATTACCGGGTTGCATAGGCGCTCGCCCGGCGGGCGATGGGGCGGTCGCTGCGCGGGCTCGTCGAGTCCGCCCGATCGCCGGCGCGCGTGCACATGCGCGTGACCGACGAGACGATCGGACGCCCGCGATCGCGGCAGGCGGGCACGAAGCCGAGGCCGTGACGCAACGTTAAGACGCGCGTCCGCGTTCGTGAGGGCCGGTTTAGTCCGCCCGGCATAGCCTCGCCGCATGATCGATGTCTCCCCGCCCACCGGCCTGCGCACGGGCACGTGCCTGGTGGTCGCGACCGGGGCGCATGTGGCGCCCGAGGTGCTCGCGACGGCCATCGCGCGTGTACACGACGACCACGAGCGGTTGCACGTGGTCGTCCCCGCGGTGCTCCCGCCGACGCTGCCGATCTCGGCGATGCCGCCGCACCTGGCCGCCCGCGTGGACGCGCTGCGGCGGACGGCCGTCGAGACGTTCGCGCGCGTGGGCGCCACCGGCCGGATCGAGATCGTCTCCGGCCGCGATGTGCGCTCGGCGATGCTGGCCGCCGCCTGCGGGCCGATCGACGCGGTCGCTCTCGTCGGCAACGCGGGCTGGTCGCTGCGGCGGGCGGCGCGCGGGATCGCGCCGGTCACGGCCCATGGCGGCCGCGCCGGCTCGAGCAAGCCCGACCACCGTCGTGCCCGGTCCCCCGTGCCCGTGACGGACCGTTGAGGATGGCCGGTGTGATTTTGGGTGCCGGTTGAGGCCGGCGCTCCTACGGTGATCGTGATGAGAACTTCCCACCGGCCACGCATCCACACGCCGGCTCGAGCCGAGTCGGGGCTGCCCCGCCCGGCGAATGCCACCCTGCCCTACGCGGCCATTCTGGCGTGGACAGGGACGCTCACGATCGCCCATGTCCTCGGCGCCCGCTGGGCGATCGCGCTCGCCGGCTCGTCGGTGATCGCGGGAGCCGGGGCGTGGGCCTTCACCGCGGCGGCGCTGATGCGTCTGCGCGACCGGGCCGACCGCCTCATCGCCACCGGCGCCGGCGGTGCGCTCCCTGCGGAGGTCATCGAGCAGCGCCGTGCCGAGCTTTTGGGCCGGCATGAGCGGCGGATGCTGGCCGCCACCCTGCGCCGTTCGGTCGCCTCGGCGGAGGCGCCCCCGATCCGCTCTGCCCGGGTGCCGCTCGACCGTCGCGCCGTTCTCGCCGAGCGGGCGCGGGTCGAGCAGCTGGCCGATCTCCTGGCCGACACGGATGTGGCGGTCTCGGCGCCGGGCGTCGCTCGCACCTGCCTGCTCGTCACCGATGCAGGCAGCCCGTTGTACCGCATGACCAAAGACGGCCCGGACGAGCTGCATCAGTACCTCGTCCAGACGCTCTTCGAGCTCGAGGCGAAACGTCCTCAGATGGACGCACAAGGAGGGGTTGAACGATGAACGATGTCGAAGCGATCGTCTTGATGATCGTGTGTCTGGGCCTGATGTTCGGCGTGATCGCGGGATTCGAGCGTCTCTGATGGCCGCCTCGGACATCTTCGGGCTGGTCGTCTCGATCCTGCTCTTCATCTACCTCTGCTACGCGCTGTTCCGCGGGGAGAACCTCTAGCCATGACCATGATCCCAACTCAAGGGGTGGCGCAGATCGTCTTCTACGTCGTCGTGCTCCTGTTGCTGACCCCGCTCCTGGGGTCGTACATGGCGCGGGTGTACGAGGGCGACACGGTGCTCCTGGCGCGCTGGTTCGGCTTCGCCGAGCGCGGCTTCTACCGCCTGCTGCGCACGTCGCCGGACGAGGAGCAGGACTGGAAGGGCTATGGCACGAGCGTGATCGTGTTCAGCCTGCTCTTCATCATCCCGCTCTACCTGCTTCTGCGGTTCCAGAACCACCTGCCGCTCAACCCCGACCACCTCTCGGGCGTCACCCCCGGTGTCGCCGTCAACACCGCCGCCAGCTTCATCACGAACACGAACTGGCAGTACTACGGCGGCGAGTACACGATGAGCTATCTGAGCCAGATGGCCGGCCTCGCGGTCCAGAACTTCATCTCGGCCGCCGTCGGCATGGCCGTGCTCGCGGCCATGATCCGCGGCTTCGCCCGGCGCGAGACCACCAGGCTCGGCAACTTCTGGGTCGACCTCTACCGCACGATCGTCTACATCCTGCTGCCGATCTGCATCGTCGCCACCGTCATCCTGATCTGGCAGGGCGTGCCGCAGACGTTCAGCGGCCACGCCGTCGCGCACACGCTGCAGGGCCACACCCAGAGCATCGGCCGCGGCCCGTTCGCGAGCCAGGAGGCGATCAAGGAGCTCGGCACGAACGGCGGCGGCCCGTACAACTCCAACTCGGCCGTGCCGTTCGAGAACCCCACCGGGTTCACGGACTTCTTCGAGGAGATCTTCATCCTCATGATCGGCTCGGCCGAGGTGTTCATGTTCGGCAAGATGATCCGCGCCACCCGGCAGGGCTGGGCGGTGCTCTCGGTGATGTTCATCCTGATGATCGCCGGCGTCGTGATCGCGGCCCCCGCCGAGCAGCACGGCTCGCCCGTTCTGCGCCAGTCCGGCGTGAACCTGGCCGCCTCCGGCACGCAGTCGGGCGGCAACATGGAGGGCAAGGAGACCCGCTTCGGGATCGCCAACACGGCGCTCTGGGCCGACATCACGACCGACGCGTCCAACGGATCCGTGAACGGCGCGCACGACTCCTTCACGGCCCTCGGCGGCGCCGTGCCGCTCACGAACATCTTCATCGGCGAGGTGATCTTCGGCGGCGTCGGCTCCGGTCTTTACGGGATGCTGATGCTGGTGATCATCGCCGTGTTCGTCGGCGGTCTCATGGTCGGGCGCACGCCCGAGTACCTGGGCAAGAAGATCGAGGCCCGCGAGATGAAGCTCGCGACCATCGGATCGATCTGGGTGCCGATCGTCGTGCTCACCCTGACGGCCATCGCCATGACCACGCATGCCGGCAAGGCGTCGATCTTCAACGCCGGCCCGCACGGGTTCACCGAGGCGTTCTACGCCTACACCTCGCAGACGAACAACAACGGCAGCGCCTTCGCCGGCTACGGGGCGACCCACTTCTCGACCATGCTCGGCGCGTTCGCGATGCTCGTCGGCCGGTTCGTGCCGCTGCTCGCGGCGCTCGCCATCGGCGGGTCGGTCGCCGCGAAGAAGACGGCGCCCGTCTCGGCCGGGACGATGCGCACCGACGGCCCCACGTTCGTGACGCTCCTGACCGGCGTCGTCATCCTCCTGCCCGCCCTGACCATCCTGCCGGCGCTCGTGCTCGGGCCGGTCGTCGAGGCGCTCACCACACGGCTCTTCTGACAAGGGACGACTGACACATGCGCAAGGACATCATCCGCTCGGCGATCACGATCGTCGCCGCGACCCTCCTGCTCGGCCTGATCTACCCGGCCGTCATGGTCGCGGTCGGCCAGGTCGCCTTCTCGAACCAGGCCAACGGCAGCCTCATCACGCGCGACGGGAAGACCGTCGGCTCGAAGCTGGCCGCGCAGGCCTTCAACGGCCCGCGCTACTTCCACGAACGGCCCTCGGCGGTCGCCTACAACGCCGACGGGACGAGCTTCTCGAACCTCGGCCCGAACAGCACGGCGCTGGCCGCGCTCGTGAAGACACGGATCGCCAAGATCATGGCGCTCGAGGGCCCGTACAACCCGGGCCTGAAGGCGAAGGACATCCCCGTCGACGCCGTGACCGCCTCGGGATCGGGGATCGACCCCGAGATCTCGAAGGCCTACGCGGAGCTGCAGGCGGCTCGCATCGCCGCCGTCCGCCACCTCTCGCTCGCAACCGTCAAGGGCCTGATCAACGCCCACGTCGACGGCCGTTCGCTCGGCTTCCTCGGGGAGCCCGGCGTGAACGTGCTCGAGCTCAACCTCGCCCTCGACCAGGAGCACTGATGGCCCG
>DASXZF010000163.1:0-4173 GCA_036502065.1 Gaiellales bacterium
AGTTCTTCGGGGTCGTGTCGCGGATGCGTACCGACCTGAACATTCCTGGCGACGACCGCGCCGAGATGTACCCAGTGATCGCCGCGACGCTGCGACAAGCAATTGCGACCTATCGCGACGAGATCCTGCCTGCCGTCTCAGAAGAACGACGGCTCGGGGACGCCCGGAAGCGCATCACGGGGCTCGGCTTCTCGTGGCTGCTCATGAGTAATCGCGCGATGGCTGAGCTCGCCCGTGCCGCGGCCGCCGAGGACACCCCCGATGCGGACGCTTCGGCGATCACCGCGCTTCGGTTCATCGCGCAGGACATCGCCATGCTGCGGTTCATGCCGCCCGATGGGTACCACATGCTCCCGCTGCTCAGCGCCGAGGAGTTCGGAGAGATGGAAGCCGTCGGGTCGGAGATCCAGGGGTGGATCGCGGCCCACGCTCCGTGCGGCGCGACGTGAGCCGGAAAGCGTGTCTCGGCCCCGTCGGCTCCAAAAGCCGACGCGAAACAGTCCAGAGTGGAGGCGGCGGGAATCGAACCCGCGTCCACGATCGTACGAAGAGAGCGTCTACAAGCGTATTCCGGGATTGACATTCGCCTGATCGACTGCCCCCGGACGGGCCACCGGTCGGACTAGCCCCTCTTTGATGTCCCGGTCGGCGGCGGAGGCGCTCCCCCTTCCAGCAAGCCCGCTGGATGACACCGGCGGTCCCTCCCGCGAGCTGGAGGGGCCGGCGCGCTACCTAATTAGGCAGCGAGTGCGAGATCAGATTCCGCACTTGCGGTTTCCAGGGGATTTACGAGGCCGCCTGGAACCTCGGCTTGCAACTCTCCCCGAAAGCCAACCGTGTCGAAGCCAGGTCGCCCCCATGGGAGTGAGGCTAGAATGGTACCGGATCTGGATGGGAGCCGGCCGGGCAGCGGCCGGAGATCAGTGGGGTTTGGGTCGTTGTGAGCATGGTCGAAACATTCGCCGTCGCGGTGGTCGGCGGCCTCACGGGGAGCGCGTGCGGCGCCGGCATCCTCATGTGGGCGCGGCATCGCGAGCGCGATCTCGACCTCGAGGAGCGGGCGCGAGACGAGATGGCAGCCGAGGCAAACACGTTCGCGGGCGCCGCTGCGGCCGCCCAGGGCCTGCTCACCGCGGCCAAGTGGGAGGGTCTGCGCAAGGATCGCGACGACCTCTTCGGGCGGATGATGGACCGCCACAACGAGATGGCGGCGCGGCTGCCGCGGATCCACTCCGCGTTCGGGTCGAGCTCACAGGCGACCTCGGCGGCCGTCCGCGTGAACGAGGAGCTCGAGGCCTGCCTGCGCCACCTCTACGGCGTCTACGACGCCGTCCAGCGCGGCGAGGACGTCGACGAGGAGTGGGACGCGCTCGAGGCCGAGGAGCGCGAGCTGTCGGCCTGGCGGTCGGTGTTCGGCGACGCGGCCCGGGCCGAGCTGCTCGCCAACGGCAACGGCCGCGTGCGCATCTGACCTAGGCTGCGGGCGATGACGATCGAGGCGGCGGATCGCGACGCGCTGCGCGCGCGGCTGGGGCCCGTGGGGGTCTGGCTGACGCTGCTCGGCCTGCGCTCGGCGGCGCAGGAGCGGGCGGCGGCGGCCGAGATCGAGGCGCTTGGCTACCCGGCGCTCTGGATCGGCGAGACGCCGGTGAACAAGGAGGCCTTCGTCCACTCGGGCATCCTGCTTGCCGCGACGAGCGAGATCGCGATCGCAACGGGCATCGCGAGCATCTACGCCCGCGACCCGTCGGCCACGAACGCCGCCCGAAACGCCCTCGGGGAGGCCTACGGCGGCCGCTTCGTGCTCGGCCTGGGCGTGAGCCACGCGCCGGCGGTCCACCAGCGCGGGCACGACTACGAGCGGCCGGTAACGGCGATGCGCGGATACCTCGATGCGCTCGACTCGGCCGGCTACCTCGCGCCTGCGCCGGAGCACCCGGTGCCTCTCGTGCTCGCCGCGCTTCGCCGGCGCATGCTCGAGCTCGCCCGCGATCGCACTCACGGCGCCCACCCCTACCTGGTCACGCCGGGGCACTCCGCCCGGGCGCGGGCGGTGCTCGGCTCCGGCCCGGTGCTGGCACCTGAGCAGGGCGTCGTCCTCGAGACCGATCCCGGCAAGGCGCGCGCCGTCGCCCGCGAGCATCTGACGAACTACATGCGGCTCCCGAATTACACGAACAGCTGGCGCGAGGACGGCTTCGGCGACGCCGACTTCGCCGACGGCGGCAGCGACCGGCTGGTCGATGCCCTGATCGCCTGGGGCGACGCCGACGCGATCGCCGAGCGCGTCCGCGCCCACCACGCCGCCGGCGCCGACCACGTCTGCATCCAGCCGGTCATCCGCGACCTCGACCGTGCGATGGCCGAGCTGCGCGCGCTCGCACCGGTGCTGCTCGCGCCGGCGGGGTGAGCGCGGAGCCGATTCGCACCGAGCGCCTCGTCGCCACGGCCCCGACCGAGGCCGATCGGCCGGACTGGGTCGCACTCCTGCGCGACCCGCGCGTCGCGGCGACGATCGGCGGCCCCCGGTCGCGGGACGAGGCCGTTGCCCGCTTCGAGGCCGACCTGCGCCACTGGGCCGAGCATGGGTTCGGGCAATGGGCGTGGCGCGCACCGGGGGGCGCGTTCGCCGGCCGCGGCGGCCTGCGCCGGTACCGGCTCGAGGGCGGCGAGGAGATCGTCGAGCTCGGCTACTCGATCGTCGCCGAGCGCTGGGGGATGGGCCTGGCCACCGAGATCGCGCAGGCGAGCATCGCGTTCGGGTTCTCCCAGCTCGGTCTCGAGCGCATCCACGCCTTCGCGTTCGAGGGCAACGCGGCGTCGGTCAGGGTGATGGAGAAATGCGGCTTCACCCACGTCGGCCCGATGACGCACGCCGGCCACGCGTGCGTGCTCCACGCGCTCGGCCGCCCGCGCGGCAGCGACTACGAGTACCAGGCCGGCGGATCCGAGCCGGGCGCCGGCGGCTCCGCGGTCTGACCGCCGGCGTACTCGGGGCGGTCGGTGGTCGCGCACCACACGGACACGCCCTCGAACCGCTCGGCCAGGAGGCGCGCGGTCACGTCCTGCATGGCGGCGTCGGCCGGCGACGCCTGGCCGTCGGTCTCGATCGTGAGCAGGCCCTCGCCGCTGTCGGGGAAGTAGGTCGCCCGCACGCCGGTGCCCGAGAGCGGCTGCTTGCGCCAGTGGAAGCCGATCCCATCGAGCTCCGGCCCCCAGTCGAAGCGGTAGCCGAGCGGCTCGAGGAACGCGCGCATCGCCTCGACCGGGACGGCCTGGAAGCGCACATCGAGCTTCACGGGGCTACGACCACAGGAGCTCGAACCGCTCGAGCACGACCGGCGTCGAGTCGTCGACCGGCGCGCCCCCGGCGGCGAAGAAGCGGATGTGCTCCGCGCGCCAGAACTCGAGGCTGCGATCGCCCTCTCCCTCGGTCCACGCGAACTCGGCGTCGACGTCGCCGAACGCGCGCACCTCGACGCCGGTGGTGCGGATGACGCACAGCGGCACCCCGCTCCCGTCGAGGATCACGCCGAGGTCGCCGGGGCAGGGCATGGGCTCGCCGGCGTCGTAGGCGGAGCGCAGGCTCGCCGTGGCCCGCTTCGGGCCGTCGCGCACCAGCAAGCCCAGCCCGGTCGCCATCTCCGCGGTGTTGCCGAACCCCCAGGCGGTGTGGGGTCCGTCGATCCCCGTCGCGGCCACGAACCGGCGCCAGTACTCCGCGACCGCCGGCTCATCCATGCGCCGGCTCCCGGAGTGGCTTTTGGAAGTGCTCGGACACCTGGCCGAAGCCGAGCCCGCGATAGAACTCGTGCGCGCCGTCGCGGTGAAGGGCGCTCGTCACCTCGATACGGACGCAGCCGGCGGCGCGCGCGAGCGCCTCGGCCTCCGCCACGAGCGCGCTTCCGGCGCCCTCGCGCCGGGCCGCCGCGTCGACGACGAGCACGGTGATCCGGCACCAGTCGCCCGGCTCGTGCAGCACCGGCGCCATGTGCAGGGTCAGGACGCCGGCGATGCCCGCGTCGCGCTCGGCCACGAGCGCCGCCGAGCGGTCATCGGCGAGCGCCTCCAGGCGGTGCGCCACATCGGCCGCCGAGACCGGGTAGCCGAGCTGGGCCAGCACGGCCGCGATGCCCTGGGCATCGCCCGCGCGCGCCTCGCGCACCCTCATCG
>DASXZF010000164.1:0-14493 GCA_036502065.1 Gaiellales bacterium
GGCCTACACCGACGCGGCCCGCCGCGACTGCCACCGCTGCCACGCGACGAACATGAGCACCATCGCGCCCAGGACGGCGATCAGCAGATGACCGTTGCCGAACGCCCCGTTCACAACCGAGATCACGCCCAACAGCGTGAGGACCGCGTCGCGCAGGTTCCGGCGGTTCATGTCGTCCTCGCTCCCACCTCTGGAGGATCGGCGGCCGGCGGGAAGGAGAGGCGGTGAGCGACCCGGCGGACGTTCGGCGCGGGCGCCTACGCCTCGACCAGGATCACCAGCGTCTCGGCCATCACACCGTCGTGCTCCATCGCCTCGGCAGCGGCCTGGGTCTGCATCGCGGCGGCGAGCGCGTCCATGTCGGCGACGTCCATCAGCACGGCCACCTGGGTCGGGTTCTGCGGGTCGACGAACTTGCGGATGTTGGTCACGCCGAGCGGGCCGAAGAACTCCTCGCGCTTCGGCGAGGCGAGCCAGTGCTGGGTGTCCTTGACGTCGTGATGGCCGATGACGGTGGGCATACGAGCTCCTGGTGGAGGTCGGCCCAGCCGAGCGCGGGGCACGTTGCCGCCGAGCATACAGCACTCCTCGCAAGAGACGACAAAACGGTGGTGGTGGCGCTCCTGAGTGAGCGCTACCACCACCGTGGCCGTGCACGAGCTGTTCCGAGCGGCTACTCGACGAACCGCGCGAAGTGCTGCTGCGCGACGCCGCCGGCCTTCGTGAACTCGCCGCCGATCGCGAGCGACGTGCCGCCCGCGTCGAGGGCCTCGATGCCGAGCGGGGTGTTGACCGCAGGGTTCCAGGGCGACAGCACCTGGCCGGTGGCCTCGTCGACCGCCGTGAGCTTGTCACGGGCGGCCGAGCCGGGGAGGCCGGCGCAGAAGAAGTTGTTGCCCATGATGGGGCCGCAGTACTCGCTGAAGTGGCCGCCCATGTAGAGCATGCCGTCGGCGACGCCGATGCCGACCACGTTGCCGTTGAAGCCCTCCTGGTAGTTGAGGGTGCCGTCCTCCATGTTGATGCTGAGGGCGGTGCCGCCGTTGCCGGACGCGGCCACGAACAGGGTGTTTCCGTCCTGCGCGAACGCGAGGCTCTGGAACGGCCGGTACGGGAAGCCCGGGGGCGGGATGAACGTCGGCGGGCCCTGATAGGCGAAGGGCACCGTTGCGCCGGTGGTCGGGTCGACCGCGCCGATGGCGATCGCCGAGGCGCCGTTCAAGTTGTTCTGGAAGCCGCCCTCGACGATGCGCGAGCCGGACATGTCGGCGGCCAGCGCGTGCACCTCGCCGTCGACGACCGGCGCCCACGTCGGGTTGTAGACGTTGCTCGTGGCGTTGACCTCGGCCAGGTAGGCCCGGGGCTTCGTGAACGAGCCGCCGATGTACAGATTGCCGTTCACGACCACGAACGCGCGCACCATCTTGTTCGGCTTGGTGGTGTTGGCGAAGGCGGAGATCACGGCGCCGGTGGTGCCGTCGACCTCGGCCATGTTCGTGTGCGTGGCTCCACCGACGGTGGTGAACGTGCCGCCCAGGTAGATGTCGCCGCCGCTCGCGTAGAGCGCGTGCACCGAGCCGTTCACGTTCGGGTCCCACGGCAGCAGGTTGCCGGTGGTCATGTCGACCGCGGCCGCGTGGTTGCGCGTCACGGCGGTGCCGCCGCCGCTCGGGATCAGCGCGGTGAAGTCGCCGCCCAGATAGGCGGTGTTGCCGACGATGATGATCTTGCGCACCGTGCCGTTGGCCTGGTAGGAGCCGGCCGGCTTCTTCTGCACGACCGCGGCGTTCGCGATCGACGCGACGCCCATGCTCACGAGCGCTGCGAGCACGCCGATTGCGGCGCACCTCGTTCCGAATTTTCTCACAATGCCCCTCCGAAGATGTCAACGGCATCGCCACGTCCAGATGGCGAACTCGTTGCAAAAGCATCCGTGTGCTCTAAGGAGTGCGCAAGTCCCCGGAAGGGTCCAACGGCCATGCAGCCGGTGGGACCAGCCCTCGCCGGCCGTCGCGCCCACGCGCGCGACGGCCGGCGGAGGATCGGATCAGCCGCCCGAAGCTGCGACCAGCTCCGGCACGAACTTCGCCGCGTCGAGCGTGCCGACGCCGGTGGCGAGGTTGTAGCCCGGCTTCGCGTCGAAGCCGTTCACGGTGTGGTTGCTCCCGCCCTGCGGGAACGTGACCGTGTTGGTGCCCATCGTGACGTCCACGATGCCCGGCGCCCCGTGGGCCTCGAGCCGGTAGATGGCCGGGTTCAGGAGGCCGAGGCCGTGGCCCGCCCACTGATCGGCGATCGAGACGACGCCCGCGAAGAGCGGGGAGGCCTCGCTGGTGCCGCCGACCAGGTAGAAGCCGGCCGGGCCGGCGCCGACACGGGCGTCCAGGTACACGAGCGCCGCGCCGTCGACGGCCGCGCTCATCGAGATGTCCGGCACGCCGCGGCGGCCGTGCAGGTGGCGGATGCCGTGCTGGTAGCGCGGCTCCGAGAACACGTCCGACCGGCCGCCGCCGCTGGCGGCGGGGGAGGCCTCGAGCGCGGTGTCGTTCCACACCGTGTCAGGGGACGTGTGGTTGCCGGCAGCGTCCAGATGCATCTGGGTGCCGCCGACGGCGGTGACGAGCGGGTCGGTCGACGGCCAGCTCACGGACCGGTGCAGGAAGAACGTCGCTGCGAACCCCTGCGCGTCGAGCGAGTTGGGCGCGGTCGCCCCGGCGTCGCCGCTGGCGGCGAGCATGCTCACCCCGTGCCTGGCGGCGTTCTTGAACGAGCTGCGCAGCTTGAGGATCGAGTGCGCGTTCGGGAACGTGGCCTCCGGCGCGGCGAAGCTCTGCGTCATCACGTTGGCCATGTGATTGTTGATGACGAAGTTCTCGGCCTTCACGATCTGCGGGAAGCCCTGCACGCCGAGGGTCTCGGCCACGGGCGTCTCGACGAGCAGGATGTTCGCGCCCGGTGCCATCGCATGGGCGTACTCGACGTCGAGCGAGGTCTCGATCGCCCAGCCGAACATCATCGGGTTCGCCGTCGGGTTGTAGGTGGGCACGGCCCCGGCCGGGTGGATGATCTTGAAGCTCGGCGGAGCGGGCAGGCCGAACGACCTGTCGAACGCCTTCAGCTCGCCGCGGATCTGGGTGTATCCGAACGAGTCGACGATCGCGATCGTCTGGCCCTTGCCGTTCAGGCCCTTGTTGTAGAGCGGCCCGACGTCATACGCCTTGTGGTACTGGAACGGTGCGTAGCAGGCGATCCCGAGCTGCTGCACGCACTGCGCCGTCGTCGGTGGCGCCACGTAGGACACGTGCGAGAGCAGCCGCGCCATCGGGATCGGAGCGACCGAGGCCACCGCCGCGGGCGCTGCGATCGATGCGGCTCCCCCCGCACCTCCCAGTGCCACGACGCTCACCCCGAGACTCACGAGCCGTCGCATCATCTCTCCCCCTCCTGACCCCTTGTGATGAGACCGCCGTGCACGCCGGCCGCACGACGCCAAACGGGCCAAGGATACACGTTATCGGCGCATGGTCGTGTGATCCCCGCGGTCCTGTCAGGACCTGCCACCGGAGTGCACGTACGGCGTCGTCTGGGCCAGCTCGACGAAGCCCAGCCGGCGCAAACTCGGTGCGCTCGTCGGCAGCGCATCGACCTGCAGATATCGGAACCCGCGGGCCGCGGCGAGGCTCGCGCGGAACGCGACGAGCGCGGCGAAGATGCCGCGCCGCCGCCACTGCGGCAGGGTGCCGCCGCCCCACAGGCTCGCGAACTGCGTGCCCTCGCCGAACTCGACGCGGCCGGCCGCGACGGCGACGCCGTCCGCCAGCGCGAGCACGCCTGTCACCGGGACGGGGGTGTGGGCGAGCGCGGCCCGCAGCAACGTGCCGAGGCTCGAATGGTCCTCCCTGAACACCTCTTCGTGCACCCGCACGACGGCGTCGATGTCGGCTGCGTCCGTGGCCGCGCGCAGCGTGACCGCGGCGGGCGCCGGCGCGCCGAGATCCAGGCTGGCGATCTCGGCCACGAGCAGCGCCTCGGGCTCCTCGGGAGTGAAGCCGGCGGCGAGCAGCCGCCGGGGCAGGTCGGCCGGCTCGTCGTAGGAGTAGTGCTTCCACTCCCACGGGTGGCCCTCCCGAGCGAACCGCGCGACCTGCTCGGCGATCGAGGCGTCGGCGCTGCGCTCGTCGAGGTTGCTCCAGACGACCCCGTTCCAGCCGTCGGCGCCGTGCGCCACGACGCGCACGACGTGCGTGTCGCGTTCGACCCGCCCTTCCGGCTCGGGCCGCGGCCGGCGGCGCACCTGCTCGTCGAACGTCCGCAGCAGCGCGTCGGGTTCCATCGCGGCGAGCGCTACGGCGTGACCGCGAACTCGGCCAGGTGCGCCTGCGCCGTTGCGCCGACGACCGTGAAGTCGCCCCCGGCGTAGAGGTCGGTCGCGTTGGCGGCGAGCGCGTAGACGCCGTGCAGGCTGTTGGGCTGGGGAACCCAGCCCGCGTCGACGACTCCCGTGGCGGCGTTGGCGGCGAGCAGGCGCGGGTGCGAGACGGGGTTCGTGCAGTTCGTGTTGAGCTTGCAGGTGCGGGTGAAGTGGCCGCCGCCGACGACATCCTGTCCGACCACGGCGACGGTCTGGAAGTTGCCGTCGGTCTGCACCGTCCAGCGCCGGGTGCCGCTCGGGTAGGCGAACGCGGTCATGTGGCCGCCATTGCCGGCGCCGGCGATGTAGACGCTGGTGGCCGACGCCGCGAGTCCCCACACCGCATAGTCGGTGTGCGTCTTCCACGGCCGCACGGCGCCCGCCCCGACGGCGAGCGAGGCCAGGTGATCCTGCGTCGTCGCGTCGACCCTGGTGAACGTCCCGCCGACGAACACGGTGCGGGCGCCCGCAGGCACCGCCAGGGCGCGCACGAGCGCATTTGCCGTCGGCTTCCAGGTCGAGTCCAGAGCGCCGGTCGCGGCCGAGACGCGGGCCAGGCGCGTGCGGGTGAACCCGCGGATCGTCGTGAAGTTGCCGCCGACGTAGACCTCGCCGGCCGAGACGGCGAGGGCGTACACCGAGCTGTTGGCGCCGGCGGCGAACCCTGTCTGCAGCGCGCCCCTGCTCGACACCGCCGCGAGCCGGTTTCGGCCCGTGGTGCCGACGTCCGTGAAATCGCCGCCGAAGTAGACCGTGCCGTTGGCCGCGACCGCGAGCGCGCGGACGGCCGCGTTCGGCTTGGGGTTGAACGCCGTCAGGCTGCCGGCCTTGTCGATCGCGGCCATCCGGGTGCGCGAGAACGTGTGGCCGGAGTGGTCCGTCACCTGCGTGAAGGTTCCGGCCAGGTACACCCAGCCGTTGGATCCCACCACGATCGCGTTCACGCGGCCGTTCGTCTGCCAGCCGGAGAACGGGGTGCCCGAGATCGTCGTCGCCGACGCGGACGGGGCCGCCGCGATCGCCCACCCGGCGATGGCGAGCAGCGAGACCACGATCCGGGTGCGACGGCGGGCCATGGGGGATCTATACCGCACGCCGGATCACCCGAGGCCGAATTTCGAGCCGAGATTGCGTGTCGATCCGGAGAACGCCGCTCCGCGCAGCGGCACGCCGAGCAACTGCTCGGTCGTCTTGAGGAGCGCGAAGTGCGACCCTGGCCTCCGCGTCGCCGTGCCCGGCCGCGTGGATGGCGAGAGCACGATCAGCGGCACCTGGCAGCCCTTCAGGTGGGAGCGAAGCGAGCAGCGCAGCCCGTGCGGGCTCTCCGGCGAGCCCTCGTCCCAGGTGATGAAGATCGCCGTCGACCCGTCGCGGTAGCCCGCGCTTCGCACCAGCGGGCGCAGCCACCGGCCGAGCCACTTATCGCCTGCGCCGAGGAACGCCGAGCGCGAGTGCCGGTGTTTGAGAGGGCACTGTGGGTCGAAGTGCATGTTGTGGCACTGATCGGGGACGACCATCGTGAACGCGGGCAGCGTGCCCGCGCGCGCCGAGTCGATCAGGGCGCTCGTCCCCGGGGCCGTTCCCAGCGGGAGGTCGTCGTGCAGGCACTCCCGGCCGAGCCGGGGCACGAATGTGGCCGCGTTGTGCGTGCGGACGTAGAGCGCGTTGTTGCGCCGCTGGCAGGGCGCGGTCATGCCGCCGTAGTACGCCCGCCATGAGCCCACCTCGTCGAGCAGCGTCGGCGCATGCACGACGCACGCATGCGGGCACGGGCGGCGAAACGCGGGCACGCGGCCGGTGATCGCGCCCAGATAGTCGACCAGGCTGGGCTGGCCGAGGCTCGTGTAGCGCAGCGCAACGCCGCACTCGGCGGCGATCACGTTCACGAACGGGACGGCCGGCGAGCCCAGCACGGCGCTTCGCGTCTGGTTGGCGAACCAGATCCAGATCACATGCCGGATCGGCACCCGCGGCCCGCTGCGAAACCCGCACGGCGCCTCGTGGTTGGAAGCGGCTGCCGCGGTGGCCGGGGCCGGCGAGCGGTGGCCCGGCGACTGCGCGAGCTGGTGGACGAGCGCCGCGGCCACCCCGCCGACGAGCGCGGTGCAGGCGACCCCCGCAAGCAGCTGGGCGATGTTGGAACGTGTCAAGGCGGCGCCATGCTACCCGCACCGCTGCGGCCGTCCGCGGATCAGCCGCGCGCGAGCGACCGGAAGAACGCGATCGCGGTCTGCAGCTGGCCCGGCCGCCTGACGAAGACGTTTGCCCAGAACCCGTTCACGGTGCCGTCGACCGAGCGCACGGCCCGTGTCAGGTCGGTGCTCCGGGCGCGTCCGGTGGCGGGATTCGTGCTGATGCCCGCGAAGATGCGCACGCCCGGATGGGCGGCACGGGCCTGGGCCGCCGCGGCGACCACGAACGCGCGGAACGCCGGCACGTCGAACTCGTCGGCCTGGGACTGGATCGAGAAGACGTCGGCGAAGCGGGCCGCGCGCGCGAAGCCGCAGCGCAGGTAGGCCTGGTCGAGGCTCTGGCCGTTCGCTCCGCAGCGCGCCCCCGGCACCGCGAGCAGGTCGCGGCCCGGGGCGAGCACGACCTTGTAGCCGTGGGCGTGGGCCAGCTGCCCGAACTGCCGCATCGCCGCGAGCGGATCGCGCTGCTCGGCCGCAGGCGTCGACGGCCACCGCTCGGGGTCGTAGAGCACTGCCCGGATGCGGGAATCGATCCGTCCCCGGCGCAGATCGGCGCGGAACGCCGCGAGGCTGCGGTAGACGAGGGTCGGCACCGCGCCCGAGCCGGCCGGCACCTGGTCCTGCCGGGCGGCGCGGTTGCCGAGGCCGAACGAGGCGCTCGTGCCGAACAGGCCCTGCGCCAGCGGCGCGTCGACGCGCTCGATCCGGGCCGCGTTGGCGCCGGTGATCTCCCAGGCGTGGCGGGCGGCCTGGGCGCGGCGCGAGACGACCGCCGGGTGTGGCCGGGGCGCGGCGGAGGGGCCGCGGTGCGCGAGCCATGTGGTCACGCCGGCGGCGGCGACGACCGAGAGCAGCGCGAACGCTTTTGCGTAGGGAGAGACGATGCGGGGGCGGGATCGGGGCGCGGGAGCTCCCTCCTCATCGGCGTTGCCCGAAGGCTGCATGAGCGAGGGTTGAAGGTGGATTTGAAAACGGGTGGAAAAGGTTAAGTGAACCCCATGGAATTCGCTTGATTTTTCCAGTTTCGCTTTCTAGGATCGCTGGCCGACAGCACCTCGAAAATCCGGTGTTGGGCGGATGCGAGGCCGGGTCTGTCGTCGAGGAGGGGTACTGGCTGTGAGCGCGTTTCGGCCGTCGGCTGCCGGCGTGTCGTCTGAAGGATGACGGACCGGCGCTCGTCGTGGCGTCCGTGGGGGCGGTCGGCCCGCGCCGCCGCGCCGGCGGCCCATGCGGGTGACGAGCCCACTTGGGGTGGGCACTACGGCGAGGCCGAGGCCGAGATGCCGCGCGATCTGGCCTACTACCTGTCGGTCGACTCGGCGCCGCCCGGCTATGCGGTACGGCGCCCCTGGTGGCTCGGGTGCGCCTTCCTGATCGCCGTCGCCGCCGTGACGCTCGTGGTCGCTGGGCAGCTGCACCGGTTCGCGAGCACCTATGTGGATGTCGTGAGCGGCCTGAGCGGCGCATCACGCGGACAGCTCCTGCGCGCGTCGGGCACGCTGTCGCTGCGCCCGTTCGTGTTCGTGCTGATCGGCCTGCTCGGCGCGTTCGCCCCGGGGTCGGTCGTGCGCCGGCTGCGGTTCGTCGCCACCGGCTGGCTGGTCTACGCCGGCGCCGCGCTCGTCACCGACGCGCTCTTCGCAGACAGCGTGGGCTTCGGCAGCCCGAGCCCGTTCACGCCTCGCGGCGGCGTCCTCAGCGTCGTCGTCGCGCTGCTCGTGTTCGTGTGGCTGATCTTCGCCGGCTACGAGCTTCCCGCCGACGCGCGGGTGTCCGGCGAGCGGCACCCGTCACGGCGGCCGCTTCTGATCGCGCTCGCGGTCGTCTGTGTGAGCGTCGCGTTCGTCGTCGTGACCGCCCCGTGGCGGCACCACCTGTTCCGGACCGTGCATGTGCCGCTCGTGAACGGCTTTGCGTCGACCGTCGTCCTGCTCGTCCTCACCGTGCAGGTGCTTCTGTTCGTGGCAGGCGCCCTGCAGCGACCGCGCGGACGCGCGCTCGATCGCGCCACCGACGTGGGCGTGATCGTCCCCGCGTTCAACGAGGAGTACTCGATCGCCGCGGTGATCGGCGCGCTCGACGCCGCCGCCGCCGCGTATCCGGGCCGGGTCGTGCTCTACCTGGTGAACAACGCCTCGATCGACCAGACGGCTGCCGAGGCGGCGGCGGCCCTGGCGGCCTGCGCCTCGCTGACGGGGCGGATCATCGATTGCCCGCGCAAGGGCAAGTCCTACGCCCTGAACGCCGGGCTCGCGGCGACCACCGAGGCGGTCGTGGTGCGCGTCGACGCCGACACGATCGTCGAGCCGAGCCTCTTCACGCGGGTCGTGCCGTACTTCGACGATGCCCGGGTCGGGGGCGTCAGCGGCCTGCCGCTGCCGCGCGAGGATGCGCCGCGCTGGATCTATGCGGTGCGGCTGATGGAGGTCCTGTACTCGGTCGCGTTCCTGCGCGTCGGCCAGAGCGGCGCCGACGCGACCGTCGTCATGCCCGGCAACATGTCGGCGTACCGCGGCGACGTCGTCCGCCGCCTGATGTTCGGGATCGGCTTCAACGGCGAGGACACCGACATGGCGGTGCGGATCGGCCGGACGGGGCTTCGGATCGTGACCGACCTCGGCGTCCGCTTCTATCCCGAGGTGCCCGCGACCCTCGCGCAGCTGCGCGAGCAGCGCCAGCGGTGGGCGCGCGGGATCCTGTGCGTCGCGGCGCGTAACGCGTCCGGCGTGGGGATGGCCCAGGGGCTGCGGTGCCTGTGGATGCTGCCGTGGTCGACGCTGAACGCGTGCCGGCGGGCGCTGATGGTGCCCGTGCTCCTGGTCGCCGGGATCCTCGCCCTGACCCATCCCGACGTCATCACCCTGCGCGAGGTCGCAGTCATCGGCGGGATCATCGTCGGGGTGCACGTGGCGATGGTGGTCGTGATGCTGCTCGCCTACCGGCGCTGGCGCTACCTGCCCTACGTGCCCGTCTACCTGCTCTTTCGCGCCTTCAAGCTCTACGTCGCCATGGAGGCGCTCCTGACCCTCGAGGTGCGGCGGCACTCGGCGCCCGTGCCGGTCACCGTCGTTCGCGAGCTCGAGGCGCCGGCATGACGGCCGCCCGCCAGGGCGCTGTCGCTCCCGCCACGGCCGTCGAGCCGCTCTCTCAGCCGCCGGGCGCCGAGGTCGCCTACGCGCCTCCGCTCGGGCCGCCGCCGCTGCCGTGGGTGCCCGCTCGCCTGCGGCGCCTGGGCGCCCCGCTCCTGCTCGTCGCGCTCATGGTCGCGGCGCTCGCTGTGCGCGTCCCCGAGCTGCACCAGCCGCTCTGGGGCGACGAGGTGGCCGCCGCGCGCGCGTTCTCGCACCACAACGTCGGGCATGTGGTCGCGGCGGTGCGGCTGCGCAAGAACGAGCCCCCGCTCTGGTACCTGCTGATGTGGGTGATCCTGCGCGCCGGCGACCTGGCCGGCAACACTCCGCGCGTCGTCGACCTGCGTGCCGTCTCGGTGCTCGCGAGCGTGCTGACCGTCGCCGGGGTCTTCGTCTATGCCCGCCGCCGTCTGGGGCTGACCGCGGCGGTCGTGGCCGGCGCCGTCGCCGCGTTCGGCTCGCAGTTCGTGCTCCACGGCGCGGAGCTGCGCGGCTATGCCCTCTACGCGGCGCTCGCCGTGGCGTTCGCGTTCCTGGTCGAGGCCGCCGCCCGTTCGGGTGCGCGGCGATGGCTGATCCCGCTCGCGCTCGTCACCGCCGCGGGCTGCCTCACGCAGTACTTCTTCCTGCTCACGGTCATCGCCGCCGGGCTCCACCTGTGGACGGCGCGGGCAAGGCCGGTGCGCGCGCGCGTCCGGGCCGGGGCGGCGATCGCGGCGGGCACGCTCGCGCTCGTCCCGTGGATCCCGCTGATCCCCGCCCGGCTGCACCGATTCGGCTACGTCGGCGCCTACGGCGGGCACACCGTCGTCGCGCTGCCGTGGAACCTCTTCGTCGGCTACCAGCACGCCGATTCGGTCGTGCGCGACGAGCAGGTGCTCCTGTTCGCGGCCGTCCTGCTCGGGTCGATCCTGCTCATCCGCCGCGAGGCGACGCGCCTGGCCGGGCTGTGCGCGCTCGTCCCGCCTCTGGTCGGAGCCGTCGTCTGGGCGCTCGGAAAGCCGGTCTATGACCCCCGCAACTTCATGGCCGCGGCGCCGTTCCTCGCGATCGCCCTCGCCGCCCCCCTGCAGCATCTGCGCTGGGTGCGCGTGCGCGCGCTGATCGCGGCCGCCGGCGTGACGGCGCTCGTGCTGGCCGTCACGCTCACGCAGCTGCCGCTCGGCCGGACGCCCTACGACGCCGTGGCGCGGACGATCACGCGCGAGGGCTGGCGCTACCAGGCGCCGATCGTCTACTTCGGGCCCCGCTACTGGAGCATGAAGCTCGTGACGTGGTCGCTGCCGCGACACCAGTGGATGGTGCGCAGCGTCGGCGCGAGGGGCGTGTGCACCGACGTGTACGCGATCATCGAGAGCAGGGCGGGACGGCGCTGGCTGCAGATCCTCGAGGAGGACACGCACGTCAGGCCGCAGGTGTCGTCGTTCCCGGACTATGCGACTCCCCCCGAGGGGTCTCTCGTGCCGCACGGCTCGCTCGAGGTCGTGGGCCTCCACCGCGTCTCGCCGACGCAGCTGACGCTCGCGCGCCTGGACGGCGGCGCGGTGTTCGTCTCGGCGCCGGCGCCGACGCTGACGCTGGACGCGCCGTTGCCCAAGGCGTATCCCAGCTGCGCCTCGACGACGCCCTGAGGCGGCGGGCGGGCTCCGGGCCTACGCCGCCTTCTCGACCTCGTCGCCGGCCTGCAAGGCGCCGTCGTGCGCCCGCGCCGCCACGAGCGCGCTCGTGGCCTGGTTGGCGAACAGGCGCAGGGCCTGCAGCCGGCGCGGCTGTGGCAGGAGGCGGTCGGTGGGGTCGTCGACCCAGATGAGGCCGATGATCGCCTCGTCGCGGGCGCGCAGCGGCAGGAACAGCCAGTGCCGGTTCCATGCTTTCGGGCCGGCGCCGTTCAGCTGCGAGCTGTAGCCGATCGACGCCTGCGAGCAGCGGGCCGCGCCCTCCTCGTACGGCAGCAGATAGCAGCCGTTGATCTCGAACTCGGGGTCCATCATCGCGGCCAGGTCGGCGTCGCTCGTCGGTGTCTGCAGGGCGCGGTCGCCGTCGGCGAACCCGACCGACGCGGACGGGCGGTTCACGCCGGCGACGGGATCGCGCAGCTGCACCATGACCTTGTCGAACGAGAGCGCCGAGTGGATGCCGGTGCAGACGAGGTCGAGCACCTCGTCGACCGATCCCGACTCGATCAGGCGCGACGAGATGGTGAGGAACTCGGTCAGCGCAGCCTGTGACCGCTCGAAGTTCGCCGTCGCCTCGGCGGCCTCGACGAGCACCGCCGCCTGCGACGTCGCGGCGACGAGCACGTCGAGCTCCTCGTCGGACAGCCGCAGGCCTGAGGCCGGGTCCCCGACCGAGAACACGCCCAGGATGTGGCCGTCGGAGTGCCGGAACGGGACGAACAGCTCGTCCTCGGTCTGCCACGCGTTCGGGATCCGGCTCGGCGGGCCGGACGGCACGTAGCGGTCGCCCAGGTGCGTCGCCCAGTCGAACGATCCCTGCGGGATGACATACGCGCCGCGCCGGTGGAACTCGGGCGCGAGGATCGGCTCGAACCACGAGCTCGGATAGACCGAGCCGAGCAGGGCGCTGCGCGCCTCGTCGTTGCCGTGCACGCTCGAGACGATGTAGTCGTTCCAGGCCGGGCGGTACATGTTGATCACGACGGTGCCCAGGCCGAGGGCACGCCCGACGGTGCGCGCGATCTCGTTGAGAAGCGCCTCGGGATCGCCCTGCACCCGCACGAGCCGGATCACGTCGACGAGGCCCTGGATGCGGGCGACGGGGGAGAGGTCGGGCGTGCGCGGCGCCATCCGGCGCTCGCCGGCCGGCCGGTGCGCCGTCGGATGCTCGAGGATGGCGCGGGCGGCGGCGACGACGATCGGGTCGAACTGCGTCCCCGACATGGCCTCGAGCTCGGCGATCGCCTCGCGGCGGGTCATCGCCTGCCGGTAGGAGCGGTCGCTCGTCATCGCATCGTAGGCGTCGCACACGGCGATGATCCGTGCCCCGAGGGGGATCTCGGCGCCCGACAGGCCGTCCGGATAGCCGCCCCCGTCGATGCGCTCGTGGGTCGAGCGCACGATCGAGGCCACGCCGGCGAGCACCGGTGCGGCGCTCAGGATCGCCTCGCCGGTGATGGTGTGGCGGCGGATGATCTCCCACTCCGCGGCGTCGAGCGGCCCGGGCTTGTGCAGGATGGTGCGCGGGATCGTCACCTTGCCGACGTCGTGCAGGTCGGCGGCGAGGACGATGTCCTCGATCTCCTCGCGCCGCACCGCCAGCTGCTCGGCCACCGAGCGCGCCAGCTCGGCCACCCAGTCGGAGTGCGGGCGCAGGTCGGGGGCGTGCTGGTCGACGACCGCGAGCAGCAGATCGCGGGCCTGGCGCTTGGTCGACGCGCGGTGGTCGTCCTTCTGCGCATACATGCGCTGGTCGACGATGCGCAGAGCCGACGATGCGTCGCGCGCCTCACGCGGCAAAAGCGCGAAGCCGCACGACGAGCGGATCTCGTCGTGCTCCTCGGTCAGCGCCTCGAGCGCCTGGCCGATGGCGTCCTCGAGCTCGGCGGGCGAGCCGTGCAGGAGCAGGCAGAACTCGTCGCCGCCCAGCCGGTAGGCGGTGCCCGAGTCGGTGAAGGTCTCGGCCAGCCGCGCGCCCAGTCGCGCCAGGAGGGCGTCGCCGGCGGGGTGGCCGTGGGTGTCGTTGTAGGCCTTGAATCCGTCCAGATCGAACATCGCGAGCACCGCCGGCGAGTGGTCGGTGCCCTGCGCGATGGCGCGCTCGAGATCGCTCAGCAGGCGGCGGCGGTTGCCGAGTCCGGTCAGGTCGTCGGTGAGGGCCTGGCGGCGCGACTCGTCGACGCCGGCGCGCACGCGCCGCGTCCACGTGAAGAGCACGGTCGCGGCGACCACGACGATCGCGGCCGCCAGGGCAGGCATGAGCAGGCCGCCGCTCTGTGGTACCCAGGACATATGTCAAGTTATCGGCAGCGTTGCCAATATTATGCAGATCGATTCGCGAGCTATTCTGGGGATCCGCGTGCGGGCATGCGCCGACGCCTCCGGACACTCGTCATCTTCCTGCTCGCCGTCTACGGGCCGCTCGGTCCGACGGTGATCCTGTTCATGCTCGTCGCGGTGCCGCTGATCCTGCTGAGCGGCTGGCCGCTCTGGCTCCAGGCCTGCCTGTTCGGCGTCGACGTCGTGCTCGTGCTCGGCACCGCGATCTGGCTCGGTCCGGCCGCCCTCGCCGAGATCCGGGCGGAGCTCGACACCGAACGGAGGCGGTGAACCGTGCGCCGGCGCGAACGCGCCGATCCCACCGCCCGCCTGCGCCGCGTCCGCGCCCTCCCGCCCACGCCCGCGGCGCTGCCCGAGCTGATCAGGGCGCTCGCCGATCCCTCGACCGACATCGTCAGCGCGGCGCTCACCGCGCTTGCGCACATCGGCGGTGCGGCCGAGGCCGAGCACCTGCGCGGGATGCTCCTGACGGTCGATCTGGGCCTCGTCCCGGACGTGGCGGCGACGCTGCGGACCCTCGGCGACCGTGCCGCGGTGCCTGCGGCCGTGGCGGGCCTCGCGGACTCGTCGCTCGGGACGCGCATGGCGGCTGCGACCGTGCTCGGCGTGCTCGGCGACCCGGCCGCCGTGGCGCCGCTGGCCGCGGCGCTTGCCGATCCCATCGCGGGGGTGCGCCGGTGTGCGCTCACCGCGCTCGCGCAGATCGGGCCCGCTCCGGACGTCGAGGCCGCCTGCGCGCCGCT
>DASXZF010000165.1:0-17670 GCA_036502065.1 Gaiellales bacterium
ATCATCTTCGTCGGGTTCAACATGACGTTCTTCCCGATGCACGACCTGGGCCTGTCCGGGATGCCGCGGCGCGTCAGCACCTACACGAACCACGCCTGGGACACCGCGAACCTGATCTCGACGATCGGGGCGTTCGTGCTCGCGACCGGCATCCTGATGGTGCTCTGGAACTGCCTCCACTCGCTGCGAGTCGGGCGGATCGCGCCGGCCGACCCGTGGGGCGCGAACAGCCTCGAGTGGTACACGTCCTCGCCACCGCCGCCGCACAACTTCGACGACCTCCCGCCCATCCGCAGCGAGCGCCCGCTGTATGACCTGCGCCGCGAGCAGGCGGCCGCGGCGGCGGGAGACTGAGGCCGATGCTCGACAAGCGGACCGCCCACAGGAACATCGTCCTCGCGCTTCGGCTGGGGCTGTTCGCCCTCGTCCTCTTCGCGGCCACCCTCATGATCGGCGTGCTGGTGCGCTATGGCTGATCCCGGCGATCACACGAGCGGCGGCTTCCACCTGCCCGAGCCCTCGGCGCTGCCCTTCGCGACGTCGATCGGCGTCGCGCTGATCCTGGCGGGGCTCGTGCCCGACGCGCGCATCTGGCGGCTCGCGCTCGTCTCGATCGGCCTGACGGTGGCGATCATCTTCGGCGCCCAGTGGGTGCGCGCGGCGATCGACGAGTACCGCGAGCTGCCCGACTAGGGCTCAGACCGCGTTGGCGGCCATGGCCACGAACAGCACGGCCAGGTAGAGCATCGAGTAGTGGAAGAGCGCGCCCGCCCGCTTCGGCACGGGGTCGCGCAGCAGCCGCCAGGCGAGCCAGATGAACCACAGGCCCGACGCGGCCGCGACGACGAGGTAGGGCCAGCCGGCGATCCCGACGACGACGGGAAGGGCCGTGAGCGCGACCAGGCCGAGCGAGTAGAGCAGGATCTGGCGCGCGGCGGCCGCGTCGCCGCGCACGACGGGCAGCATCGGCACGCCGGCCGCGGCGTAGTCCTTCTTGATCAGGAGCGCGAGCGCCCAGAAGTGCGGCGGCGTCCACACGAACACGATCACGAACAGCACCGCGGCGCCGATCGACAGGTGACCGGTCGCCGCCGCCCAGCCGACCAGCGGCGGCACCGCGCCGGCCGCTCCGCCGATCACGATGTTCTGGGCCGTCGAGCGCTTCAGCCAGCGCGTGTAGACGATCACGTAGAAGAGGTTCCCGGCGAGCGCGAGCGCGGCGGTCAGCGGGTTCACGAGCGTCGCGAGCAGCACGAAGGAGCAGGCCGAAAGCGCGAGGCCGAACTCGAGCGCGCGCGGCGCCGCGACCCGCCCTGATGCGACCGGCCGGCCGGCGGTGCGCTTCATCTCCTGGTCGATGTCGCGGTCGAGCAGGTGGTTGAGCGCGCTCGCGCCACCGCAGGCGAGCGCGAGGCCGGCGATGGCGACGGCGAAGCGGCCGGCCGGGGGCACGCCGCGCGCACCCACGAACATGCCGCACGCGCCCGTCCACAGGAGCAGCGACATCACCCGCGGCTTCGTCAGCGTGACGTAGTCGCGCCACGGGGCGGCCGGAACCGGCTCGCCGCGCAGGGTGGCCGCCGTCCCGGCGACGGCCGCCGCCAGGGCCAGACAGGCGACGCCGACGTGCAGCCAGTGCAGCGCCGGGCTGGGCGCCTCGAGGGCGACGACGCCGCCGAGCGCGATCTCGGCCAGGAGCAGGCCGAGGGCCACGCCCCAGAAGCGCAGCAGCTGCGGGTGCGCGAACCGGGCCGCGAGCGCCATCGCCACCATGGGCGCGAGGGCGGCCAGCGCGAGCGCGCGGTGCGCGCCGGTCATGTGCAGCGCGCCGCTCACCACGACGAGCGCCGTCGCGGCGGAGGCGCCTACGGCCGTGAGCCGCAGCCACGGCCCCGGGCGCACGCCCGAATCCAGCAGGGGACGCTGCATCAGCCGCTGCACCTTGCGGCCGATCGGCGTGGGGTCGTGACAAGTTTCATATGGCGACGGACGTTTCGTGCGATGGCGGATACATGGTGGATGTCGGCTTCAGCGGCGGAGGCGAGACCGCGCTCTCGCCGGCGCGCCAGGGCGGGCCGGCTCATCCGGCAGGCGGGGCCCGGGGGGGAACCATGGGTTCCCCCACGCCTTAAAGGAGGTACACGACGGTGTAGAGGACGATCCACACGACGTCGACGAAGTGCCAGTAGAGGCCGGTCACCTCGAGGCCGATGTGCTGCGACGCCGAGTAATGGCCGCGGCTCGACCGGATGAACGCGATCGTGAGCAGCGTCGCTCCGACGAACACGTGGAAGCCGTGCAGGCCGGTGAGCGAGAAGAACCCCGACGCGAACGCGTTGTTCGACGGCGTGAAGCCGAGGTGCAGGTACTCGTGGATCTGCAGGGCAAGGAACGTCAGCCCGAGCATCAGCGTCATGCCGAGCCCGCAGATCAGGCCGAACCGGCGGTTGCGCTTGATCGAGACGAGCGCCCAGTGCATCGTGAACGACGAGCTGATCAGGATGACCGTGTTGATCCCGGTCGGCTTCTTCGGCACGTCGATCCCCGTGGGCGGCCACGGATTGTGGGTGAAGCGGAGGTAGAAGAAGATCGCGAAGAACGACCCGAAGAGCATGATCTCGGAGCCGAGGAACATGATCATGCCCAGGAACAGGGGCGATCGCAGCAGGCTCTCGTGGTACGCCGAGACCGGCGCCGCATCGCCGCCGCCGCCGTGCCCGTCGATCGTCGCCGCGGTCGCCGTCACGCCCGCGTCGACTCCGACGGCTCATCGACGACGACGTGCTCGACGGGGAGGTTCGTCGCCGTGCGCAGCCGCTCGATCAGGTCACGCCGCATCCAGCCCGAACGGGTGCCCGGGAGCGTCGAGACGATGATCTCGGCCGGCGGGTCGGACTCGACCACGTCCATCACGGCCGTGTACGGGTCGCGATCGACGACGTGCCCGCTGGCCTCGATGCCGGCCGAGCGCAGGGCCGCCAGGGTGGCGTTCAACCGTTCGCGGGTCGCGGCCGCGACCGCCTCCTCGTCGACGACCCACGAGTCGGACGGGTCGTTCTGCGGGCAGATCACGGTGACGCGCACCGGATCGGCCGCGGCGCGGCTGCGCACCGACGCGATCAGGCGCTCTCCGGCGACCGTCTGGTTGGCCACCACGAGGATGTGCTTGAGCGCGCTCATGATCGCCTCCCGCTGCTGTGGGGTCGCCGCCTGCTTGAGCGCGACGGGGACGGGGATCTCCTCCGGCGCCGGCGGGACGTGCACCGTCACGATGGCGTGGCGGGCGCCGGGCACTCCGTAGGCGTACGGGCTGCCGACGATCTGGGGCGGCTCGTCGAAGTTGAAGATCGGCGGCGGCGACGTGACCTGCCACTCGAGCGTGAGCGCGCGCCACGGGTTCGCCGGGGCGGGGTCGCCCTTCCACCAGCTGTAGGCCATGTTGTAGAGGAAGACGAGCGTCGACGCCCCGAGCACGAATGCGCAGATCGAGATGATGAAGTTCAGATCCGCCCACTTGGCCGGGTAGTCGGCGATCCGGCGCATCATGCCCTCCATCCCCAGCCAGTGCATGGGCATGAAGGTCGCGTTGAAGAAGATGAACGTGAGCCAGAAGTGGAGCTTGCCGAGGCCCTCGTCGTACATCTTCCCCGTCATCTTCGGGAACCAGTGATAGATGCCGGCGTAGATCGTGAACACCGACCCGCCGAAGAGCACGTAGTGGATGTGCGCGACGACGAAGTACGTGTCGGTCAGGTTGATGTCGACCGGGATGACGGCCAGGAAGATGCCCGAGAGGCCGCCGATCACGAAGGTGAACAGGAACCCGCACGCGAACAGCATGGGCGTCGTCAGGTGGATGACGCCCCTCCACAGCGTCGCCACCCACGAGAAGATCTTGATCCCTGTCGGGACCGCGATCGCCATGGTGGTGAACATCATCGGCACCCGCAGCCACGGCGCCATGCCGGACGTGAACATGTGGTGCGCCCACACGGTGAAGCCCAGCACGCCGATCGCAACGGTCGAGATCGCGATCAGCTTGTAGCCGAAGATCGGCTTGCGCGAGTGGATCGCGAGCACCTCGGAGATGATCCCGAAGCCCGGCAACATCATGATGTACACCGCCGGGTGGGAGTAGAACCAGAAGACGTGCTGGTAGACGATCACGTTGCCGCCGGCGGTCGCGTCGAAGAAGTGCGCGTGCATGATCCGGTCGAACAGCACCTGGAACTGCGCGCCCGCGATGAACGGCGTGCCGAGCACGACGAGGGTCGAGGTGGCCAGGTTCGCCCACACGAGCAGCGGCATGCGCCAGAAGCCCATGCCCGGCGCGCGCATCGTCACGATCGTGACCAGGAAGTTCACGGCGGTCGCAATCGAGGAAGCGCCGGCGAACTGGACGCCCATCACCCAGAACGTCTCGCCGGGCGGCCCGAACGTCGAGAGCGGCGCGTAGTTCGTCCAGCCGGCGTTGAACGGGCCGACCAGGAACGAGCACACCATGATCATGCCCGCGATCGGCAGCATCCAGAACGAGAGCGCGTTCAGCCGCGGGAAGGCCATGTCCTGCGCCCCGATCATGATCGGGATCACGAAGTTGCCGAGGCCCGCGAACGCCGGGATCACGAACAGGAAGATCATGAGCGCGGCGTGCACCGAGAAGAGCGCGTTGTAGGTCGCCGGCGAGAAGTACTGCGCGCCCGGCGTCGCCAGCTCGGCGCGGACGCCCTCGGCCATCATGCCGCCGATGATGAAGAAGATGAACGTCGTCACCAGGTACTGGACGCCGATGACCTTGTGGTCGGTGTTTACCTTGAAGTAGTCCTTCCACGACCGCGCACCGTGGCTCGAGTGGTCCTCGTGCGTCGGCGTCGGGTTCCCGATCAGGTAGCCCCACCAGTAGTCCCAGCAGCCGATGCCGATCGTGAAGCCGAGCCCGGCGAAGGCGAGCATGAACGTCTGCACGACGCCGTCGGAATACGCGACCCGGCCGGAGAGGTGCCTGATCAGCATCACCACGCCGGCGGCGCCGAGCCCCATGACGGCCGTCACCCACGCCGCCCGCACCCAGCTCCCACGCAGCCAGATGCTGCGGTTCGACCCGCCACCGTGGCCGTCGTGGCCATCGTGGACGAGGTCATGGGCGTGTAGCTCGGTGGCGTGTGCTGCCATCAGCCGCCGCCTCCTTTCAGAAGATAGGACACGAGCGCATCGATCTGGGCGGAGGTGAGAGAGGTGCCGAAGCTGGTCGGCATGATGCCGTTCTGGTAGCCGCTGACGACCACCTTACCGGGGTCGATGATCGACTCGCGAACGTACTGCGCGGGCGTCTCGCCGGCGCCGTACTTGGTGGCATCGGTCGTCAGATTGTCGAGGTCCGGGCCGATCTTCCCGGTCGAGCCGGCCGGCTTGAAGGTGTGGCAGCCGCTGCAGCCGGCGGACGTGAAGGTCGCGGCTGCGTCGGTCGTGCCGCCCGACGACGGCGGCGGCGCCTTGGCGAGCTTCTTCTGCTCGGCGATCCAGCGGTTCCAGGCGGCAGGCTTCATCACGACGACGATGCTCCGCATCTGGGCGTGGCCGATCCCGCACAGCTCGGCGCAGACGATCGCGTAGGTGCCGAGCCGGGTCGGCGTCGCGTCGACGGTCGTCGGCGTGCCGGGGACGACATCCTCGCCGACGCGGAACGCCGGGATCTTGAAGCTGTGGATGACGTCGGTGGGCGGCGCGTGGAGGCGGAACTCCACCTGGCGGCCCAGCGGCAGCGCCAGGATGTTCGTGTGCAGGTGGCCGCGCTTGGGATAGGTGAACGACCAGTCGAACTGGCGCCCGGTCACGTTCACGACCATGTGGCCGGGCCGCAGCGACTCGTTGCGGTTCAGCACGATCGTCGCGGCGACGGCGAAGGCGAGCACGATGACGATCGGGATGATCGTCCAGACGATCTCGAGGCCCGTGTGCCCGTGGATCGGGGCGCCGTCGGACATGTCGCCGGGCCGGGCGCGGAAGACCCACATCGAGTAGCCGAGGAAGCAGACGACGACCGAGAAGATGACCGCGCTGGTCGCGAGCAGCCAGAGGTAGAGCGTGTCCTCGCGATGGGCCTGCACGGCGGCTGCCGGCGGAATCCAGTCCGGCAACCACAGCCATGCGCCGACCGCGCCGATCGCTCCGAGGACAAGCGCGAAGATCCCGACTTTTGCAACCGCCGACACCGGGGGCATCTTATGGGAGCCATGGGACGGGGGCAAAGGGAACCTCACTCCCACACGGGCGGGCCCGAGCGGAGCCGCAGCGGCGTCCCCAGGCCGCGGCGGCGCGCGCCCTGCAGGACGAGCCAGGCCGCGGCGACGTCGTCCATCGCGAGACCCACCGGCGTGACCACGATCCGCTGCGCCGCAGCGGTGCGCCCGGCGTGCGATCCGCAGACGACGTCGGCGAGCTCGACGGCGGCCGAGCCGTCGGCCGGCACGAGCCCTGCGGCGACCAGCCGCTCGGCATAGCGGCCGGGATGGGTCGACTCGTGCTCCCAGTCGTCCACGACCAGCAGGTCGGTCACGGACTGGAGGTCGAGCGGGCCGTCGAGGCTCGACACGAGCACGACCGTCGCCCCGGGATCCACCCACTCGGCGGCGAAGGTCGGCTCCACCGCCATCGTGGCCGGGACGATCACCGCCGCGCCGCGCACCGCCGCCCGCGCCGAGGCGGCCTGGCGCACGTCGAGGCCCGTGGCGGCTCGCGACCGCTCGCAGAACCGCGCACACCGCTCGAGCGCGGGATCGAACACGCGCACCTCGCGCAGCCGCGGCAGCACGACCCGCAGGGCGTCGAGCTGCGTGTGCGCGAGCACGCCCGCGCCGAGCAGGCACGCCACCTCGGCGGCGGGATCGGCCAGGTGGCGCACGGCGACGCCGGTCACCGCGCCGGTGCGCATGGCCGAGACGACCGTCCCGTCCATCACGGCCAGCGGCAGGCCGGTGGCGGGATCGGTCAGGAGCACGAGCGCGTTGGCACGCGGAAGCCCGTTCCGGGCCGGGTTGTCCGGCACACTGGGGATCCACTTGAGGCCGGCGACGTCGAACTCGCCGCCGACGTAGGCCGGCATCGCCATGATCCGGCCGTGCAGCTCCTCGGTGCCCGGCTCGTCGGCCCAGGTGATCATCACCTTGGGCGGCATGCGGACGCCGCCCGACGCCTTCACCCGGAACGCGCGCTCGATCACGTCGACCATCGCCGCCATGTCGGTGCCGCCGGCGGCGACGACGTCCTCCTGCGAGAGGTAGACGAACTCGGTCATGGCTCGACGAACACCACGTGCACCTCGTGGGGTCCGTGCACGCCCCGGATCAGCGTCTGCTCGATGTCGGCGGTGCGGCTCGGGCCGGTGACGAGCGTGACGGCCGACGCAGCGCCGAGCTCGGGCCCGATCGCAACGAGCGCGGCGGCCAGGTCGGGCACGAGCTGATCGGCGCGCGCCTCGATCACGTGCACCGGGTCGACGAGCCCGTTGCGGCGCCCGCCCGAGAGCCGCGCCGAGACGACGGCCGTGCCCGTGTCGGCGATCAGCGCCAGGCACGGCGTCACCGAGACGCCGTCGCCGCGCAGGGCCTCGAGCGCCGCCCGGCCGTGGTGCACATGCCCGCCGATCGCCTCGAGCTCGGTGGTGAACCGGTCGATCACGGCTTCACCCGCACGTCGCGTGTGCGCGCCCACCGCCCCACGAGGGGGACGCGCGCGAGCCGCGCCCCGACCGGGACGCGGCGGGCGGCGCGGGTGGTGAGGCGGTAGAGCCACGGGCGGCTCCACGCCTCGCTCCAGAGCCGGAACGCGAGCCGCTCCAGCGGGCCCGCCGAGGTGGCGGCGCGGTCACGGCGCAGGCCGAGCAGAAGCTCGTGCAGCGGGATCCGCACAGGGCACACGTCGTCGCAGGCGGCGCACAGCGACGAGGCCTGGCCGAGCTCATCGAGGCCGTCCTGCGGATGCAGGAGCGGCGTCAGCACGGCGCCGATCGGCCCGCCGTACACCCAGCCGTACGCCGTCCCGCCGACGTGCCGGTAGACGGGGCAGATGTTCTGGCAGGCGCCGCAGCGGATGCACTGGAGCACGCTGCGATAGGGCGTCTCGCGCACGCTGGAGCGGCCGTTGTCGAGGATCACGACGTGCACCTCGTCCGGGCCGTCGGCCTCCTCGCCGCGGCGCGGGCCGCCGATCAGCGAGACGTAGGAGGTGATCTTCTGGCCCGTGCCCGACCGGATCAGCAGCGGCAGGAGCGTCGCCAGGTCGGAGAGCCGGGGGACGACGCGCTCCATGCCCATCACGGCGATGTGCACCCGCGGCAGGCCCGAGCACATGCGCCCGTTGCCCTCGTTCTCGACGACGACGAGCGTGCCGGTCTCGGCGACCCCGAAGTTCACGCCCGTCACGCCGACGGGCGCCCGCAGGAACCGCTCGCGCAGGTGTGCGCGCGCAAACGCCGTCAGGTCGGCCGGATCGTCGCCGATCGGGTGGCCCGCGAGCGGCTCGAGCAGGTCGCGCACGTCGGCCCGGGTCTTGTGGATCGCCGGGATGATGATGTGCTCGGGAGCCTCGCCGGCCGTCTGGACGATGAACTCGCCGAGGTCGGTCTCGACCACGTCGACGCCGGCGGCCTGCAGACGCTCGTTCAGGCCGATCTCCTCGGACGCCATCGACTTGCCCTTGACCACCTCGCCGCCGTGCCGGAGCACGACCTCGGTGATGTAGGCCGCCGCATCTGCGCCCGTCGCCGCGCGGTGCACGGTGGCGCCCCCGCGCTCGAGATTGCGCTGCAGGGTGTCGATCAGCGCCGGCATGTCCCTGACGGACTCGGCGCGGATGCGCTCGCCCTCGGTGCGCAGCGCCTCGAAGTCGATCCGCTCGATCGACGCCGTGCGGTGCTCGTGCGCGCGGTCGGCGAAGCGGCGGACGTTCTCGACCCGGACCGGGTCGGCGAGCGCGGCCGCGGCGCGCTCCTCGAACCCGCTCACAGCGCCTCGGCGAGCAGCGAGGCGAGGTGGACGACCCGAAGCTGCGCGCCCGTGCGCGCCGCCCGGCCCTCGATGTGCATGATGCAGCCGGGGTCGGCGCTCACGAGCGTGCCGGTGCCGGCCGCAGCCGCGGAGGCCAACTTCTCGTCGGCCATGGCGGTGGCGACGTCGGGGTAGCGCACCGAGAAGGTGCCGCCGAAGCCGCAGCACCGATCGGCCCGCGGCAGCTCGACCAGGTCGCACACTCCGCGCACGAGCCGGCGGGGCGGGTCGTGCAGGCGCAGCTCGCGCAGCATGTGGCACGAGTCGTGGTAGCTCACGGCCCGCCCGAGCGGGGCGCCGACCGAGTCCGTGCCCGCCTGCTCGACGAGGTACTGCGAGAGCTCGAACACGCGGGCCGACACGCGCTCGGCCAGGGCCTGCTCACGCTCGCCGTGGAAGAGCTCGCGCCAGTGCAGCCGCATCATCGCCGCGCACGAGCCCGACGGGACGACCACCGCGTCCAGGTCGGCCATCGCCCGCAGCGTCCGGCGGGCGACCCGGCGGGCGTCGGCGACGAATCCGCTGTTCCAGGCCGGCTGACCGCAGCACGTCGCACCGGGGATCGGGACGGCGTCGACGCCGGCCGCCGCGAGCACCCGGTGGGCATCCCGCACCACCTGCGGTTGGACGGAATCGCCCAGGCAGGTGGGATGCAGCCCGATCATCGCGGGCATGATACGGGAGTGACACTGCACGTCTCGAGCGTGGCGCTCTCCTTCGGAGCGGACGAGGTTCTGGCCGACGTGTCGGCGATCGTGCGGCCCCGCGACCGGGTCGCGCTGGTCGGCCGAAACGGCGCCGGCAAGACGACGCTGCTCCGGATCCTGGCGGGCGAGCTCGCCCCCGACCGGGGCGAGGTGTCGCTGCCTGCGGGCACCCGGGTCGCCCTGCACGACCAGCGCCCGCCGCTCACCGGCGACCTGACGCTCGGCGCCTACGTCGGCGCGGGCGCGGCCGACGCCCGCCGGCTCGAGGCCGAGCTCGCCGAGCTCGAGCGGCGCATGGCCGGCGGCGAGACCGACACGGCGCTCATGCGTCGCTACGACGCCGCCCAGCGGGCCTTCGAGCGGGCGGGCGGCTACGCCTGGCGGACGCGGCTCGAGGCGGTCGCGCGCGGGCTCGGCTTCACGCCCGCCGACCTCGACCGGCAGCTGGTCACCTTCTCGGGCGGCGAGCTGACGCGGGCGTCGCTGACCCGGGCGCTCGCCGCCGAGCCCGACCTGCTGCTGCTCGACGAGCCGACGAACCATCTCGACACCGGCGCGATCGAATGGCTCGAGGAGCACCTGGACGGGCTGGATGCCGCGGTCGTGTTCGTCTCGCACGACCGCTGGTTCCTCGAGTCGGTCGCGACGGGCGTGCTCGAGATCGAGCGCGGCCGGGGCCGCTTCGACAAGGGCAGCTACTCGCACTGGCGGCGGGTGAAGGCCGAGCGCCTGGCCGCGCAGGCCGACGCCTTCGAGCGCCAGCAGGGCGAGCTCGACCACCTCCAGCGGTTCGTCGACCGCTTCCGGTACGGCACGAAGGCGCGCCAGGCCCAGAGCAAGCTGAAGGCGATGGCGCGGATCGAGCGGGTCGACCGGCCGACGGGCAGCCAGCGGGCGCTCGGGTTCCGCTTCCCGCCCCCGGCCCGCAGCGGGCGGGTCGTCCTCGAGGCCGAAGGGCTCGACGTCGCCGTCGCCGGGCGGACGCTGATCGCCGGCGCCGGCTTCGCCATCGAGCGCGGCCAGCGAGTCGCCCTGATCGGACCCAACGGCGCGGGCAAGACCACGCTGATCGAGACGCTGCTCGGCCGCCTGCCGGCCGCGGCGGGCAAGATCCGGCTCGGCCACGGGGTCGTGCCCGGCTACTACTCGCAGCAGTCCCTCGAGCTGCCCGACGCCTACCGCGCCCTGGACGCCATCACGTCCGGCACCGGCCTCACCGGCCCTGCCGCCCGCGATCTGCTCGGCCTGTTCCTGTTCTCGGGCGAGGACGTCGAGAAGCCGGTCGCAGCGCTTTCGGGCGGCGAGCGGCGCCGGCTCGCCCTGGCGCGGACGGTCGTCTCGGGCGCGAACTTCCTCGTTCTCGACGAGCCCACCAATCACCTCGACATCGAGAGCCGCGAGGCGCTCGAGGATGCGCTGCTCGGCTTTCCCGGGACGCTGCTGCTCGTGTCACACGACCGCGCGCTGATCGAGGCCCTGGCGACCCGCACGCTCGCGATCGAGGAGGGGCGCCTGATCGCACGCGACGGCGCCTTCGGCGACTACGCCCGCGCCCACGAGTCGGCTGCGCCGCAACGACCACCTGCGGCCGCGGCCCTGCCGGCGCAGGTGCGCGAGCGCAAGTCGCCCCGTGCCGAGGTGCCCGCCGCGCGGCCGGCGAAGCAGCGGCCGTCGCAGCGCGCCCGGCGCGAGGTTGCGCGCCTCGAGACCGCGATCACCTCCGCCGAGGAGCGCCTGGGCGCGCTCGAGGCGCGTCTGTCGGCGCCCGACGGCTACGCCGACGACACGGCCATCGTCGCGGACGGCCGCGAGCACCAGCGGTTGCAGGAAGAGCTGGCCTACCTCTACCGCGAGTGGGAGCGGCACGCCCTCGAAGCCTCCTGAGGGGCCCTGACTATGGCGAAAGGCTCGCGCGCGCGACCTCGGCCAGCTGCTCGTGGCTCCAGGTGAGGGCGCCCTCGCGCAGGTCGGCCACGGCCGCGTCGAGCCAGGCCAGCTCGGCGGCGACCACGGCGCGCTCGTACTCGGTCTCGAGCAGCGTCACCCGGGGCAGGTGGCCGAACTCGGCCAGCTCGCCCGCGAGCGCCTGCAGACGCTCGCGCACCACGGCTGCGCGCCGGTCGAGCACCTCGAGCGCCTCGGCGGGCGCAAGCAGCATGGCGAACGACAGGGCGGCCGGGAACTCGGGGAACTCGTTTCGGGGCGTCTGCAGCATGGCCGTGAGCCACTCGTGCTGGACGCTGCGCCCCTCGTCGGTCAGCTCGTAGACGGTGCGCTCGGGGAACTGCTGGTCGCGCTCGGTCGAGCGCACGGCGATCAGGCCGGCCGCATGCAGCCGCTGGATCGTCTTGTAGAGGGTCGCGCGCTGGCCGACGTTCACGACCTTGTCCTTGCCCCAGAGCTTGATCAGCCGCTGGAGGCCGTACGGATGAAGCGGCCCCACCTCGAGCAGGCAGAGCACGGCCAGGGCGAGCGGCGATGCGGGTGTGCGGGGGGCGGCCATCCACCGACCATACTAGTGTCTTCAGCTCTAGTTGCATAGACACTAGTCTCGCGTGTACTATGAGCTCGTTCCGACGAAAGGATGACCCGAATGACAACCGAGAACATCCGCGCCCACAACGCGGCCGTCCGCAAGACGGGAGAGTGGACGACCTCGCGCCGGTTCGACGTGCGCGCCTCGCGCGGGAGCGTCGAGCTCGACCTGCTCCTGCCCCGCATCGAGGCGGGCGACATCGAGATCGCGCTCGACATCGACCACTCGGTCGTGAAGCTGCTCGTCCCCGACGGCGCGAACATCGAGAGCGACGACGTGCGCCGCATCGGCCGGGGCCGGGTCAAGGACTGGACCGGCACCGGTCGCCCAGGCGGCCGCACGATCCGGCTCACGGGCGAGATGCGGCAGGCCGAGGTGCGTGTCCACCGCGGCGGCGTCGCGATCGCGTCGATGATGCTCTCCGGGGCGGGCCGGCGCGAGGTGCGCCGGGCGCACGGCGAGGGGCGGCTGGAAGACGCGACGGCCGGCTAGCGCAGCCGCCGCTCCATCCACACGCTCGCGTGCGGGTTGCCGTTGTAGTCGTCGATGTCGGCGTAGCCCGCGCCGTGGTAGAGCCCGACGGCCTCGGTGAACGAGGCCGACGTGTCGAGCCGGGCGCAATCGCAGCCGAGCGCGAGCGCGGCCCTCTCGAGCGCGCCGAGCATGTTGCGCCCCAGGCCCCTTCCACGGGCCTGGGGCGCGACGTACATGCGCTTGATCTCGGCGACGCCCGGGCCGATCACGCGGACGACGCCACACGCGACCGCCTCGTCGTCGTCATAGGCGATGAGCAGTCGCCCCGCGGGCGGCTCGAGCTCGCCCGGCGCCACATCGACGTACCTGGCGGGATCGAACTCGGCGCCCATCCGCACGCCGAGCTCGGCCAGGTACTCGGCCATCAGGCGCCGGGCGTCCGGCGCGTCCGCCGGCACCGGGCGCACGTCCATCGGCGCATGCTAGATGGTTGGTTCCGCGCTCAGAGGACGGCGGCGGCCGTTGGTGCCGCCACGACCTCGATCAGGGCCGCCGTCACCTCGGGATCGAAGTGCGTCCCCGCGCACCGGCGCAGCTCGGCGATCGCGTCCTGCGCCGGCATCGCCGCCCGGTAAACACGATCGGAGGTCATCGCGTCGAACGCGTCGCAGGCCAGGATCACGCGTGCTCCGAGCGGGATCTCGCCCGCGTTCAGGCCCAGCGGATAGCCGGTGCCGTCCCAGTGCTCGTGACAGGCCAGCACGAGCCGGCGGGCGCCGTCGAGCGCCGGCACGGGCTCCATGATCCGCGCCCCGAGCTCGGGATGGCGGCGCATCACCGCCCACTCCTCGACGGTGAGCGGGCCGGCCTTGAACAGGATCGCGGCGGGAACGCCGATCTTGCCGACGTCGTGCAGCGCCGCCGCGACGGTGATGTCGCGCAGCTCGATGCCGGTGACGCCCAGCCGGCGGGCGACCTGGGTCGTCAGGCCGACGAGCGCCTTGGCGTGATCGCTCGTGTACTCGTCCTTCGTCCCGAGCGCGTTTCCGAGCGCGGCGACGGTGGCGAGGAACGACTCCTCGAGCTCGGCGTAGAGCGCCCGGTTCACCATCGCAAGCAGCGCCTGGTCGGCGATGCCGAGCAGCATCCGCTCGTCGCGGCGGTCGGGGGCGCCGCGGCGCGCGCCGCGCTGGACGACGATCGCCGCCCGGTTCGCGGCCCGCTCGCCGACCGGAACGACCGTGAACGTCGTGCCGGGGGTGGCCGTGTCGAGGTGCCGCGAGAGGTCGCCCGCCTGCCGGGGTGTGCACACCGTGAGCGACCGCGATTCGAGGTTCGCGGCGAAGAGTGTCCCGGTGGCCGCGATGGGTGCCGCGGACAGGCGCGTGGCCTCGCCGGGCGTGTACCCGACGTGGGCGGCCAGCGCCATCTCGTTCCCGTGGCGCATCCAGACCGAGATCGCGGCGGACTCGACCAGGCGGTCGACGGCCCGCGCGAGCATCTGGGCGACGCCGTCGACGCTGCCCTGCAGCGCGAGCGCGGCACCGAGCTCGAGCAGCGCCTCGGACACCTCGGCGGCCTCACGCATGCTCGCGTAGAGGCGCACGTTCTCGCACGCGGCCGCCGCCTTGCCGGCCACCACCTCGAGCACGTGCAGGTCGGTGTCGTCGAACTCGTCGAGCCCGAGCTTCGAGAGCACGATCGCGCCGATCGGCTCGCCGCCCTGAAGCATCGGCGCGACGATCATCGACTCGTCGCACGGGTCGCTGCCGGGCACCTCCACCGCATGCTCGTCGCGCATCGCGTCCGGGATCCGGCGGGCGCGGGCATCGACGACCGCCCGGCCGGCAACCCCTTCGCCCACGCGACAGACGAGATCGTCGGCGCGGTCGTCCTCGTAGGCGGCGATCACGCCGTCGTGGGCGACGGGGACGACGACGGTCGCGTCCTCGGAGAGCAGGTAGAAGCGGCACGCGTGATGGTCGATCAGGCTCGTCAGCTCGGTGACCACGGCCTGGCCGACCTCGCGCTCGCTGCGCGCCCGCGAGAGCCGCAGCGACAGCGAGTGCAGCATCTCGAGGTGCTCGAGCGGCCGCATTGCGGCCCCGTTCGGGCGCGGCGGTGGTGGCTGCGGCACAGGGGCGCCGAGGGTGCCCGCAATGCCGGCCGCGATCAGCTCGGCGGCCGCGACCTCGGCCGCACCGAACTCGCGGGCCGAGCGGGCCGAGCCGACCAGCGTTCCGATCCGCTCTGCACCGGACACGATCGGCGCGACGATGACGGCGTAGCGTCCGTCGCGCCACCCGGTGCAGCCGTCCGGGCACTCGGAGAGAACCTGCGCGAGCCGGGCCATCCCGAGCCTGTGCGGGCGGCCGCCGTCGCGCGCCCAGCGCGCGGTCACGGTCAGCGGCATCCCGGCGCCGCAAAGAATCCACGCCGCGTCGAGGCCGAGCAGCTCGCCGAGCACGCGGCAGGCCGTGGTCGCCTCATCGCAGAGCACATCGTCCGTCGGCTCCAGCTCGATCGCGCGTTCGCGCGCAGCGGCCAGCGCAACGGTCAAGGAGGTGCCCACTTCGCCCATGAACCCGGAGCCTAACCGCTGCGTGCCGTCTGCCACCATCCCCGCAACGCGGTATTCGGATCTGCCACAAACTGGAGATCGGCGGCCGTCAGGAGACGACGCTCATGACCCCGTACACGGCCGCCGCGACGATCGCCGCGGCGGGGATCGTGAGCAGCCACGCGCCGACGATGTCGGCGGCGACGCCCCACCGCACCGCGGACATGCGCGTCGTCGCGCCGGCACCCATCACCGAGCCCGAGATCACGTGCGTCGTCGAGACCGGGAACCCGTACCGCGTCGCCACCGTGTAGAGGATCGCGCTGGCCGTCGACTGCGCCGCGAACCCCTGCGGCGGACGGAGCTTGAAGATGCGCGTGCCCATCGTGCGCATGATCCGCCAGCCGCCGATGTAGGTGCCGGCGGCCATCGATGCCGCGGCCCCGGCGATCACCCAGGTGGGGATGTCCGACGGCGAGCTCGAGTGATGCCCGGCGTAGAGGGCGAGGGCGATGACGCCCATCGTCTTCTGCGCGTCGTTCGTCCCGTGGGCGAAGGCGAGGAAGCTTCCGGAGGCGATCTGCAGGATGCGGAAGCCGCGGTTGAGCGGTGCCGGACGCACCTTGCGGAACGCCCACAGGATCGCCACCATCACGACCCCGGCGAGCAAGAACCCGATCACGGGGCTCGCGAGGCCCGGCCAGATGGTCTTGTTCCAGAGCGTCGACCAGTTGACGGGATGGGAGCCGCCGCGCACGATCGCCGCACCCATCAGGCCGCCGATGAGCGCGTGCGTCGATGAGGACGGCAGGCCCAGGCGCCACGTGAGCAGGTTCCAGCAGATGGCGCCGATGAGCGCCGCCAGCAGCACGTGGGCGGTGACGAACCCGGGCTGCGTGTTGATGAGGCCGCCGCCGACGGTCTTCGCCACCTTCGTCGAGGTGAACGCGCCCAGGAAGTTCATCACCGCGGCCACGAGCACCGCGGTGCGCGGCGAGAGCGCGCGCGTCGACACCGAGGTGGCGACAGCGTTGGCGGTGTCGTGGAAGCCGTTCGTGAAGTCGAACGCGAGCGCGATCGCGACGACGACGACCAGTGCGGCGCCGCTCAACGGTTCTTCAGGTAGATGCTCTCGAGCACGTGGGCCGAGTGCTCGCAGCTGTCCACGGCCTGCTCGAGATGCTCGTGGATGTCCTTCCACCGGATCACGACGAGCGGATCGTGCCCGTCGCGGAACAGACGCGCCGTCGCGGCCCGCACGATGCGGTCGCCCTCGTCCTCGAGCGTGTGGATGTCCACGAGCAGCGAGCTGATGTCCTTCAGCCCTTCGAGGAGCGCGATCGCGTCGGCGAGCTTGGTGACGGCCTTGAGGATGACGCCCGCCTGCTCGACGGCCTCGGCGGGCACCTCGTCGACGCCATAGAGGTTGAGCTCATCGGCGACCTGGTCCATGAAGTCGCACACGTCGTCGAGCGCGGTCGCAAGGTCGTAGATGTCCTCGCCGTCGATCGGGGTGACAAACGTCTTGTTCACGAGCTGGACGATGTCGTGGGTGACGCTGTCGCCGTCGTGCTCGCGATCCTTGATCTGGTCGACCAGGTCACGCCGCTCGGGATAGGTCTCGAGCAGGTCGAGCAGGAGCCGCGCCGTGGAGACGAGGTTCTGCGCGGAACGGTCGAACAGCGTGTAGAACTCGCGCGTCTGCGGGATGAGGCGGATCTTGGCCATCTGGCGGACGGTACCCGATAGCCTCCCCGTGCGGATGGCGGTCCACCAACACCGGCACCACCACGGCCACGATCACGGGCATGCCGACCGGGGCGGACGCGGCCTTCGCATCGCCCTCGGCATCACGCTGCTCGTGTGCGCCCTCGAGGCCGGGGGCGGCATCGTTTCGGGCAGCCTCGCGCTCCTGGCCGATGCCGGCCACCTGTTTGCCGACGCGGGGTCGCTCGGCCTTGCGATCTGGGCGGCGTCGATGGCGCAGAGGCCGGCGGCCGGCCGGCGCACGTTCGGCTTCAAGCGGGCCGAGATCCTGGCGGCGCTCGCAAACGGCATCGTCCTCGGCGTGATCGCCGTGGGGATCGCCGTGGCGGCGATCGGGCGCTTCTCGTCGCCGCCGCACGTCGAGGCGGGGCTGACGCTCGCCGTCGCCGCGGCGGGCTTCGTGCTCAACCTGACGTCGACGACGGTGCTCGCCCGGGCCGGAGGCGGCCTGAACGTGCGCGCGGCCATGCGTCACGTCGCGGCGGACGCGCTCTCGCAGGTGGGCGTGATGGTCGCCGCCGCGATCGTGCTTGCGACCGGCTGGCGCGCCGCCGACCCTGTGGCCGGGCTCCTGATCGCGGT
>DASXZF010000166.1:0-9039 GCA_036502065.1 Gaiellales bacterium
GGTGACGATCCGTGCGCCGCGGACGCACGATGAGAATGACCCGAAGCCGATGCCTGAGCCGTGGGTTCCGGTCGCGATCGCGCCCACGATCGTCTGGGTGTCGATGTCGCCCTGGTTCTTCAGCGACAGCCCCGCGTCCCACAACGGCTGGCCCATCTGCTTGATGGTGGTGCCGGCCAGAACGTCGACGGTGTGTCGAGCGGGGTCGATGGAGATGATGCCGTTGACCCCTTCGATCTTGATCAGAAGATCGCTGCTCTCCACGATCGGGGAGAACGAGTGCCCCGTTCCCGCCAGTCCGATTGATCGACCATCCGAGACTGCCTGCCGCGTACGTTCGACGAGCTCGTCTTCAGAGCCCGGTGTCGCGATCTCGACTGGAGCGAATTGCTCGTTCCCTGCCCAGTTGCTCCAGGTCAGTCGGTTTGGCGCGGTTGTCATTGTCCTTCAGCCTCCGTTGAGAGCACTGCAAGGTCAAGGTGTTGGCGGGATCCGAGCACCGAGTCATCTGGCGCGGCAGCGACGTCGATCGTCCAGTCTGGGTTGGAGCCGCGCCAGGTGTCTGCGACGGCGAACCCGGCGCCGAGAGGGTCTCGGCGGTCTCGACCGAGCTGCTGGGTCCCGGTCAACCATGCGCGTCCGGAGATGCTCGGCCGCACGGCGCGCGCCGGCCCCATCTCGGTGAGACCCTCGATGCGAGCGACGAACTTCGACGAGATGATGCTTTCGTGTACGAATGTCTGTCCGACCTCGAGCTCTCCGCGGGCGTGGAGAACCGCAAGACGGGCACTGGTGGCGGTCCCGCAGGGGGAACGATCCAGGCGCCCCGGGCTGACGACTGTCGTGTTGCGCCCGTCGCCGCCCGCACGTGGCGGCGCGGTGAACGTCGTGAAAGTAATGGTGTGCAGATCCGACCGCAGGTGGTGTTGGGCAGGGATCTGCGCCGCCGCCGCGGCCGTGATCCGGCTGCCCAGCTCGGCGAGCTGCGCCGCCTGGTCAGGAACGATCTCGAGGTCGAAATCCGATGCCTTGACGAACGCGAAGAACGCGCCACCCCAGGCGACGTCGACATGCAGCTCGCCCCATCCGGGGAGCTCCAGCGGAAGGTCGAGACCGACGACGTATGCCGGCACGTTCCCAAACGTCACCCGCTCACAGCAGCCGTTCTTGCACTCCGCGTAGACGCGGATAAGGCCGGCCGGGGTCTCGATCCCGAACTCCGTGATCGGTTCGTGCATCGCGACCATCCCGGTCTCGAGCAGCACGGTGGCGGTGCAGATGGTGTTCGAGCCCGACATCGGCGGGTACTCGGTCGGCTCCATGATGATGAAGCCGGCGGCGCAGTCGGGCCGCGTGGAGGGGACGATCAGGTTCGCGTGGCAGGCGACGCTTCCGCGCGGCTCGCGCAGCAGCAGCCGGCGCAGACCGTCGCCGTCGCGCCGGAGCGCCTGCATCTGCTCGAACACGGTCGCGCCCGGTGGCGGCAGCACTCCGCCGGTGACGACGTTCCCGATCTCGCCGCCGGCGTGGCATCCGACGACGGTGATCACCCGGCGGGCCCGCATGGGCGGCGAGTGTACAGCGCCCTCACCGCTGGATGAGGGCGTACACGCCGGCGCCGGCGAGCAGCGCGAGCGCGGCCGCGCCGAGTCCGACAAACGCGGTCGCGACCGCGACGGAACCCGTGCGCCGGCGGTGAAGGCCGCCCGCCGCCAGGGCGACGGCCGACGGCGCGGCGACCGCGACGAAGAGGGCCGCGACGACCGTCTTCAGCATGCCGGCGACGGGCACGTACGTGCTGAGGGCGAGGACAGTCATGCCGCCACCAGCGACTTGGCAGGAGGGCGCTCGGGCTCGTCGGCGGCCGTCTCGCCGAGGACGTTGCCGGCGTTCACGCTGTCGCGGCGGGAGCGGATTCCGATCGCCGACACCACCGCCACGGCGATTGCGGCGACGACGATCACTCCGACCGTGCGGCTGGGGGCGGTCGCCACGATCAGTTCGGCGGCCGCGCCCATCAGGCCGGCCGCCGGCAGCGTCGCGCCCCACGCGAGCGCCATCCGGCGCACGACCTTCCAGTCGATCACGCCGCCGGGACGGCCCAGCCCGGCGCCGATGACGCCGCCCGACACGATCTGCGTCGTCGAGAGCGAGAAGCCGAAGAACGCCGAGGCAAGGATCGTCGTCGAGCTTGCGGTCTCGGCGGAGAACCCCTGCTCCGGCTCGATGTGGGTGATCTTCGTCCCGAGCGTGCGGATCACGCGCCAGCCGCCCGAGAACGTGCCCAGGGCGACGGCGGCGGCGCAGGTGACCTTCACCCACGTCGGCACCCCGGCACCGGCGGGGAGCCGGTTCGCCGCGATCAGCGTGAGGACGATCACGCCCATCGTCTTCTGGGCGTCGTTCGTGCCGTGCGCCAGGGCGACCAGCCCGCTCGACAGGATCTGGCTCTTGCGGAACGACGTGCGTGCGTCGTCTCGGCCGACCGGGCGCGTCAGCCGGTCGGCGACGCGCGTCGCCACGAGCGCCGCCACGCCGCAGACGATCGGCGCCAGCAGCGCCGGGACGAGCACCTTGGCCGCGACCCCGCTCCAGATCACGCCCGCGGTGCCCTCCGCCGCCAGCACCGATCCCACCATGCCGCCCACGAGAGCGTGCGACGACGACGAGGGGATGCCGCGGTACCAGGTGATCACGTTCCACACGATCGCGCCCGCCAGGCCGGCGAAGATCACCGGCACCGTGATCCTCAGCTGATCGACGACGCCGCTCGCGATCGTCGCGGCGACGGTGACCGACAGGAACGCTCCCACCAGGTTCAGGGCCGAGGCCATGGCGACGGCCGTCTGCGGGCGCAGCGCCCGCGTCGCGATCGTGGTCGCCATCGCGTTCGCCGTGTCGTGGAACCCGTTGGTGTAGTCGAAGGCCAGGGCGGTGGCCACGGTGATGACGAGCAGGGGAAGCACGCGCCTGGTTCCTTTGGCCAACGGGATATGCCTAAAACAACCTTACGCCGATAATTTCATCCGGCAATATCCGCCCGCATCCGGGCAAGTACTGCGCCGCATACGTAGAACGCCGAAGAGCGTTCAGATCGCTGCCGCGTGTTCGCATCGGCGAGGCCGGGCCGGTGGGCCGGCTCAGCCCGAGGCGGCGCGGCGCAGCGGCACGACGTTTCCGTCGGCCGTCTCGGCCGCCTCCACCTCGATGCCGGCGAGGGCGAGCACCGGTGCCGGGCCGACCGCGCCGCCGGCGGTCGGACGGCCGAGCAGGTAGCCCTGGCCGGCGTCGACGCCCAGGCCGGTGATCGTCACGAGCTCCGCGGCCGTCTCGATGCCCTCGGCGCAGACGACGGCCTCGGCGCTCTCGGCGAACTGGACGAAGGCCTTCACGACGGCGGCCTTGAGCGGATCGGCGTCGACGCCTGCGATCAGCGAGCGGTCGAGCTTGATCACGTCGGGCCGGACGCGCACGAGCTGCGCGAAGCCGGCGTATCCGGCGCCCGCGTCGTCGACGGCGATGCGCGCGCCCCGCGTTCGCAGCTCGAGCAGCGCCAGCTCGAGGTCGGGCCCCTCGGTGACCAGGGCGTCCTCGGTCACCTCGATGGTGATGGCCGAGAGGTCGGCGGGAAGGCCGATGTGGTCGCGGGCGCTCAGGAGCACCTTCGGGCTGATGTTGAGGTTGACGGCCGGGACGCTCGGGCGACCGGGAGCCTCGAGCGCGGCGCGCACCGCGGCCGCCTCGAGGTCGATGGCCAGGTCATGCGCGTGCGCGAGCTGGAACCACTCCTGCGGGTTTCGCCAGGCGGCGCCGGGGAACCGCGACAGCGCTTCGTGGCCGATCACTTCGCCGTTGCGCAGGTCGACGATCGGCTGGAACACGGGAGCGATCGCCGCCGGATCGTCGATGATCGCGAGCAGCTCGGCCCGCTCGGTCTCGGCGTTGCCGGGAGCGTCCTCGAGCGCGCGGCTGTAGCTGCGGGTTCCGGAACGGGTGGGCTTGCCGACGATCAGCGCCTTGTCGGCCCGGCGCAGCAGCTCGTCGGCGCTCATGTCCGGAGCTGCGGTGGCGATGCCGATGGTGGCCGTGACCTGGCCGCAGCCGATCGAGCGAAGCTTGTCGTGCACGTTCTCGGCCACCCGCTCGGGCCGGTGGATCCGGCCCGCCGCGATGATCGCGAACTCGTCGCCGCCGATCCGGTAGGCGTTGGCCTCGATTCCCGTGCAGGCGGCCGAGAGCGCCGCCGCGAGCTGGCAGATGCGCTCGTCGCCGACCTGGTGGCCGAGGCCGTCGTTGACGGCCTTCAGACCGTCCATGTCGACGAGCAGCGCGTGCAGGGCGCTGTCGCTTGCGAGGGAGCGGCGGATGTCCTCCTGGAAGCAGCGGTGATTGCGAAGCCCGGTGAGGCTGTCGCGCAGCGCCGCGTCGCTCAGGCGCGCGATCTCGCGCCCGTGGATCTGGGCCAGGCGGCGGCGCAGTCGCAGCATGCGCAAGACCGTCCAGGTGATCGCGAGGCAGAGCACGCCCGTGATCACGACGACGATGCTCGCGCGGCGATCGGTGGCCTGTGATGTCCGCAGGCTGCGGCTCGCCACCCGCTGGTGGGCGGCCGCCTCGCGGTGGACGATTGCGAGCATCCGGGTCAGCACCGGCTCGACCCGTCCCTGGTTCGCGGTCACGTTGACGGTGGCGCCGTTCAGCGGGGGTGAATCGATCACGTCGACGGCCGCGTCGAGCCTGGCGTCATCGGCGTTCAGCGTCGTGATCGAGCGCCGCTCGGCTGCGGCCGACGGCACTCGGCCCGCCGAGCCGAGCCGGCCCAGCCGCGCGAGCGCGAGATCGAGCGTTGCCGTCCCGCGCAGCAGCTGGTCGCGCTTCGCCGTGGTCGGCTCGAGCACGTAGCCGAAGGCCGCCGCGGCGACGACCTCGAGCACGTCGTGCGTATGGCTGTAGGCGTTCGCCGCGACCGTCGCGGTGCGCACCTGTGCGCTCGCGCGGCTCGTGGCCGAGATCGTGAACCACGAGAGCGCCGTCAGACCGGCCATCGCAGCGACCGTCGCGATCAGGACCATGGCCGACCAGCTCGCTTCCCGCAGGAAGTCGAGCCGCTGGAGCCGGCGGTCGGGTGCCTGTCCGCTCATCGTTCTGCGGTGGCGTTTTGGTGCACGGTGCTACCTCGTGGAGACGCTTGGGGTCAGGCTCAGGGTGGCGGACACCCGGACGGGTGACAAGCACCCGGAAAGGGGGATTGGGGGATGCCCGTTCCTGCGTAGGCTCGAGATCAACCTCTAGTGTGGGCACGTGCGCATGCCGCCGCTACCGACCGCCAGGCTGCTCGTCCGCGAGCTCGCGCCCGCCGATCTCGCGTCCGTCGAAGCCATCGCGGGCGGCGATCGCGGCGCATGGCTGCACTGGACCGGCGACGGCTATGCCCAGCTCGCGGAGCTGCGCCAGCCCCCCTACGGCGAGCGGGGCGTGGAGCTGCGGGACTCGGGCGAGCTGGTCGGGCTGGTGGGGCTCGTGCCGGCGCTCGGCCCGTTCGGGCTCCTGCCGTCGTGGGCGGGCGCCGGCTCCGGGAACCGGCCCGAGGTGGGCCTCTACTGGGCGGTCGCACCGGCGCACCGCGGCCGGGGGATCGCGTCCGAGGCGGCGGCGGCGCTGATCGCGTACGCCTTCGCCGAGATCGGCCTCGCGCGGGTCGTCGCCACCACCGAGCACGACAATCTCGCGTCGATCGGCGTCATGCGCCGGCTGGGCATGCGGATCGAGCGCAACCCCCAACCCGAGCCGCCATGGTTCCAGGTCGTGGGCGTGCTCGACGCCTTCCCGCCCGGCGCCTGAGCGCCGTGGCAAGATCCGCGAGGTTCCACGTCCATTCGAGTGAGGGGGAGATGTGCCGAGTCCAGGCAGCATCCATTTCGTGATCCGGTTCCGCGGCGCCGACTACGACAGCTGGAAGGCCGCGTTCGACCGGCACGAGCCGCAGCGCGTCAAGCACGGTGCAATCGGCCACTGGATCGCGCGATCGATCGACAACCCGAACGAGTTCATCGGCGTGGTGGAGTTCACGTCCCGCGGCGGCGCGCACGCCTACGCCGAGGACCCCGACCGGATGGATGTCCAGCGGGCGCTCCTGCTCGAGGGCGGGCCGCACCACAAGACCTGGGACGAGAGCATCACCGAGACTGTCGACTCCGTCACCTACGGGGGCTGACGGCGTGGAGCTGCACCACGAGACGACGGGAGCGTCCGGCCCCTGGGTCGTCCTCATCCACGCCGGCATCTGCGACAGCGCGATGTGGGAGCCGCAGTGGCGCTCGCTCGCGGGCTCGCACCGCCTGCTGCGGATGGATATGCGCGGCTTCGGCCGATCGCCGCAGCCGCCCGAGCCGTACTCCAATGCGCGCGATGTGCTTGCCGTGATCGACGCCTGCGGCGTCGAGCGGGCTGCGCTCGTGGGCGCCTCGCTCGGAGGCCGTGTGGCGCTCGAGCTTGCGCTGGCGGCACCCGACCGTGTGTCCGCGCTCGTCCTGGCCGGCTCCGGGCTCTCCGGTCACGAGTGGTCGCAGGACGTGCGCGACTACTGGGCCGTCGAGGATGCGGCCATCGAGCGCGGCGATCTCGATGCCGCGGCCGAGGCAAATGTGCGCTTCTGGGTGGCGCCGGCCGACGCGGCGGTGCGGGCGCAGGTGCACGCCATGCAGCTGCGTGCCCTCGAGCTGCAGGTGCCCGTGGGCGACGCGGCGCAGGAGCAGCTGCTCGTGTCCGACCTGGACACGCGTCTGGCCGCGATCGCCGCCCCGGCGCTCGTTGTGGTCGGCGAGCTCGACCACCCCGACATCCACGCCATCGCCGGCCGGCTCGTACGCGAGCTGCCGGACGCGACCCACGCGATCGTGCCCGGCGCGGCCCACCTGCCGAGCCTCGAGCAGCCCGCCGCGTTCGACGCCCTGGTCGCGCCGTTCCTCGCGGTCAGCCCACGGGCTTGAGCGACCGCGCGATCGCGAGCATCTCGGGATCGGTCAGGTCGTCGAGCAGCGTGTTCTGCACCCAGTAGGCCACACCGTGCTGGATGAAGGCGATCGTCTGGATGTGGCTGCCGTTGAAGAAGAACAGGTATTTGCGGCCGTCGAGGTTGCGCGTGGCGTTGGGCGTCTGCAGCAGCGGCGCGGCGGTGAAGCGCGTCTCCTCGATGCCCCAGTAGGCCCCGAACGATGACGTCATGCGGAACATCGCGTAGGTCGAGTTCCAGCCCTTGCCGGCGGCGCCGATGCCGTAGATGCGGGTGGGGGATGTGGACGTGCCCTCGCAGGTGAGGACGCCCGCCCCGGCCGGAACCGGCACCCAGGGGCAGAAGGTCGAGTCGGCCTGGGCCACCGTCGGATACATGATCGGGAAGTGGAGCGTGTGCTGGGCGTGGACGAAGTCGGCCCGGTATTCGGTGGTGGGCGTGATCGTCGCCGGCGGTCCCGCGGGCTTGGATGCGTGCTTCTTCGTCGCCGGCACCGCCAGCTTGCCCCTGAACCCGGCCCCGATCACCACCGCCACGTTCACCCGCGCGCCGATCGCCCCGGCGATCGCTGCCGGCATCGCCGCCACGGTGCCGGTTCCCATGATGTGCGCGAGGTCTCCGGCGGCGGCCGCCTCGCCGGGCCGGTAGTAGACGTACGAGGTGCTGTACGGGCCGCCGGGCGCGTTCGCGGCCTTCGCCCGGTAGCCCCAGGCCTTGAGGCCGGTGACAGTCCGCCCGGCTGCGCCGTTCACGCCGTTGCCGTTCAGGACCGCCACCTTGACCGAGGCAGGCGTGACGGAAGGCTTCCACGGGGCGGTCTTGTGGGACTGCTTGCCCGTGGGCAGCGTCGCCTCGGCGCTTGCGAGCTTCCATGGATGCTTCCACTGGAAGATCGCCTGCGGCCAGTTGGACACCTGCTCGGCGTCCTGGCCGCCCGGCGCGCTGAACGGCGCGCTGTCGAGGTGGATGCTGACGACGTTCGAGCGCGCCTGATAGGCGGTGGCGGCGAACGACAGGAGCGTCCGCGGGCTCGGCGCCTTCCCGCCCGGGCCGACGATCGTGGCGCTGTGCGAGATGGCGCCGAGGATGTTGTTGATGAACCCGATGTCGAGCACCGAGATGCCGTGGAAGCGCGACGACGCGCGGGCCTCGAACGCGCGCAGGAACATCTGCTGCCGGGCCTGGCGGTGGAAGTCGTCGTCGGTGTGGCGGTAGCGCGAGAAGGCCAGCGCGTTTGCGCCGTTCAGCTTCTGGTAGCCGGGATTGATGTCGATCGCCGAGAACCCGGTGGACTGCGACATCGCGAGCGGGTTGTAGTAGTACTCGTCGACGTTCACGTAGATCCCGCCGAGGGTGTCGACCAGGTTCTGGAACCCCGCGAAGTCGACGTTCATCAGATAGTTCGGCCTGACGCCCGTGACCTCCTCGACGACCTGCAGCGAGGCGTTGTCACCGCCGCTCGAGTACGCCGAGTTGATCTTCGCTCCCAGGCTCGGCACCCACAGGTCGCGCGGGATCGAGAGCAGCGACACCATGTGGTGCTGCGGGTCGAGCCGGGCCAGCATGAGCGTGTCGGACAGGCCGTTCTTCCCTGTCGCGCCGTCCTTGCGGTGGTCGGAGCCGATCAGGAGCGCGGTGATCGGCTGCGATGACGTCGGGATCTGCCGCGCGAGGTGCTTGGACGCCTTCTTGTCCGACCCGTGCAGCTTGGTGACGTCGTTGTAGACGTTGTTCAGGTACCACAGCTCGTACCCGCCGGCGGCGAGCACGGCGGCGATCAGCAGCCCGAGCGTCCCCAGCGTCCACCGTGCCCAGCGGGGCAGGCGGCGACGGCGGGTACGGCGGCCGCGCCGGGGAGGCTTCCTCGGCGGCTCGCTGCCGTATATGACCATCTTCGGTGCGCGCCGGGGCGGTTCTCCCTCGCCCGGACCTCTGGGCGGCGTCTTGGTTGCCAAGCGGCTCCTCGCCCGCAGCGGCCGACGGCTCGCTGCGACGTTCGCGGGGGCACGGGTCGGCGGAGTATACGC
>DASXZF010000167.1:0-4279 GCA_036502065.1 Gaiellales bacterium
CGCATCGCCCGGTAGACGTCCGCGGCGGCGAGCAGGCGAGCCGGCTGGGAGATCGCGGTAGCGGACAGGCCGCGGGGGTAGCCCGACCCGTCCAGACGCTCCCGGTGCTGCACGGCGATCGCGCCCAGTGGCCGGAGCGCCCGCGACTGATGGAGCATGCGCTCGGTGAGATACGGGTGGATCCGGATCCGCTCCCACTCTCCGTCGCCCAGCGGGCCGCGCTTGTCCCAGATTGCGTTGGAGATCCCGAGCCGGCCGAGGTCATGCACGAGCCCGGCGCGATACAGCGTCCGCACATCCGTCTCCGGCAACCCGCGCTCGCTGCCGGCCGCCGCGGCGAGATCGGCGACCCCGCGCGCGTGCCCGAGCGTGTACGGCGATTTCAGGTCGACGAAATCTGCGACCGCCAGGAGCGCGTCCTCGAACTCGGCGTCGGAGAGGGTGATCGCGAGGCCGGGTTCAGCCGAGATCACCGCATCCCACGTCCCGATCGATTCGAGCCCGTCGAGGATCTGCTCGGCGTCCGCGCGAAAGACCTCGGCAAGCTCTGGGTCGAACTGGGTGCCGCTGCGCTTCTGTGCCAGCGCCCGTGCTGCCTCGACGCCCCCGACCCGGTTCGCGACCTCGACGAACTCGGAGAGCTGCGCGATCCGCGACGCCATGGGCACCTGCGATCCCTTGAGGTCGCCAGGCCAGCCGCGCCCGTCCCAGACCTCGTATGCGGCAGCGAGCGCGGCCAGCACGTCGCCCGACAGACCCAGCTCCTCGGCCAGAGTCCGAGCGATGGCGGCGTGATGGGCAATCATCGAGTCCATGTCGCGCCGGCCCCAGAGCGCGAACTCCAGTCCGAGCCGGAAGCGGTGCAGCGGCGGATTCCCCGCGCCGAGCAGTCGCATCGCGGCGGCTGCCGCTCCCATGCTCCGGAACTCGTGGTCGTACTTCGTCGACTTCAGGGCGACGTCGTCCCCGAACCACTTCGCCTGTTCGTGCGCATCGGAGTGGCAACCAACGTTGATGAGCAGGGCGGTGTAGTAGGCGTCCGCGCGCGCCCGCTCGTCCATCCCGACCCGCTCGGCCAGGCGCAGTGCGATCAGGCACTGCCGAAGGACATGCTCCATCGGCTGGCCGAAGCCGAGATCGACGCCGAGCGACAGCGCCGCGACGATCTCGGCCAACCGTACCCGCCTCTCATCGGAGCCGACGACGCTACGCGCCCGAGCGCGACCGGCTGCGCAGGTGGTTGTGCACCTTCAGGGTCTTTTGACGCATTGGCCCCATGCCGTGCTTCTGTGCGGCCGGCCCGATCCGCTGCCCGGCGAACTGGCCAAACGCCTCTTCCGATGGCCACAGGTCGGCCACGACGAAACCGCTGCCGTCAGTGGCGACCGAATGCAGGCGCCACGGGTAGCCGCTGGCGTCACCGGTCTGCTCCGGCATCTCGGCGGCCATGCGGTCATAGACGTCGGTGCTGGTGTCGTCCACCTCGATCAAGATCAGCACGTTGCCCTCGGCCGCAGAGCTGTGAAGCTCCTTGTGCAGGGGGTGGATCCGCGGCTGCGACTCAGGGATTCCCACTTCGGCCAGTGCCGGGCCCAGCCGCGTCTCGACGAACCGCCCCAGCGCCTGCTCGGACTCCCACAGGTCGACGACGGTCATCTCGCCGTCCTCGTCGATGGCCGCGACGTGGCTGATCAGCCCATCAGGCACGTCGGCGTCCGTGTGGATGCCCATCGTGTCGTTCACCCGCGCGTACTGGTCGGGCGAGACGCCCTCCCATTCCAGGATCATCATGATCGCCATCGGCGTTCCCTTCTCTCCGGAGGACGGGCAGACCGTACCACCGGCGCCGAGCGGCGTGGAGCCCGGATTCGCCAGATTGGGCCGGGCCGTCAGGCGGTGTCGCCGCGACTGGATTGCGCAATTTCGTACCAGCGCGACCGGACGGGGCCGCCATACTGAAGCCATGAGCGCCGAAGGAAACGTGCGCACGCTGCTGGCGGCCGACGACCTCACCGTCGGGGAGTTCGTCTGCCCGCCGGCGGACGGCCGCTGGCGGTGCGAGAACGACATCGGTGAGGGCTTCCACGTCGTCTTCCCGTGGACGCCCGTGCACATCGCCCGGCGGGCGATGCCCGGCCTCGTCGCAACGCCGAACCACGCCGTGCTCTACCCGCCGCGGCTGCGGTTCCACCGCCGCTATCTGACGAGCGAGGGCGACCACTGCCTGTTCGTCGTGCTCGGCCCCGGCATGTGCGAGCGGCTCGGCGTGCGCCCAGACCCGGCCGGCGACCCCGTGCTGCCGCCAAGAGTGTGGCTCGCCCAGCGGCTGCTCGCCGCCTACCTGGCCCGCCCGGGGCACGACCCGGCACGGGCGGAGCGGCTCGTGCGCGATCTGGTCGCGGCGGCGCTTCGACCGGTGCCGCCGGGGACGAGCGGGGCCGGCGGCAGCGCTGTCGAGCGCACGACGGAGCTCATGGCCCGCTCGACCGGGCGGCTTGTCCCGCTCGAGCGGATCGCACGGGAGGCGCACTACTCGCGGTTCCATCTGCTGCGCGCCTTCCATGCCCGCACGGGCTACACGCTGCACCAGTACCACCTGCACCTGCGCCTGCGCCGCTCGCTCGGCCCGCTGCTCGCAGGGGCGCCGCTCGCCGGGATCGCGCTCGAGCTCGGCTTTCAGGGCCACAGTCACTTCAGCGCCCGGTTCCGCCGCGCCTTCGGTGACACGCCGTCGGCGGTGCGGGCGATCGCGGCCGACCCCGTCGCGCTGCCCGACCTGGTCGGGCGCCTGCTCGTCGTCTAGCGGCGGCACGCAAGAACGTCCTATGTGCCCGCACCGGAGCGTTCGTAGGATCGGTCCCAGTCCTATGGAGGAGGGATCGATGTCTCGAGTGTGTGCGCGGGCGGCGGCCATCGCCGCGATCGTCCTGTCCACGTTTGCCACCGGCGCGAGCGCGTCCGGCACGTTCGTCCAGCCGGTGCACGTGCTGCACGCCTTCCACGGCCCGACCACGGGCAAGGGGGCGTACTTTGGCTGGGCGGTCAGCGAGCTGCGCGACGTGAACGGTGACGGGGTGACGGACGTCGTGATCGGGGAGGTCGACGGCGGGCCGAAGCAGCAGGGCCGCGTATGGGTGTACTCGGGCAGGACCGGCCACCTGCTCTTCCGCCGCAGCGGCCGGCCGGGCGAGCAGAACGGCTACGCGATCGGCGACGCCGGCGACGTGAACGGCGACGGCGTTTCCGACGTCGTCAGCGGGGCGCCCGGCCAGGCCAACGACGTGGGGCATGCATACGTGTACTCGGGCGCGACCGGGAGGACGATCGTGCGGCTGCGCGGGCACCACCAGGGCGACGCGTTCGGAGCCGCGGTGTCGAGTGCCGGCGACGTCAACGGCGACGGCGTGCCCGACCTGCTCGTCGGGGCGCCGGGCAATGGCACGACCGCCGGCCACGCGTACGTGATCTCGGGGCGGACGTTCCGCGTCATCCGCGTGCTCTCGGCCCACAGGCCCGGCGACGAGTTCGGCGACGGCGTCGCCCACACGGCCGACCTGAACGGCGACGGCGTGCCCGACCTGATCGTCGGCGCGAGCGGCGCGAAGCCTGGCCACGGCGCCGTGTACGTCTACTCCGGACGCACCGGCAGGCTGCTGTTCCGCATCCGCGGCGAGCGTGGCAACGCCGCGTTCGGCCAGTTCTTCGTCGCCGGCGTGGGCGACGTGAACGGCGACGGCGTGCCCGACATCTACGTCGGCGACTACGCGTCGAGCAACGCCGGCCAGGCGGGCGGGTACGCCGCCGTCTACTCCGGCGTCGACGGCGCACGCCTGCACGCATGGCGGGGCGCCGCCGGCGAGGGACTCGGTCCGGGACGCTCGGCCGGCGACGTCAACGGCGACGGCGTGCCCGACATCATCGTCGGCGCGTACACGAGCAGCGACGGAGCGCCGGCGGCCGGCAAGGTGCAGATCTTCTCCGGGGCGACGGGGAAGCGCCTGCGCACCATCACCAGCGAAACGCCGAACGAGAACCTCGGCTTCGACGCCGTAGGCATCGGCGACACGAACGGGAACGGCACGCCGGACTTCCTGGTCTCGGCGGCGAACCGCGACACCGTCTACGTGATCGACGGCGGCCCGCTCGGCTGAGCAGGTGACGCCGCCGGGCCCGTGCGGACGCGGGCCCGGCGGCGGCCGTCGGTCAGGCCCAGAGGGCTATCCCTGTTGCTGTGGCGCCGGGCCGCGCAGCACGCAGCGCGGGTCGTGGTAGCTGGCGA
>DASXZF010000168.1:0-23554 GCA_036502065.1 Gaiellales bacterium
GCACGGCCGACAGCGCGGTCTGGCCGAGCCCGCAGATCGACGCGTCCCTGGTGACCGCGCCGATGTCGGCGAGCAGGGAAAGCTCAGCGGCCGCGGCCGGGGCCCCGGCGATGAGCCGGGCCACCAGTTCCTCCTGGCGGACGGTGCCGACCCGGCACGGCACGCACTGGCCGCATGACTCGTCGCGGAAGAAGGCCGCGATGCGAAGCAGGATCGGCACGAGCGGAACCGTATCGTCGAGCACCATGATGACGCCCGAGCCGAGCGTCACGCCCGCCGCGCGGGTGGCCTCGAACGACAGCTCGAGGTCGAGCAGGTCGGGCCCGGCGAACGCCCCGGCGGCGCCGCCGAGGAGCATCGCCTTCAGCTCGCGCCCGGGCGCGACACCGCCGGCGAGCTCGATCACGTCGCGCAGCTTGACCCCGAACGGCGCCTCGTAGAGGCCCGGCCGCTGGACGCAGCCCGAGACGCAGAAGAGGCGCATGCCGGTCGATCCCTCGGTGCCGGTCTCGGCGAAGTGGCCGCCGCCCTCGAGGATGATGTCGAGCACGTTCACGAGCGTCTCGACGTTGTTCACGACGGTCGGCTTCTGGAACAGGCCCGCGTCGACCGGGAACGGCGGCTTGTTGCGCGGCTCGCCGCGGAAGCCCTCGATCGAGTTGAACAACGCCGTCTCCTCGCCGCAGATGTAGGCGCCCGCGCCCTTGCGCAGCTCGATGTCGAAGCGCAGGCCCTGGCCCATGATGTCGTCGCCCAGGAAGCCGTGCCGGCGCGCCTCGGTGACGGCGTTCACGAGCCGCTCCCACGCCAGCGGGTACTCGCCGCGCAGGTACAGGTAGCCCAGCTCGGAGCCGGTCGCATACGCCGCGATGGTCATCGCCTCGATCACGCTGAACGGGTCGTGCTCGAACACGATCCGGTCTTTGAAGGTGCCCGGCTCGGACTCATCGGCGTTGCAGACCAGGTAGTGCGGGCGGATCGGCTGGCGGGCGACCGCGTCCCACTTGCGGCCCGTGGGGAAGGCCGCGCCGCCGCGGCCGAGCAGCTTCGACTCGGACACCTCGCGGATCACGCCGGCCTGCCCGAGCACGAATGCGCGCCGCAGCGCCTCGTAGCCGCCATGCGAGCGGTAGCTGTCGAGGCTCGCGGGGTCGACGATGCCGAACCGGCGCATGAGCCGCACATCGCCGGTGCCCTGCTGCGGCACGGGATCGGGCACCATCGGCTCGGGCAGCCGTCCGGCCAGCGCCTCGGCGATCGCGCCCGCCGTCGCAGGTGCGATGGAGCGCTCGACGGGCTCCTCGCCGGCCGCGGTCACGAGCACCGCGGGGGCGCGCTCGCACAGGCCCAGGCAGGGGCTCTCGAGCCAGATCGCGCGGCCGTTCCCGGGATGCTCGCCCGCCGGGCCGACGGTGCGCTCGAGCTCGGCGACGAGCTCGTTCGACCCGCGGCACATGCAGGCGATGTCGGTGCACACGTGCGCGACCACCGGCGGCCGCGGCTCGAGCGCGAACAGGGCGTAGAAGCTCGCGACGCCGTAGGCCTCGGCGGGCGGGATCGTCAGCCGCCGGCAGACATAGGCAAGCGCGCCCGGGCTGATCCAGCCCACCCGTGCCTGCACCGCGTGGAGGGTCGGCAGGAGCAGGTGGCGCCGGCTGCGCGCGGCGTGGCCGCCGCGGGAGGAATGGCCGTCGGCCTCCGACCGGGCCGCGCCCACCCACGCGGAGTCGGGCTCGCCGAGCACGGCGTCGACCGCCTGGCGCTCGACCGCCGTCGCCGACTGGTCCTCGATCCGCAGATCCACTATCTGGCGGGGATCGCGACCCGGCCCTTGCGGGCCTCGGCAGGCTGGACGGGGAGCTTCTCGACCCGGATGGCGCTGGCCTTGAACTCGGCCGTCCCCGCCTTGGGATCGGTCGCGTCGATGGTGAGGACGTTCGTCTCGACCTCGTCGGGGAAGTGCAGCGTCATGAATGCGAGGCCGGGGCGGAGGGTGGGGTCGATGCGCACGGGCGCCGTCACCGTACCGCGCCGCGACGTGATCTGGACGCGCTCACCCGCCTCGAGCTCGAGGCGTTCGCAATCTTCGGGCGAGAGGTCGAGCGACTCGCCGCGCCGCAGCGGCGACGTGTAGCCGCCGCTCTGCACGCCGGTGTTGTAGGAGTCGAGCCGCCGGCCGGTGGTGAGCCGGATCGGGAACTCGTCGGAGAGCTCGTCGACGGGCAGCTCGTGCACGACGACGTTGAACGGCGCCCGCGGGCCCTCGACGGGCGTCGCCCACAGCCGGTCGTGCAGGAACTGCGCGCCGGAATCGTTCTCGTCGGTGCACGGCCACGGGATGCCGCCGAGCTCCTCGAGGCGGGCGTAGCTCATGCCGGTGTGCATCGGCGAGAGGCTGCGCAGCTCGTTCCAGGCGTCCTCGGCCGAGGAGTAGCTCCAGTCGTGCCCGAGCCTGCTCGCGATGCCGCAGATGATCTCGATGTCGTCGCGGGCCTGGCCGGGCGGGTCAAGCGCTTTTCGCACCCGCTGGACGCGTCGCTCGCTGTTCGTGACGGTGCCCTCGGTCTCGCACCAGCTCGCCGATGCGGGCAGGACGACGTCGGCCATCTCGGCCGTCTTGGTCAGGAAGATGTCCTGGACGATCAGGTGGTCGAGGCCCTCGAGCAGCTCGTGTGTGTGCTTGGCGTCGGCCTCGGACTGGGCCGGGTTCTCGCCGATCACGTAGACCGCGCGGAGGTCGCCGCGCTCCATCGCCTCGAACATCTGGGTCAGATGCCAGCCGTATTTGGGCTGGATCGTGACGCCCCAGGCCTGGTTGTAGCGCTCGCGGGCGGCGTGGTCGGACTCGATGTCCTGGAAGCCCGGCAGCTTGTTGGGGATGGCGCCCATGTCGCCGCCGCCCTGCACGTTGTTCTGGCCGCGCAGGGGGTTCAGGCCGGAGCCGTAGCGGCCCACGTGGCCGGTGAGCAGGGCGAGGTTGATCAGGCAGAAGACGTTGTCGACCGCGTTGTGGTGCTCGGTGATGCCGAGCGTCCAGCAGATCTCGGCGCGGTCGGCGCGTGCATAGGTGAGCGCGAGCTCGCGGATCAGGTCGGCGGGCACGCCGGTCTCGCGCGCGCCGCGCTCGAGCGTCCACTCCTCGACAGAGGCCGCGTACTCCTCGAAGCCCGTCGTCGCGCGCTCGATGAACTCGCGGTTGTGCAGGCCCTGGTGGATGATCTCGCGGGCGATCGTGTTCGAGAGGGCGATGTCGGTGCCGACGTCGATGCCGAACCAGCCGTCGGCCCACTGCGCCGAGCCGGTGCGGCGCGGGTCGATCACGTAGAGGCGGGCGCCGTTGCGCACGCCCTTGAGGACGTGGTGGAAGAAGATCGGGTGCGTCTCGCGGGCGTTCGAGCCCCACAGGACGATCACGTCCGTCTCCTCGATCTCCTTATACGAGCTGGTGCCGCCGCCCGCTCCGAACACTGTCGCCAGACCGACGACGCTGGGAGCGTGTCAGGTGCGGTTGCAGCTGTCGATGTTGTTGGTGCCGACCGCGACGCGCGCGAACTTCTGCGCCACGAAGTTGACCTCGTTCGTTGCCTTCGAGCACGAGAAGATGCCGAGCGTGTTGGGCCCGCCCGTCTCGACGGCGGCGCGGATCCCGTCCGCAGCCCGGTCGAGCGCCTCGTCCCACGTCGCCGGGCGCAGCTTCCCGTTCTCACGCACCATCGGCTCCGTCAGCCTGGTGAGGGTCTTCGCCATTCCGATCACCTCCCTTCCACCTACGTACCCAAATCGTACCGCGATGTACGGGCGCCGGGCCATGGCAGCCCGCCCACAGTCACGCCGCCGCGGGTGTCACGAGCGGCCGCGCCGGCCGCGCACGACGGCGGTGCCGCCCCAGCGATCGCCCAGGCGCTGGCGCCGCGGCGAGGCCCAGATGAGCACCGCGCCGACGCCGTAGAGGAACAGGCCGTCGATCAGGCGGCAGATGGTGCGCACCAGGATCGCCCGGCCGGTCGGGCTCGTGCCGTTGACCATCACCACCCGCAGCCCCAGGATGCGCTTGCCGACCGTCGCTCCCCAGGCCCACTCGAGACCGCCGAAGTAGACCAGGCTGGCGGCCGTGATCAGAAGGAGCGCGCCCGTGTTCGCGTCGAGCAGGCGATGGCCGGTGTCGGCCTTGATCCCGCCCGACGCCGCGCCGACGAGCAGGATCGTGAGCGCGAGGACGAGCGAGTCGAGGATGTAGGCGACGGCGCGCAGGCCGACGCCCACCGGGGAGCGGTCGTACATCGCGCGAGTGTACCGGCGGCCGGTTTGCAGGCCCTGATGAAGCGGCTGCGGGCCGTCAGGCCTCGAGCTCGGCGAGCAGCGCCCAGAAGGGCGACCCGGCCGCCGGAATCCGCGGCGGCCGCTTGCGGTGCTGCCGGTGCTCGGCCCAGATCACGTAGGAGCGCAGGCGCCGGCCGGCGCTTCGGCGGGTGTGGTCGGTGAGCTCGACCATCGAGTGCGCAAGCGCCCAGCGCCAGGCCGCGGCCTCCTTCTCGAGCCGGGTGCCGGAGCGGCCCGGGCCGAGCAGGTGGCCGAGCTCGTGCAGGGCGACCGCATAGGTGATCTGGCTTCGGATCGGCGGGACGCGGATGCCGGGCAGCCGGCGCCCGGCGGGGCCGCGGCGGTAGGCGATCGCGCGACCGCCGACGCGCCGCTCGACGCCGTGGGCGTCGCACAGGCGCTGGATGTGGGCGTCGAGGTCGGCGACGGTCGGGCGCATCGGCATCGGCGAAACGGTAGAGCGCGGGGCGGCGGTCAGCCGTGGATCCACGGGTCGAGCGGAGTCTCGGCGCTCACGGCGATCGCCTCGACGCCGGGGCATGTGAGCACGGCGCCGATGCACGCGGCGGAGCCGCCGACGTACGTCGAGTAGCCGTCGATCTCGGTGGCGACGAACCAGGCACGATCCGCCGGCCACCACAGGCTGGGCGCGCGCTCGAACCCGCCCTCGAGGCGGACGGCGGTGCCCATACGTGCGAGCGGGCCGGTGAGCAGGTAGTGGTCACGATGCGGGAGGCGGACGAGCGGAAGCCGGTCGAGTTCATCCGCTTCGCCCCACGCCCCCCAGCCGATCCAGAAGCAGTACATGCACCGCTCGGGTGTCGATGTGGCCGTGCCGAGGACTGCAGCGAGCGCGGCGAGCTGTGCGTGAGGCAGGCTGCCATCACTCGGGACGGCGCGATCCCACGCCCGCAGGTCGCCCTTAGGGTTGAGGCCACTCGCCGCCCGGAACCCGGTGTCGGGGCTGACGTGTCCGCCGGTGCGGGCGGCAAGGTCGGCCCAGCGCACGTCCCTTCGCTCCCCATCGCCGGCCGGATGAAGCACGCGTGCGAACGCCTCGTAGGAGGCGGGAACGAAGTTGGCGACGACGAGGCCGTCCTGCCCCCAAGGTCGCAGGCCCGTGTCGAGCCAATCCGCGGCCGAGACGTCATCGGGCAGCTCCAGTCCGAGGTCCCAGTCGTGCCAGTGGGCGGGGAGCTCCATGCGTCCAGCCTACGGAAGCGTTCGCGCCTTGCGGGCCTTCAGATTGCGCGCGGCTCGGGCATCGCTCGACCAGTACGGGAGGCTGGTGGCGGCGGTCAGCACTCCGGCCGCGATGAGAAAGGGCAACTCGCCGGACCCGCGCGTGTACCCGAATCCGATGAGGGCCAGGTCGACCGGGAGCATCGCGAGCCGGAACTTCCAGTGCTTCCTCACGCGCAGATGGTCGAGCGACCGGCTCACAGCCCAAGCGTACGAGGGGTTCCGGCCAATTGGCATCCGCTCGAACGGCCAATTGGCCCGTTCGAACCGCCAATTGGCATCCGGTCGAACTGCCAATTGGCCGTTCGAGCGCCCGTTAACGCGGCAGCGGCCGCGGCCCGGCGGACGCGCGCAAGAGTGGGAAGGCCGCGAGCCCCGCCGCGATCAGGAGCAGGCACGCCGGGGGCCCGCCGAGCAGCACGCCGGCCACGCCGGCGCCTGCGATCGCCCCGGTGATCTCGACGTCCAGGCGGCCGGCGGCGGCGAGGGCGAACGCGACCAGCGCGAGCGGCGCGACGGCGAGCACGGTGTCGGGCGCCGGCGACGCGCTGACCGCGGCGACGGCGCAGGCGGCGACGATCGCCCCGATCGTGCCGACGCGCAGCATGCCCGCGACGCCGCGCGGGAGCGCGGGCGCAAGGCCGACCGCAAGCGTCACGAGAGGCGTGGCGAGAAAGGCCCAGACCGAGATCTCCAGGCCGCACGCGATCCCGGCGACGGCGACCACGAGGCCCGCGGCGATCCGTCCCGGCACGCGCCCGCGGCACGTGGCAACGCCGAGCAGCAGGGTCACGACCGGGAGCAGGAACGCGCCGACGCTGAAGATGCCCACGAACGCGAGGACAAGGCCGAATCCGACGGCCGACCAGACCCCGAACCACTCACAGCTTCGCCGGTGCGCTCGCATGGCTCCTTCCAGCCGTAGTATGGCACCCCGATGCCCACGGAAACGATCAGAGCGCGCGACCTCGGCATCGTCATCGGCGATCTGCCGCCGGGGCCGGCCAATGCGATCACCGACGTCCCCGCCGTGCGCGTCGGCCATACGACGCTGATCTCGGGCGACGGCCCGCTGCGCGTCGGCGAGGGGCCGATCCGCACCGGCGTGACCGTGATCGTCCCCGGCGCCGACGATCCGTGGGAGCAGCCCGCGTTCGCCGGCGCCCATCGCCTGAACGGAAACGGCGAGCTGACGGGCCTCGAGTGGATCCGCGAGTCGGGTCTGCTGACGACGAACATCGGCCTCACCAACACGCACTCGGTCGGCGTCGTTCGCGACGCGCTGATCGCCGCGGCCACGGCCGCGCTCCCGCCGGGCGAGATGCGCTGGTACCTGCCCGTCGTCGGCGAGACGTTCGACGGCGACCTGAACGACATCAACGGCCAGCACGTCCGTCCCGAGCACGTGCACGCTGCGCTCGCCGCGGCGAGCGGAGGCGCTGTCGCCGAGGGCGGCGTCGGCAGCGGCACCGGCATGATCTGCCACGGGTTCAAGGGCGGCATCGGCACCTCTTCGCGGGTGGTCGAAGGCCACACCGTCGGTGTGCTCGTGCAGGCCAACCATGGCGCCCGCGCCCGCCTGACGGTGGCCGGTGTGCCGGTGGGCCGGGCGATCGACGCCGACGAGGTGCCCGATCCGCGCGGCGGCCCGCGCGACGGCCGCGGCTCGATCATCGTCATCATCGCCACCGACGCGCCGCTCCTGCCCGGCCAGTGCACGCGGCTCGCGCACCGCGCGGCGCTCGGCGTCGGCCGCACCGGCGGGGCGGGCGAGAACGGCAGCGGCGACCTCATGCTCGCCTTCGCCACCGGCAACCGCGACCTGCGCGCGCTTGCGGACGACGGTGTGGCGTCGGATCCGGTCGCGCTGCGCGCAGTGCCGGCGGCTGCGCTCGACGGCCTGTTCTACGCCGTGGTCGAGGCGACCGAGGAGGCGATCGTGAACGCGCTCGTCGCCGGCCGCACGCTGACCGGGCGCGACGGCGAGACCGCCCACGGCATCCCGCACGACCGCCTCGCCGCGCTCGTCGCCGGTGCACCAAAAGGGGTCTGACCCCTTTTGGTGCGGTCAGGCCGGGTCGGCCGAGGCGTCGGCCGCCTCGGCCTCGGCGATCACCTCGGGCACGTGCGCCGGCGGCGCGGTCGTCCAGGCGAAGTGGCAGGCGGCCAGGTGCGGGCCGCCGTTTGCCGCCAGCGTCGGGTCGTCGGTGTGGCAGACCTCCTGGGCGATCGGGCAGCGGGTGTGAAACCGGCAGCCGGACGGGACGTTGATCGGGCTCGGCGGGTCGCCCTCCATCGCCGCCGCCTCGCTCTGGTGCCCGGGCACGAGCCGGGGCACGGCCTTCAGGAGCCCCTGCGTGTACGGATGGCGCGGGTTGGAGAAGAGCTCCTCGGTGGGGGCCGTCTCGACGATCCGGCCCAGGTACATCACCGCGACCCGGTCGCACACGTGGCGGACGACGGCCATGTTGTGGGCGATGAAGAGCATCGTCAGGCCGAGCTTGGAGCGCAGGTCGTCGAGCAGGTTCAGCACCGTCGCCTGCACCGACACGTCGAGCGCCGACACCGGCTCGTCGGCGACCAGGAGCTCCGGCTCGAGCGCCAGGGCCCGGGCGATCGACACCCGCTGGCGCTGCCCGCCCGAGAAGTTGCGCGGATGAGCGTCGAGCGCGCGTGGGCCGAGCCCGACGAGGTCGATCAGCTCGCGGCAGCGCTCGTCCACGGCCTTGCGCGGCACCATGTTGTGCACGCGCAGGAGCTCTGACAGCACCTGGCGCACCGTCATGCGCGGGTTGAGCGACGAGTACGGGTCCTGGAACACCATCTGCATCCGCCGCCGCTGCGAGCGTGACCGCCGCACGGGCAGCTGCTCGCCCTCGTAGCGGATCTCGCCGCCGGTCGGCTCGTACAGGCCGACGATGCAGCGGCCGAGGGTCGACTTGCCGCAGCCTGACTCGCCCACGAGCCCGAGTGCCTCGCCGCGGGCGATCTGCAGGTCGACGCCGTCGACGGCGCGCAGCACCTCGGGGGTCACCCGGCGGGCACGGCGCAGCATCGAGTCGGAGAGGACGAACTGCATGCGCATGTCGCGCACCTCGAGCAGCGGCGCCTCAGGCATTGGCGATCACCGGGTTTCGGCTCACGTCGGCGACACAGACGTCGTCGTGGATGCACGCCGTCGCCCGGCCGCTGCCTGCGCCCAGCGGCCGCAGCGGGAACTCGCCCGTGAGGCAGTCGTCCTGGGCGAAGCGGCAGCGGGGATGGAACCTGCAGCCGGGCGGCGGAAGCACGAGGTCGGGCGGCTGGCCCGGGATCGAATCGAGCGACTGGCGCTTGAGGTCGAAGCGCGGCACCGACCGCAGCAGGCCGAGCGTGTAGGGGTGGCGCGGCGCCCGGAACACCTCCTCGACCGTGCCCGTCTCGACCACCTGGCCGGCGTACATGACCGCCACCCGCTCGCAGGTCTGCGCGACGACGGCCAGATCGTGTGTCACGAAGACGACGCTGACGCCGAAGTCGCGGCGCATGGCCAGAAGCAGCTTCAGGATCTGATCCTGGATCGTGACGTCGAGCGCGGTGGTGGGCTCGTCGCAGAGCATCAGCCGCGGCTCGCAGGCCAGGGCGATCGCGATCATGACCCGCTGGCGCATGCCGCCCGAGAGCTCGTGCGGGTAGGCATGTGAGCGCCGCTCGGGGTCGGGGATGCCGACCTTGCGCATCAGCTCGAGCGCCCGCGCGCGCGCCTGCGACCGGCTCTGGCCCAGGTGCGCGAGCGGCCCCTCGGCGATCTGGTCGCCGACGCGCATGACCGGGTTGAGCGCCGTCATCGGCTCCTGGAAGATCATGCCGATGCTGGCTCCGCGGACCTCCCGCAGGCGGCCGGCCGAGGCCGAGGCGAGGTCCTGTCCCTCGAAGAGCACCTCGCCACTGACGATCCGCCCGGGGTTGGGCAGGAGGCCCAGGATCGCGCGCAGCGTCATGCTCTTGCCCGAGCCCGACTCGCCCACCAGGCCGAGCGCCTCGCCGGGGCGCAGCGCGAAGCTCGCGCCGTCGACCGCGTGCACGGTGCCGCGGCTGAGCGGGATGTCGACGCGGAGGTCGCGCACATCGAGGATGGGGGTGTCGGTCATTCCGGTCGCAGCAGGTCGGCCAGTCCGTCGCCGATCAGCGACAGCCCAAGCGCGGTCAGGATGACCGCGACGCCCGGGATCGTCGAGAGCTCCCACTTGGTGGTGAGAAACGCCTGGCCGTCGGCGATCATGCCGCCCCAGTCCGGCGTCGGCGGCTGGATGCCGAGGCCGAGGTAGCCGAGGGTCACGATCGCGAGGATGTCGAGGACGATGTCGGACATCGCGAACACGATGGCCTGGGTGATCACGTTGGGCAGCAGGTGGCGGGCGATGATGCGCAGGTCGCGGAAGCCCGCCGCCTGGGCGGCGAGCACGTACTCCTGGCGTTTCGCGACGAGGATCTCACCTCTGATGATGCGGGCGTAGGACACCCACCCGACCAGGGTGATCGCGATGTAGATGCTGCGCGCTCCCGGGCCGAGCACGAACACGAGCGCGATGATCAGCACGTAGAACGGAAACGCGACCACGATGTCGACGAGGCGCATGATGATCGTGTCGAGGAAGCGGCCGTAGTAGCCGGCGATGCAGCCGAGAAACGTGCCCAGGCAGAAGGGGAAGAGCACCGCCAGGAACGCCACCCGCAAATCGACCCGGGCGCCGTAGAGCAGCCGCGAGAACTCGTCGCGGCCGAGCTGATCGGTGCCGAGCCAGTGCTTCGAGGACGGCCCCTGCAGGACGTGGTTCAGATCCTGCTGGTTGGGGCTGTAGCTCGTGAGCAGCGGCGCGGCGATCGCGACGGCGATGACCGTGCCGACGATCAGGATGCCGGCGACAAACGCGGGCGTCCGGTACCAGCGACGGCGGAAGCCGCTGCGGTGCTCGGTCGCAAGCGCGTCGGCGATGCCTTCGGCGACGGCGATCGTCATCTACGAGCCTCCACTAGTCGAACCTCACCCTCGGGTCGAGCAGCGAGTGCAGGATGTCGGTCGCGAGGTAGACGAACACGACCATGATGCCGAAGACGAGCGTCACCCCCTGCACGACCGGGAAGTCGCGCTGGAGGATCGAGTTGAGCATCAGCTGGCCGATGCCCGGCAGGGCGAACACCTGCTCGATGATGACCGTGCCGCCGACGAGGAACCCGATGTTCACGCCCAGCACGCTGACGGTCGAGACGACCGCGTTTCGCAGGGCGTGGCGCAGGAGCACGCGCGTCTCGGAGATGCCCTTCGACCGTGCGGTCGTGATGTAGTCGGACTCGAGCACCTGCAGCAGGCTCGCCCGCAGGCTGCGGATCAGGATCGGCGCGATCCCGAGGGCGACGGTGAGCGCCGGCAGGAACATGGCGTGCAGGTGGCCGGTGACGCCGGTGCCGTATCCGCCGACGGGGAACAGCCGCCCCAGGTGGAGGCCGAAGGCGAGCAGGAGCATGATCCCGAGCCAGAACGGCGGGAAGCCGAGGCCGACGAGCGGCACGGCGCGCACGACCTGGTCGCGCGCGCCGTCCTTTCGGCTGGCGGCGAGGACGGCGAGCGGGATCGCGATCAGGATCGAGAGCAGCGTGCCGTACCCGATCAGCCACAGCGTCACCGGGAGCCGGCCGGAGATCAGCGACCAGGCCGACACGTTGTAGAACAGGGACTCGCCGAGGTTGCCGTGTACGAGCCGCTTCATGAACAGCTCGTACTGCGCCGGCAGCGACCGGTCGAGCCCCCACTCGTGATGGAGCAACGCGATCTTCTTCGGCGTCGCGTGCACGCCGAGCATCGTCCGCGCCGGATCGCCCGGCACGAGGTGGATCATGAAGAAGCAGAGCACGGTGACGCCGAGCACCACCGGGACGGCTTGCACGAGCCTGCGCAGGATGTATGCGAACCGGTCCACGGAGTCTTTCTGCGCTGCCTCAGATGGGGGCTAGTGGGACAGCCAGACGTTCTCCATGTGGTAGTTCCCCGTCGGGTACACGTAGAACCCGTGCACCTTGTTCGAGTAGGCGTAGGCGTACGGCGAGTAGTAGAGGAACGCCATGAACGCGTCGTGCGCGGCCTGCGCCTGGATCTCGGAGTAGAGCTTCTGGCGCTGGGTCGAGCTGAATGTGCGCTCGGCCTCGTGCGTCCACTTGACCACGTTCGCGTTGTCGTAGTCGGTGTAGAACGACTTGGCTCCCGAACCGGGGTCGACCGCGAAGGTCACGAGCTCGTCCGGGTCGGCGATGTCCATCGTCCAGTAGCTCAGGCCGAGCTGGTACTTGAACTGCTGCTCGTCCTGGAACTCGATGCTCGGGTCGGTCGGCTTGAAGACCACCTTGATGCCGATCTTCTGGAGCTCCGCCTGCACGATCTGGCCGATCGACTTCTCGTTGGCGACGCCGGCTCCAATCAGCATGTCGACCGTGAACCCCTTCGGGTAGGCGGACTCGGCCATCTCCTGCTTGGCCTGGCTGACGTTGTACTGCAGCCCCGGAGAGTTCGGGTCGTAGTAGGGCACCTGCGGCGGCATGAACGAGTTCGCCGCCTTGCCGTGTCCGAAGAGCACCGACTTGATCATGGCGTTGCGGTCGAGCGCGAGGCTGATCGCGCGGCGCACGTGCACGTCTGCCAGCGGCTTGTACTGCTCGTTCATCATCATGTAGTCGGTGCGGGTCGAGTTGAACAGCGTCATGGTCACGCCCGGCGTGCTCTGGAGCGTGTTGACCGTCTGCCAGTCGGGGAACTCGTCGACCTGCGCCTGGCCGCCCTCGAGCTGGAGCTCACGCGTGTTCGTGTCGGTGACCGTCTTCCAGATCACGTGGTCGAGGTACGGCAGGCCCTTCTGCCAGTAGTGGGGGTTTCGGTTGAGCTCGATCTCGACCCCGTGCTGCCAGTGGCCCCACATGAACGGGCCGGTGCCGATCGGGTGGGAGTAGAACTCCTTGGCCGTCTGCCCGTCGTAATTGTTGGGGATGATCCCGTTCGCGAACAACGCGATGTCGGCCAGGAACGGCGCCCACGGATACTTCGTGTCGATGACGACCGTCTCGGGGTCGGGCGTCTTGATGTCCTTGATGGCCGCGTCGAGGTAGCCCCAGCCCTGGGCCGCCTTGCGGGTCTGGTCGATCGAGAACTTCACGTCGGCCGAGGTCATCAGCTTGCCGTCCGAGAACTTGACGCCCGGGCGCAGGTGGAACGTGTAGGTCATCTTGTTCGGCGAGAGCGTGTAGGACTTGGCCAGGTAGGGCACGACGCCCTTGCCGTTCGGCGAGACCGTGTACAGCGGCTGCATGATCTGCTCGAGGATCCAGATCGACTCGTTGTCGAAGACGTTCTCCTTGTCCATCGACTCCGACTCGGCCGACCGGTCGATGACGACCGTGCCGCCGTGCTGCGGCGTGCCGCTGGCGCCGCCCGAGGACCCGCCGCTGCTACCGCCGCTCCCCCCGCCGCAGCCGGCCGCGAGTGCGACGGCACCGATGACGAGCACGAGGACTGGACTGGGGATCTTCATGCGGCGCTCCTTGCGAACTGGGGGCGAGCAGTATCCCACGTGGAGCGGATGACGTCTATGTGTGTGAATCCATGGTTCCACCTGGCCGCAACGGTAGGATCGGACCATGCGCTATGCGGTCATCGGGGCGGGTGCGATCGGCGGCACGGTGGCCGCCGGGCTCATCCGCGACGGCCACGACGTGCTCCTGTGCGATGCAGACGCCGAGCACGTGGCGGCCATCAACGCGGACGGCCTGCGCATCGAAGGGCCGGTCGAGCAGCTGACCGTGCGCGCGCCGGCGGTGACGCCGGACGCCCTGCCGGGCGACCTGGGAGCCGTGCTGCTCGCGGTGAAAGCCCACCACACCGAGGCGGCGATGGCGACGGTTGCGCCGCTGCTCGCCCCCGGCGGCTTCGTCGTCTCGCTGCAGAACGGCTTCAACGAGGACGTGATCGCCGCCGCGGTCGGCCGTGAGCGGGTCGTCGGCGCGTTCGTGAACTTCGGCGCCGATGTGATCGGACCGGGCCGGATCCTGCGCGGCAACCGGGCAGCCTTCTGGATCGGCGAGCTCGACGGCGCCGACACACCCCGGGTGCGGGCGCTCGCGGCCGACATCGCCGACGCGCGCCAGACGGCCAACATCCACGGCTTCCTGTGGTCGAAGGAGGCCTACGGCGCGATGCTCTTCGCCACGGCCGTCTCTGACCTCTCGATCGCGGACGCCCTCGCAGAGCCGCGCTTCCGCCCCCTCTATCTCGCGCTCGCGCGCGAGGTGCTGGCCGCGGCGCCGTGCGTCCCCGAGCCGTTCGACGGCTTCGACCCGGCCGACCTCGAGGGCTCCATCGACCGCCTGGTCGAGTTCAACCGCGGCTCGGCCAAGACGCACTCGGGCATCTACCGCGACCTGGCCGTGCGGCACCGCAAGACCGAGGTCGATTCGATGCTCGGCGCGCTCGACGGCACGCTCACGCGCCGCACGGCCGAGCTCATCCACGCGATCGAGGACGGGCGCCGGGTGTGCGAGCGCGCGAACCTGGAGCTGCTTGCGGCCTATGAGCGGCTCGAGCGGCTCGGCCGCCCGCTGAACGCCGTGATCACCGTGATCGGCGCGCCCGAGCGGGCGGCCGACGGTCCGCTGCACGGCGAGCCGATCGCGATCAAGGACAACATCGACGTCGCCGGCGAGGTGACCACCAACGCATCGACCGTCGCCGTGCCGCCGCCGGCCGAGGCCGACGCCGCGGCGGTCGCGCGCCTGCGCGCGGCCGCGGGCGACGTGTTCTGCAAGACGAACCTGCTCGAGTACGGCGCCGGCAGCGTCAACCCGGCCTACGGGATGACCTACAACCCGCTCGATCCGAGCCGCACGGCGGGCGGCTCGTCGAGCGGGTCGGCCGCCCTCGTCGCCGCCGGCGTGTGCGATCTGGCCGTCGGCACCGACTGCGGCGGCTCGATCCGCGTCCCGGCGGCCTACTGCGGGATCGTCGGCGTGAAGCCGACCACGGGGTCGGTGCCCTCGGCCGGGCATTTCCCGCTCGCGCGCACCTGCGACGGCGTGGGGCCGATGGCCCGCACCGTCGCCGGCGCGGCCCGCCTCCTGGCCGTGCTGCAGGGCCGGCCGTGCCCTCTCGATCCGGACGCGCGAGTGCGGATCGGAGTCGTCCGCGAGCAGGTCGACGACCCCGACGTGCACCCGCAGGTGCGGGCGCGCGTGACCGAGGCGCTCGCCGCCCTCGCCGCGCTCGGGTTCGAGCTCATCGACGTGTCGATTCCCGAGCTCGAGGTCGCCGACGCCGCGCTCGGCACGATCGTGCTGCGTGAGGCGTGGGATGTGCACGCCGACCGCTACCGCAGCGAGGGCGAGAAGTACGGCGAGGGCACCCGCGCGCTGCTCGACCTCGCCTCGCGGATCACCGACCCCGAGTACCGTGATGCGCTGGCAGACGCAGAGCGCGTCGCGGCTGCGTTCGCGCGCGCGTTCGGCCAGGCCGGCATCCTGGTCGGGCCGACGATGGCCTACGTCGCTCCGCCGGAGGATCCGCCGTTCGGCACGCCGGAGGGCGACGTCGAGGCGCGCTTCACCGGGCCGTGCAACCTGACCCGGATCCCCGCGGTCACCATCTGCTGCGGCCTCGCCGAGCACGGCCTGCCCGCCGCGCTCCAGCTGATGGCGCCGGCCGACCACGAGCCGCTGCTCCTGTCGGTGGCCGCCGCATATGAGAAAGTTGCGCCGCGATGAGGGTGTTCGACCGCACCTGGATGCAGATCGAGGAGTACCTGCGCGGCGACGACCGCGTGGTGCTGCCGCTCGGGTCGACCGAGCAGCACGGTTACCTCTCCCTCGGCGTCGACACGATCCTGTCCGAGCGGGTGGCTGTCGAAGCGGCCGAGCCACTGGGCGTGCCCGTCCTGCCGTCGCTGCCCTACGGCCTGACGCCCTATTTCGCGGCGTACCCGGGGAGCCCGACCCTGCGTCCTGCGACCTACATGGCCGTTCTCGGTGACCTGCTCGACTCGCTCTACGACCAGGGGTTCCGCCGCTTCCTGATCGTGAACGGCCACGGCGGCAACTCGCCCGCGGCGGGCGTCGGGCCCGACTTCATGCGCAGCCACGCCGACGCCCAGGTGCTCTTCCACAGCTGGTGGAACGGCCCGAAGGTGTGGCCCGTCGTGCAGGCGATCGACCGCGATGCGTCGCACGCGTCGTGGCTCGAGAGCTTCCCGTGGACGCGGGTCGCAGGCGTCGAGATCCCCGAGGGGCACAAGCCGCCGGTCGACGGCGCCGCGCTGCGCGTCTCCGACCCCGCGGGCGTGCGCGAGCTGCTCGGCGACGGCTGCTACGGCGGCGACTACGGCCGCCCGGACGCCGACTGGCAGGCCGTGTGGGATGCCGGGGTCGGCGAGGTGCGTGGGCTGATCGAGTCCGGCTGGCGATGACGTGGCTGCCCGCAGGCTTCGCGACGCCGGCGCGGCTCGATCTGGACACCGGGCATCATCTGCGCCCGATCCGCGCGGCTGACGTCGACATCGACTACCCGGCGGTGATGGGCTCGCGCGCCTCGCTCTGGGCGCAATACGGCGAGGCCTGGGGCTGGCCGCCCGAGACGATGACGTTCGAGCAGGACCGTGACGACCTCGCCCGCCACGAGGTCGAGATCGCGGCCCAGGAGACGTTCAACTACGCGGTGCTCGACGCGGGCGAGACCGAGCTCTGCGGCTGCGTCTACATCGACCCGCCCGAGCCGGGCTCGCCGCCGGGCACGGACGCGCTCGTGTCGTGGTGGCTGGTCGATGCGATGGCCGGCTCGGAGCTCGAGGCCGAGCTGGCGCAGCTCGTGCCACGCTGGCTGGACGAGACGTGGGGTTTCCGCGCCGTGCACTACTCGCCGTGAATAACCGGTGCCAAGGCACCGGTTACTCACGCCTGAGCGCACCAAAAGGGGTCAGACCCCTTTTGGTGCGTAGGTTGGATCGCGGGGAACCGGGTGGCGACCGGTCGGAGTGACGGGTGCGACCGGCGGCGCTCGGAGCGATTCTCAGGATCACGGGCTTCGCAGCCGGTCTGATGGCCGGCGAACGCACTCACACAAGGAGAGATGAGATGTCGGTCACGCAGACCACGGCGTCCACGGACACGGCTGCAGGCACAGACAGCAGCATCCGCCCCTTTCAGGTCAACATCGCGCAGACAGAGATCGACGAGCTTCGCCGCCGGGTCGCCGCGACACGCTGGCCGAGCAACGAACTGGTCGAGGATCGGTCGCAGGGGGTGCAGCTCGACGCAGCCCAGGCGCTTGCTCGCTACTGGCAGGACACGTACGACTTCGGGCGTGTGGAGGAGCGGCTGAACGAGCTGCCGCAGTTCGTCACGCAGATTGACGGCGTGGATATCCACTTCATCCATGTCACGTCGTCGAATGAGGACGCGTTGCCGCTGATCATGACCCACGGCTGGCCGGGCTCGGTGGTCGAGCTGCTCGACACGGTCGGCCCGCTCACCCACCCGACGGCGCACGGCGGGAACGCCGATGAGGCCTTCCATCTCGTGCTGCCCTCCCTCCCCGGGTACGGGCTCTCCGGCGAGCCGGTCGAGATCGGGTGGGATCTGGCGCGCACCGCACGGGCCTGGGCCGAGCTGATGCGCCGTCTCGGCTACACGCGCTACGTGGCCCAGGGCGGTGACGTGGGCGCCGGCGTCACCGACGCGATGGGCCGCCAGGCACCCGAGGGCCTGGTCGGCATCCACACCAACCTGCTCGTGCCTGCGCTCGGCGGCGCCATGCCGACGGACACCGACGAGGAGCGCGCTGCGGCTGCTCAGATCGCCACCTTCGGCAAGTCCGGAAACGGCTACTTCGTCGAGATGGCCACGCGGCCGCAGACAATCGGCTACGCCTTGCTGGATTCGCCGATCGCCCTTGCGGCCTGGATGGTCGACCACGACACCGACGCCTACCACAAGATCGCGCGCGCGTTCGTCGATGGGCAGCCCTCGGGCAACCTCACGTGCGACCACATCCTCGACAACATCACGCTGTACTGGCTGAGCAGCACCGGCGCCTCCGCGGCTCGGTCGTACTGGGAGGCCTACGGGCCCGACGCCCCGGCCGCCGGCCTTGAGCCGCTGCCGCCCCCGTCGATCCCGTTCGGCTTCACGACGTTCCCGGGCGAGATCTGGAAGACGCCGCGCAGCTGGGTCGAGGCCAGCTATCCGAACGTCATCTACTTCAACGCGGTCGACAAGGGCGGACACTTCGCCGCCTGGGAGGAGCCCGAGCTGTTCGCGACGGAGATCAGAGCGGCATTCAGCTCACTCCGCTAGCGGCAGGATCAGAAGGGGCGGCGCGCCGACCGCCGGCGCGCCGCACCCCGTCGTACGTGGGGCATGAGCCTCAACGAGTGGAGGTACCAATGGCCGAACCTCGGCAACCCGCGGAGCGCATGATCGTGACCCACTTCATCGTCTCCGATGACGTCGAGCGCTCCCGGCGCTTCTATGCCGACGTACTCGGTGGCACGGTGGTCTTCGGCCCGGAGCCGACCAATGTCGCGCTCGCCAACAGCTTCATCATCATCAACGTTGGCGGCGGCCCCACGGATGACAAGCCGATGGTCACCCTCGAGACGCCACGCGACCCCGACCGGGTGAGCAGCTTCCTCAATATCCGGGTCGCAGACATCCACGCCGTCTACGCCGAATGGAGCGCCCGGGGGGCGCAGTTCCTGACGCCGCCGAAGCAGCACGAGTACGAGATCCGTTGCTACATCCGGGATCCCGACGGCTACATCATCGAGGTCGGACAGACCACCAACCCAGAGGGAGACTGGTGGCCCGCCGGCTGGCCACCCATCGAACCCGGCGGGCGATCCGGCTGAAGGGGGCCGATCCCGTTTGGTTGCGTCTAGAGCGGCGAGATGCCGGCACCCAGGCCGAGCAGCAGGCCGTCGTCGGCGACGGCCGGGCTCGACGTGATGAAGAGCGGGACACCCGCCTCGGGCGCCTCGATCGCCTCGAGCTCGTCGCCGAACGGGTCGAGCACCGCGCCCAGCCGTCCGCCCGCGGCGACCTCGTCGCCGACGCGCACCGACGGCTGCCACCATCCGGCCCTGCGGCAGCGCAGCCACACGAACCGCTCGACCGCGCGCTGCGGCCGCGCCGTCGGCTCGACCGCTCCCTCGAGCATCCCGAGCGAGCGCATCACGTTCATGCAGCCGTGCACGTGCGCGGCCACCGCATCGGCCTCGAGCAGCCCGCAACCGCCCACCTCGGCGGTGATCCCGGCCGCGCCGACATCGGCTGCCGCGGCGCTGGTCGTGCCCGCGATCGGCGCGCCCTCGCGCTCGGTGCGCACGACGTAGGGCAGGCCGAAGGCGATCGCCATCGACCGCGCCGTGTCCTCGACGGGCGAGCCGTCGTAGAGCGTGAAGGGCTCGAGCGCCTCGACCAGGTCGCCGCCGTGCAGGTCGATCAGGGCATCGGCCGGCGAGATCAGCTCGGTGAAGACGTGATGGGCGAGCTGGTCGGAGTACGTTCCGCCCGGACCGCCGGGGAAGCAGCGGTTCAGGTTCTTCGAGTCGCTCGGCGAGACGAACGGCGTGCGGTTTCGGTACGACTCGACGTTCACGATCGGCACGGCCGTCACCGAGCCGCGCAGGCGGGTCGCATCGAGTCCGCGCATGACCTCGACGGCGCCTTTGATCGACGAGTACTCGCAGCCGTGGATGCCCGCGATGATGCACAGGTGCGGGCCGTCGGCTGTCCCGCGGGCCTCGAAGCACGGCCACTCGAGGTCGCGCAGCGCGGGCGCGGCGAAGCGCAGGGTGCGCCGCTCGACGGTGCCGGCGGCGCTCACTCGCCCAGGCCCCGCGTCAGGGCGACGATGGTGACGAAGGTGCGGTAGAGCGCGAGCGGCTCCTCGCCCGTCGTCACGATCGTGCGCTCCGACGTGCGCTCGACGCCGCGGATGGCGGTCGCCGCTTCGGCCATGTCGGCGACGAGGAACGTGATCTCGAGTGTCGCCGGCAGCGTGATCTGGGGCGGTTCCATCTCGCCCAGCCGGCGCACGGCTGCGGTCGCCCCGGCGCGGATCAGCTCGCATGCCCGGCGCGGGTGCACGCTCTCGGCGGCGAAGCGGCTCACCGACCGTTTGACGACGACGGCCTCGATCGCGGGCGCGAACGTGCGCGCCTCGTCGGCGGTGGCCTCGTCGCCGGTGATCAGGGCGACGGGGACGCCGTGATGAAGTGCGACGAGCGCGTTCAGGGCGCTCTCGCCGACGACCGTGCCGTTGAGCCGCACCTCCCAGATCGCGCTCGGGTTGTAGGTGTGGGAGAGGATCGCCCGTTCGTGCCCGATCGAGCCGTGGTAGGCGATGAAGAAGGCGGCGTCGAAGCTCGCGTCGAGGCCCTCCATCATGTAGAGCGGCTTGTGCTTGCCCGATAGGTAGGAGGCCTCGCCGTGCACGGCGGCCGGCGGCAGGTTGAACATGCTGGCGTGGGCGTCGTTCACGAGGAAGGCGGTCGCGCCCGCCTCGGCCGCGCCGTCGATCGCGGCGTTCACCTCGGCCAGCAGCAGCCGCCGCCCGACCTCGTACTCGGAGCTCGGGCCGATCACCTGGCTCCAGTCGACGATTCCGGCTGTGCCCTCGATGTCGGTCGACAGGTAGACCCTGTTGGCGCTCATACGCGATCCTCCCTGACGCGGGCGACCGCGTCGATCTCGACCAGCATGCCGTCGAAGAGGAACCCGCCCGCGACGATCGCGGTGGATGCCGGATAGGGCGGCGCGAAGACCTCGCCGCGCACGTGTTTGAATGCGTCGTAGAGCGACGCGTCCGCGAGGTAGACGGTCATCTTCACGATCGTGCGCAGGGACGCGCCCTCGGCCTCGAGCACCGCCGCCAGGTTGGCGAACGCCTGCCGGATCTGGGCTTCGGCATCGTCCGGGTCGACGACGGCGCCGTTGTCGCCGAAGCCGCCCTGGCCGGCGGTGAATACGAGCGCGCCGTCGGTGACGACCGACTGCGAGTACTGGTAGTCGGCCGCAAAGGGGAACGGGTTCGCGCCGGCGCGGTTCACGGCCGCGGATACTACAAGGGTGGACGAGCGCGAGCGGATCGGCGATCTGGACGCCCTGCAGCGCGCGCTGCGACCGTGCCGGCGCTGCGTCGCGGCGGGGATCCGGGTCGAGTCGATGCCGGTGGTGAGCGGGTCGCGCGACGCCGACGCGATTCTCGTCGGCCAGGCGCCGGGGATCCGCGAGCGCGACAACCTGACGCCATTCAGCGGCCCGGCCGGGCGGCGGCTGCGCGAGTGGCTCGCGCCCGCGGGGCTCGGCGACGAGGCGTCGTTCTACGGCCGGCTCTACGTCGCGGCCGTCGTGCGCTGCTTCCCGGGCAAGCGCCCGGGCGGCAGCGACGTGCGGCCGTCGGGGGCGATGGTGCGCGAGTGCGTGCCGTGGCTTCGGCGCGAGCTTGCGCTCGTGCCGGCACCGGTCGTGATCTCGGTGGGGACGCTCGCGCTCGAGGAGCTCGCGCCGGGGGTGCGCCTCGACGACGCGGTCGGGAGCGAGCTGCGGCTGGCCGACGGCCGGCCGCTGTTCGCGCTGCCGCACCCGTCCGGCGCGAGCCCGTGGCCGCACCTGCCGGGCAACGCGGAGCGGCTGGGGCGGGCGCTCGCGATGATTGCGGGGCGGCTTGGGGGCGGCGCTTCACCCAATTGACATTCCCAGTGGATGCCAAATGACCGCGCGGTGCGCGGGATGCCGCAATTGGCACATGCCATGATTGCCAAGTGGCGCGTTTCGTACGACGGCCAAGTGGCCGGCGCGTGACCGCCAACCGGCCGTCCCTGAGACGGCCAAGTGGCCCAGGGAGCGGCCACCGAGTGGCCGCCCTTAGACAGGCGACCGGCCCCCTTGAGACGGCCAACTGGCCACCATGCCGGTTTGTCCGCCACCTCGAACGGGTATCACCACGCACGACCTTCCCGGCGCCTCGAGAACGTTGGGAGATCGCGTTCAGCGGGCGGCGACCGGCGGCCGCCCGCTTCGGCGTTCAGAGCGCGCCGAACCGGAACCGGGGCGGCCGGGCGCCGACGGCGATCAGGTGCACGTACCGGCCGTCCGCAGCGACTGTCGCGAGGTCGAGCCGATGCGCGGTCGAATCCGGGAGCACGAAAACGATCCGGATGTCGAGGCTGAGTGTCGCGTCCATGTCGTCGGTCGCCGCGATCGACGGATGGTTGCGGTGCAGGACCCGCAGGAGGCCGCGGCCCGTCCAGAAGCGTCCGGCGGCGGTGGCGGGGCAGCGCGACCCGGGCGGGCACGATACGCGAACGCGGGCGGCGCGGTACTCGGCGAGGAGGCGACCTTGGGTTGCGGAGTCGAGCCCCGCCCTCGTGGCCGGCGTCATCGCCCGAACGGGCGACGGCGCCGTCGCGACCGTCGCTGACGAGCTGCCGAGACACCCGGACGCGATCGGCGAAACGGCCAGAACGAGGACGACCAGCAGTGCATGCCGCACGATGTTCGGACGCTGCCACGCCCGTGATGGTTCCCCGACGAGACCCTCAGCCCGACTCGTGTGGCGTGCGCACGACCCGCTCCTGCGGCGGCTGCCAGTCGTCGCTCTGGACGACCTCGAGCAGCGCGCGCACGCAGGTGGGGTCGAACTGCGTGCCGGAGCAGCGCTCGATCTCGGCGATCGCCTCGACCGGCGCCATCGCCTTGCGGTAGACCCGGTCCTCGGTCATCGCATGGAACGCGTCGCACACGCCGATCACGCGCGAGCCGAGCGGAATGCCGTCGGCGACGAGGCCGTCCGGGTAGCCGGCGCCGTCGTAGCGCTCGTGGCTCGCCCGCACGAGCGGCACGAGCTGGGCGAAGTGGGGGACGGGCTCGAGGATGCGCGCCCCGATCTGGGGGTGGCGCTGCATCACGGTCGACTCGTCGGGGGTGAGCGGCCCGGGCTTGCGCAGGATCGACTCGGGGATCCCGATCTTGCCGATGTCGTGCAGCAGGGCTCCGAGCCGGATCAGGCGGGCGTCGGCGGGCGCGATCCGCAGCTGCTCGCACACCGCCCCGGCGAGCTCGGCGATCTCGATCGCATGATCGTTCGTGTAGGCGTCCTTGGCCTCGAGCGCCGCGGCGAGCGCGCCGAGCGTCGCGAAGTAGGCCTGCTCGAGCCGCTCGGCCATGCGCGTCTGCGCGACGACCTTGCCCGCCTCGGCGGCGAGCGCGCGGCAGAGCCGCACCTCGACGCCGCCGAACGAGCGGGTGCGGGTGTCGTAGATCTCGATCAGCGCGTAGGGCTCGTCCTCGACCGCGAGCGAGAACATGAGCAGCGACCGGTAGCCGAACTGCTCGACGCGGGCCTTCTCGGCCCCGTCGGCGCCGGCGTCGTCGACGCGGCAGACGAGCTCGGTGTCCTGCTCGATCACCTCGGCCGTGGCGGGATAGTCCGCGAGCCGGTACTCCTCGGCCTGCTCACCCCACGAGTGCGGCGGCGCGGCATAGCCGGCCAGGTCGCGCACGGTCGCGGCCTCGGCGTCGATCGTCGAGACCATGCACGCCTTCGCGTCGACGAGCTGGCACAGGCTGCGGGCGAGCACGGCGAGCATCTCGGTGACGTCGTCGAGCGCGAACAGCGCCTGCGCCGCCTCGAACACTCCCAGGGCCGGCTCGAGGTGCTCGGCAGCCAGCCGGGCGATCGAGGGCTCGAACGGTGGTCTCTCGCCGCGGCGTCGCATCCGGTTCAAGTTCGCCTCCCCGAGCGAGGTTCCCTCTATGCCGGGCCGTCGTGCATGTTCTCGTCGCGCACCCGGCGCAGCGCGCCCTCGATCACGGCGGCCTCGGCTGCGTCGATGTGGCGCAGGAACGCGTCGTCCACCGCCCGCCGGTGATCGGCGCGTGCATGCCGGTACACCTCGGCGCCGACCGTGGTCAGGGCGACGTG
>DASXZF010000169.1:0-3460 GCA_036502065.1 Gaiellales bacterium
GAGGTCGGCCTGCGCTGCCCGCAGGACATCTCGGTCGTGGGCTTCAACGACATGCCGTTCGCCGACCGCTTCGCGCCGCCGCTCACGACCATCCACATCCCCCACGGCAGCATCGGCGCCCGCGCCGCCGAGCTCTTGCTGGAACGGATCGAGGATCCCGCGGCGACGCCGCAGACGCTCATGTTCGAGCCCACTCTCAGGGTGCGGGCGTCGACGGCCCCGCCCCGCGCGACGGGTCGTCCCCGGCGGGCCGGTTCAGGTGCGACTGCGGCTCGCGGATCCCGGGGAGCTGGCCCGACACCGTGAAGTAGTTGCTGCGGCCCGCGACGAGCAGGTCTTCGGCCGGGAAGCGCGTGATCACCTCGCAGCCGTCGGCGGTCACCACCAGCTGCTCCTCGATCCGCGCCGCCCCGTAGCCGTCCGTCGTCGGCCAGAACGTCTCGAGCGCGAACACCATCCCCTGCTCGATCACCTCGGGGTGGTCGAGCGACACGAGCCGGCTGATGATCGGCTTCTCCCAGATCGAGAGCCCCACGCCATGGCCGAACTGGAGCGCGTACGCGGCCTCCTCGTCGGCGAAGCCGAACTCCTGCGCCCGCGGCCACACCGACGCCACCTCGGCGGTCGTGACGCCGGGCCGCACGAGCGCGATCGCGCGGTCGAGCAGGTCGCGGCAGCGCCGGTAGGCGTCCACCTGCCCCCGCGACGCGCTGCCGACGGCGAAGGTGCGGTAGTAGCAGGTGCGATAGCCGAGGTGGCTGTGGAGGATGTCGAAGTAGGCAGGGTCGCCGGGCCGAAGCACGCGGTCGGAGTAGACGTGCGGGTGCGGGTTCGCCCGCTCGCCGGAGATCGCATTCACGCCCTCGACGTGCTCGGAGCCGAGGTCATAGAGCACCTTGCTGACCAGGCCGACGCACTCGTTCTCGCGCATGCCCGGCCGCATCTGGCGGTAGAGCTCGTCGTAGGCGGCGTCGACCATCATGCAGGCGGTGTCGAGCAGCGTGATCTCGTCGGCGGTCTTGATCACCCGGGCCGACTGCATCAGCTGCTGGCCGTCGACGATCCGAAGGCCGCGCGCCTGCAGGGCGAAGAGGACGGCCGGCTCGACCACGTCCACGCCCACGGGCTCGGTGTGCAGGCCGCGCTCCTCGAGCCGGCGCCAGATCTTGTCGGCGACGTCCTCGGCGCGGCCGCTCTCGGGCGACATCGCGCCGCGCATCGTCGAGATTCCGGCCGGTGCGCGATCCTCGAGCCAGGGGCAGTAGAGCTGGTGGTGGCGGGCCGCCGAGCCGAAGTCCCACATGATCGGCTCATCGCCGCGGGGCAGGAGCGAGAAGCGGGCGAGCTTGTCCATCGCCCACGTCCCGATGTGGGTGGCGGTGACGTAGCGGATGTTCACCATGTCGAAGCAGAGCAGCGACCCGAGCTCGGACTCGGCGAGCAGGCGGCTGATCCGCTCCAGCCGCTGCCGCCGCAGCCGGTCGATGTCGACCCGCTGCTCCCAGTCGACCGCATTCAGCCCGAAGGTCTTGCCCATCGCTGCACCTCCCGTCAGGCCGGACTGCTAACGCCAAGCCGCGCGAGCACGCTGCGGGCGATGGCGTCGGCGCCCGGCAGGTACGCGTCCTCGAGCGGCGGGCTGTAGGGCATCGGCGTCGGCGGCGTGGTCAGCGTCCACACGTCGTCGAGATCCCCCAGCGCAAGCTCGGCGACCGCGCCGAGCAGACCGCTCGCCCATCCGCCCAGGTGCGGCCCCTCCTCGATCGCCAGCAGCCGCGTCGTGCGCCGCACCGACTCGATCACGGTCGCGTGGTCGAGCGGTCGCAGGCTGCGCAGGTCGATCACCTCGGCGTCGATGCCGGCGGCGGCGAGCGGCTCGGCGGCGGCCAGGGCGTCGTGCACCCCGCGCATCGCCGAGACGATCGTCACATCCGTGCCCGGTCGCACCACCCGCGCCGAGCCGATTGGCACGGGCGCGGAGCCGACCTCGCCGGCGACGGGGTAGAGCCGTTTGTGCTCGAGCACGACGACCGGGTTCGGGTCGCGCACCGCCGCCTCGATCAGGCCGCGCGCGTCGTCGGGGAACGCGGGCGCGACGATCTTGAGCCCCGCCACGCTCTGCAGCCACGTGCCGGGCGTCTGGGAGTGAATCGCGCCGAACCGCCCGCCGCCGCCGACGGCGCAGCGGATCACGAGCGGCACCGAGGCCTGCTCGTTGGACATGTACCAGTACTTCGCCGACTGGTTCACGAGGCTGTCCATCGCGAGCGCCATGAAGTCGCCGAACATGATCTCGACGACGGGTCGCAGACCGCTGACAGCGCTTCCGAAGGCGGCGCCGGCGAGCGCGAGCTCCGAGATCGGCGTGTCGAACACGCGCTCGGGGCCGAACTCCTCGACCAGTCCCGGGGTGGCCTTGAAGACGCCGCCGGCGGCGGCGACGTCCTCACCGAAGAGCACGACCCGCTCGTCGCGGCGCATCTCGGCCGCCAGGGCATCGCGGACGGCCGTGCGCAGGTCGGTGCTCATGGCGCGTACTCCCGCGCGGGGATGGCCGGGTCGGGATAGGGGTCCGCGACCGCAGCCGCGACGCCCGCCGCGACCTCGGCTCGCGCGGCCGCCTCGGCCGCGGCGATCTCGTCGGCGGCGGTGCCGTCGTCGGCCAGCCGCGCGGCCGCGACCGTGAGCGGGTCGCGGGCGAGCCACTCGTCGAGCTCGCCCTCGCGCCGGTAGACGCCGGGGTCGGTCTTGGAGTGGCCGAGGTGACGGTAGGTGAGGCACTCGATGAACGCGGGCCCGTCGCCGCGGCGGGCGTGATCGGCGGCGGCCTCGGCGGCGGCTCTGACCCGCTCGACGTCGTTGCCGTCGACCTTCTCGGCCGGCATGTCGTAGGCGGCGGCCCGGGCGCGGATGTCGCCTCCGGCGGTGACGGCCTGCATCGGCGTGAACTCGCCGTACAGGTTGTTCTCGCACACGAAGACCACCGGCAGTCGGCACACGCGCGCGAAGTTCAGGCACTCGTGGAAGTAGCCGTGGTTGGCGGCGCCGTCGCCGAAGAAGGCGACCGCGACCCCACCTGACCGCTGCAGCGCAAGGCCGGCGCCGGTGGCGGCGGCGATGCTTCCGCCGACGATCCCGAAGCACCCGATCAGGCCGTGCTCGAGGTCGATGACGTTCATCGATCCCGCCCGGCCGCCGCAGACCCCGGTGCTGCGGCCCATCAGCTCGGCCGCAAGGCCGCGCGGCGCGGTGCCCATCGCAAGCGCGGCGCCGTGACCGCGGTAGGTGGCCGCGACCCGGTCGCCGTCGCGAAGCACCGAGCACACGCCGACCGCGCAGGCCTCCTGACCGGTATACAGGTGCACGGTCCCGTGCACCTCGCCACGCAGGAAGAGCCGCTGCATCTCGTCCTCGAACGCGCGGATGCGCACCATCCGCCCGTAGAGCTCGAGCAGGCCCG
>DASXZF010000170.1:0-10964 GCA_036502065.1 Gaiellales bacterium
GAGATCTCTCCCGAGACGACGACCAGGCCGGTGTTGACGAGCGTCTCACACGCCACCCGCCCATACGGTTCGTCGGCGAGCACGGCGTCGAGCACGCCGTCGGAGATCTGGTCGGCGATCTTGTCCGGGTGTCCCTCGGTGACGGACTCGGACGTGAACAGGAATTCGTTGTCTGAGTACTCGGTCATGTTCGCGACGGTCGGCTCCACGGTCGGCATCGGGACGGGGTCGGGCAAAAGCCGGGCAAGTCTAGGCGAACGCGCTCGCTCAGCGCGATCCGGCGCACCGTCTCGCGGGCGATGCCCTGGACGTCGACGTAGGTGGAGGTCGAGATCTCGCCGGAGACGACGATCAGGCCCGTGTTCACCAGCGTCTCGCAGGCAACGCGGCCGTAGGGGTCGTCGGTGAGGACGGCGTCGAGCACGCCGTCGGAGATCTGATCGGCCATCTTGTCGGGGTGGCCCTCGGTCACCGACTCGGACGTGAAGAGATACTCGTTGTCTGCGGTCATGCGGGTGGAGCCTCGCTTTCTGCGGCTCGCGTCACCTCGACGAGGTACGCGACGATGACGTTCCGGTCTCCCAGGCGCAGGTGGTACGCGTCCGACAGCTGCTCCACCCGGTGGATCTGCTCCTCCTTGTCCTCGAACAGGTCCGAGAACTCGAAGAAGCCGAAGTCTACGACCCTGGACGCGAACCCTGCCCGGTCGAGCAGCGCGGACGTGCGCCGCTGGCCGATGATCGAGAGCTGCATCAGGTAGAGGACGCCCTCGGCGGCGAGCGCCTCGGGCAGCATCGCGATCAGGCGATCGATCAGATTGCGGCCCCAGTAGTCGAGCGGCCGGTGGGTCGAGACGGGCTCGAACGGGTCGACCGGCGTCTGGTAGAGGCTCGCGACGATCACGTCGTAGCGCTCCTCGGGCACCCATGGGTAGAGGTCGACGGCCGCCGCCGTGACCCGGCCGGCGACGCCGTTTCGAAACGCGTTCGTGAGCGTGTTCTGCGCCGCACGGCGGTCGACGTCGATCGCGTGCACGTGCTCGGCGCCGTTGCGGGCGAGCTGCACGGTCTGCAGGCCGGTGCCGCAGCCGACGTCGAGGCAGCGCAGGCCGGCGCCCACCCGCTGGCTGAACAGGTACTTCCACACCAGGTAGCTGCCCTGGGTGGGCACGAACACGCCCGGCTCGCACAGGATGTCGGGGAAGTCGAGCGGGTAGAGCGACGACCCGCGGGCATCCGTCCAGGGCTCGACCCGCGCGCCGGGGGGCAGGACGCCCTCGTCCGCCTCGGTGCCCACGAGCTCGAGCGGGCGCGCGTGGCCGGGGCGGGTGCCGTCGAGGGCGGCGCGGGCAGCGGCGACGTGCTCGGGGCCGACGCCGCAGCAGCCGCCGACGATCTGGGCGCCCTCGTCGCGCCAGCGCAGCGCCATCTGCGCGTACTCGGCGCCGCCGATCCCCGCCTCGGTGCGCCAGCCGGCCGTCGAGAGGTAGCCGAGGTTGGGGTAGGCGCCGAGCGGCAGGTCGGTGAAGTCGCGCATCCACGAGATCATCCCGCCCACGTGGTCGGGCGGAATGCAGTTCACGAGCAGGGCGCTCACGCCCATCTGCTCGAACCGGCGGGCGGCGCGCCCGAACGCGTCGCCTTCGGGCCCGCCCCAGTGCTCGCCGTAGACGCCGCAGACACCGCTTCGGCAGCGGCGGAAGCTGAGCCACACGGGCAGCGCCGTGCCCAGCAGGCGCTCGACGGTCTCGTAGGTGGTCGGGCGCACGAGCGAGAGCGTCTCGAGCAGGATGATGTCGGGCGCGTCGTCTTCGAAGACGCGCGCAAGCAGGCGGATCGTCTCGGCCCCCTCGGGGGTGTCCACATCGCCGTTCAGGCTGAACGCGACCGCGCACTCGCCGGTGCGGCCGGCGTCGGCGACCGCCTGGCGCGCGAGCTGCACGCCGCGGCGGGCGACGTCCATCCAGTGCACCGGCCGCTCTGCCTCCCACAGCTGCGGCCGCTCGTCGCGCAGCGCCGTCGGCAGGCCCCACGTGTCGGTGCTGATCACGTCGCAGCCGACGTCGACGTAGCGGCGGTGCACGCGCAGGACGTCCTCGGGGGAGCGCACGAGCGCGCCGGTGCCCCACAGCCGGTCCTCCAGCTCGGGGTGCTCGCCGGCCGGCTCGCGCAGCTCCGTGGCGGTGCCGCCGTCGAGGATGACGCAGCGGTCCTGCTCGATCAGCTCGATGATCCGGGCGTGCGGGCTCAAGGCGCCCGGAATGGTAGGGGACGGGGGCTATCCTGGCGCGCGTGAAGACGCCACTCGTCATCGACTGGGACGGGCGCGAGTTCGCCGAGCTGCGGCCGCGCATCCACGGCGCCACGATCGTCTCGGACGACCTGACCGTCACGATGTACCGCTACGGGCCCGGCTCGGAGTGGGAGGAGCACCACCACCCCGAGGATCAGCTCACGATCGTCGTCGAGGGCGAGATCGCGTTCATCTCGGCCGGCGCCGAGCTGCGTCTCGGCCCCGGCCAGCAGGTGCTGATCCCCGGCGGGGTGCCGCACTCGGCCCGCGCGGGCGCCGCTGACGTCGTCACGCTGAACGTGTGGCCGCCGCGCCTGCCGCCGCCGTAGCGATGGGGACTGTCCCCAGGGATAGGGGCCTGGCCCCAGACGGGGCCAGGCCCCGCTTTTTGACGGGGCCAGGCCCCGCTTTTCGCTGTTCCGTTGAAGGCACCGTTTACGATGGCGGGGATGGCTGCCACCTCCGACGCGCCCTACTTCGACGTCTCCGACCCGGACTTCTCGGTGTCGTCGGCCGAGGTGCGCGCCGCCCGCGACCGCAGCTGGTATGCCCGCACGAACTTTGGCCTGGCGGTGCTGCGCTACGAGCAGACGAGCCTGCTCCTGAAGGACCGGCGGCTGCGCCAGGGCAGCTTCGCCTGGCCCGAGCAGCACGGCATCATGGAGGGCCCGCTGCACCGGTGGTGGTCGCTGATCATGCTGAGCGCCGAGGGCGACGACCACCGCCGCCTGCGCCGGATGGCGAACCCCGCCTTCTCGCGCGCGCTGATGGAGCGGATGGTGCCGGGCTTCCGGCTACTCGCCGCCGAGCTCACGGATGCCTTCGCCGCCCGCGGGCGGTGCGAGTTCGTGGCGGAGTTCGCCGAGCCCTACTCGGCGCGTGTGCTGTGCCGCCTGGTCGGTCTCGACGAGGGCCGCTGGCACGACCTGTCGCAGTGGTCGACCGACATCGGCCTCGCGTTCGGCGTCACGATCGCGCAGGATCGCGGTCGCATCGAGGCGGGCCTCGCGCACATGTACGCGCTCGCCGACGAGCTGATCGCCGAGCGCCGGGCCGCGCCGGGCGGCGACGTCATCTCGGCCCTCGTCGCCGCCCACGACGGCGGCGGCCGCCTGACGCACGAGGAGCTCCTGGCGATGATCACGCTGATCGTGTTCGGCGGCATGGACACGACCAAGAACCAGCTCGGCCTGGCGATGCAGCTCTTCATGGAGCGGCCGCGGCAGTGGGAGCTGCTCGCGCAGCGGCCGGAGCTGGCCGCAAACGCGGTCGAGGAGGTGATCCGCTGGAACCCGACCGTCGTCTGGACGACGCGGCGGGCGATGGAGGACATCACCGTGGACGGTCTGGAGATCCCCGCCGGCACGACGCTGCACCTGCTGAGCCCGCCCGCGAACACCGACCCGCTCGCCGTCGGCACCGAGCCGTTCGACATCACCGTCGAGCGGCGGGCGCACTTCGGCTTCGGCGGCGGCGCCCACCACTGCCTGGGCCACTGGCTGGCCCGGATCGACATGCGCGAGGCGCTTCCGCTGCTCGCCCGGCGGCTGCGCGAGCCGCGCCTCGAGCGCCCGGCCACGCTGCGGCCGATCAGCGGCGTCACCGGGCCCGTCGAGCTTCCGATCGTGTTTCACCCATCGCAGGAGGGACCATGAGAGTGACCGTCGACACCCAGACGTGCGACCACCACGGCCAGTGCATGATCGCCTGCCCGGAGGTGTTCAACCTGGTGGCGCCCGACAGGCTGGAATACGTCGCCGAGCCGGACGAGAGCCTGCGCGACTGCGTCGAGGAGGCCGAGGCTGCGTGCCCGACGCTCTCGATCATGATCGAGGACTGATCGGCCGCCGGTAGACCAGGTTGCCCGCTTCGGGGAGGGCAGACCCCCCGATCGGCGTATGGGAATCGCGGCGGCCGTGGTCGAGCCTTGCGGAATGCTCCGACCCACCCGCCTCCTCCTCACCTTCGCGGCCCTCGCCGCCGCCCTCGCCGCCGCCGCGCCCGCCGCGCTCGCCGGCTCCATCGTCCCCAGCTCCGGCGTCTATCTGGGCGCGTTCGCGAACGAGCCCGGCGGCATCACGACCCTCGAGTCCGACATGGGCCGCACGCTCGCCCTCGACCGCAGCTACATGCCGTGGACGTTCACCGGCTGGGCCAGGCGGATCGCCCCCGACGTGGCCGCCGGCCGCATCCCCGAGCTGGCCTGGTCGGCCGCGCCCACGACGACCGCTGCCGCGATCGCCTCGGGCTCGCAGGACCGCGTCATCACCGCCGCCGCGAAGGCGATGCGCGCGACCGGCGCCCAGATCCTGCTCGTGCCGTGGTACGAGTTCGACCAGCCCAAGGGCCACCCGCGCTTCATCGGCGGCCCCAAGCGGGTGCGCGTCGCCTGGCGACGGATGTTCGACATCTTCCAGAAGGTCGGCGCAACCAACGTGCACTTCGTCTGGACGCCGATGGCCTACGACTTCGGCCCGCACGCGAAGGTCGACGCGGCCACCTTCTACCCCGGCGACGCCTACGTCCACTGGATCGGCGCCGACGCCTACAACCTGCCCGGCGCCCCGTTCCGCACCCAGGCCGAGCTCCTGAACCCGTCCGTGGCGTTCGCGACCCTGCACAAGAAGCCGTTCCTGGTCGGCGAGACCGCCAGCCTGACCACGCTCTCGAGCACGCCCGCCTGGATCTCGGCCTACGGCGCATGGGCGGCGCTTCACCCGGAGGTCAAGGGGATCAACTTCTTCGACTCGATCTCGCCCAAGGGCAACGACTTCCGGCTGATCGCCTACCCGGCTGCGCTGGCCGCGTTCACCGCGCTCGGCCAGGAGACGAACATGCAGGCGATGCCGGTCACGCCGTAGACGATGCACGGCCCTCGCTAGGAGTGGCCGTCCATCCAGCTCGACGCGTCGACCAGGTAGTCCGGCGCGCGGTCGGCCTGGATCTGCGTCAGGCCGCGGATCTCGTCCGCGCGGTAGAGCCGCGCGCGCCCGGTGCCGCGCCGGTAGGACCGTAGCCGTCCGCGCGACGCGTAGGCGTAGAGCGTGGCCCGCTTGACGCCGAGCACCGCGGCGGCCTCGTCGGCGGTCAAGTACTCGATCCCCTCGACCATCACGGGCATCGGCTCAGTGTACGGGGCGAGGGTGTCGGCGATCCTGCTATCATCACAAATCAATCTATGTCAATACAAATCAATGCTACCAATGCGCCCAACCGCCACCGCGACGTCTACCCCGAAGGCGGCGCTCCGCGGCTCAAGGCTGGGGTGCCCGGCGTGCGCCTGCGCATCACCGACACGACGTTCCGCGACGGCCAGCAGGCCGGCGAGCCGTTCACGCTCGCGGCGGCGCTCGGCCTGCACCGCGTGCTGGCCGCCCTCGACGCCGGCAGCGGGCGGATCGCCCAGACCGAGCTCTTCCTCTACGCCGACCGCGACCGCGCGCTGCTCGAGGCGATCCGCGCGACCGGCGCGCGCTTCCCCGAGCCGACCGCCTGGATCCGGGCCGACGCCCGCGACCTGCACCTCGTCCAGGCCGCCGGCGTCGCCGAGACCGGCATCCTGTGCTCGGCCTCCGACCACCACATCTACGGCAAGCTCGGCTGGACGCGGCAGGAGGCGTTCGATCGCTACGTCGACCTCGTCCGGGCCGTGATCGATGCGGGCATCCGCCCGCGGGTGCATCTCGAGGACGTCACCCGCGCCGACCTGGACGGGTTCGTCCTGCCGCTCGCCTCGGCGCTCGCCGAGCTGGGCGCGCAGCGGGGCGTCCCGGTCAAGCTGCGCCTGTGCGACACGCTCGGCCTGGGCCTGCCATGGCGCGAGGCGGAGCTGCCGCGCAGCGTGCCCCGGCTCGTCGAGGCGCTGATCGGATCGGCGGGCATCGCGCCTGACGATCTGGAGTGGCACGGCCACGACGACCTCGGCAAGGTGCACGCGAACGCCACGGCCGCCTGGCTCGCGGGCTGCGCGGCCGTGAACGCGACGCTGGGCGGGATCGGCGAGCGCACCGGCAACGAGCCGATCGAGCTCGCAGCTGTCGAGCTGGCCGGCATCGACCCCGGCTGCGGGCTCGATCTCGCGGCGCTCGGCGAGCTGCCCAACGTGCTCGCGGCCGCCGGCGCTCCCGTCGCCGCCCGCCTGCCCGTCATCGGCGCCGATGCCTTCCTGACTCGGGCGGGAGTGCACATCGACGGCCTGCTCAAGGATCCCGAGATCTACCTGCCGTTCGACCCCGCCCTGGTCGGGCGCAGCGCCGACGTCGCCCTGAACGATCGCTCGGGCGCGGCCGGCGTCGCCTGGGTGCTGCGACGCGACAAACGAGACCCGCTGGTCGCAGCCGTGGCCGCGCGGATCGCCGCGGAGTTCGCAGAGGGACGCACGGCCGACGTCACCCCCGCCGAGGTGCGCGAGCTGGCCGGCTAGGCCGCCGCCGCGGGCGTCGGGCGGCGGGCCGCCCAGACGCAGTTGCGTCCGCCCCGCTTGGCGGCGTAGAGCGCGGCGTCCGTGCGCGCGATCACGGTCTCGGCCGTCTCGCCCGCGTCAGCCACCAGCGCCACCCCGGCCGAGACGGTGATCGTGATCGGCCCGGCGGTCGTCGTGAACGGCCGCTCGGCGGCGGCGCAGCGGACGCGCTCGGCGATCGTCATCGCGAAGCCGGCGTCGGCCGTATGCGGGAGCAGGATCAGGAACTCCTCGCCGCCCCAGCGGATGATCTCGTCGCCGGCGCGCAGCGTGGTGCGCACGCGGCGGACGAGCTCCCGCATGACCTCGTCGCCGACGGGGTGCCCGTGCACGTCGTTCACAAGCTTGAAGTGGTCGATGTCGAACATGACGAGCGCCGGGCGCTCGGAGCCGCGCGTACGCTCGCGGCCGAGCTCGGCCTCGAGCCGGACGAGGCCGTAGCGCCGCGAGCGTGCTCCGGTGAGCGGGTCGGTGTAGGCGTCGGCCACGGCGGCCGTGCGCGTCTCGCGGAGGGCCACGATCTGGCTGTATCCCATCAGCCCGACCACGGCGAGCGCGACGATCCCGACGACCGTCTCGAGCACGCTCGCGCCCGCGGCGCCGCCGCGGAGCGTGGCCGCCGCGAGCGCGGCCGATTCGAGCGCGACAGCGAGCACGGTCATGCGCAAGGAGAGCCACGAGCCCACCCAGCCGACCGGGAGCACGAGCATCAGCACCAGGTAGGCGGCGGGCGGCCGGGCCACGTCCAGCTGCAGCGCGTACCACCACGCCGGCACGGCGAGCACCTGGACGGCCCACACCCAGCCGGGAACGGGCCGCTTGACCAGGCAGCGCCCCGCGATGCCGAGCAGCACCGCGGAGCTCACGAGCAGCGCGAGCGCGGGACGCGTGTGCGGGTGGGCGAGCCAGGCAGCCGCGAGGCCGACCGGGGCGAGCGTTCCCAGGAGCGCCGCCGCCGACACGCGCTGCACGGCGGTGCCGTCCCCCTTGAAAGGTGCGACGAGCGTGCGATGCCAGCTGCGGTGCATTACCCATGAGATCGGCCCGGGCGGTGCGCGTTTGACAAGTTGAAGTTTTACGTACAAACTATTCCTTGTAATGCGAGACGTCCTCTACCTGGAGCGGATCGAGCAGGCCGAGGCGCTGCTCAAGCCGCGCCGGGTCGACCTGCTGCGGCGGATGGCCGAGGAGCGCTCGTGCACCGAGCTCGCGGCCGAGCTGGGCGAGACGCCCCAGCGCGTCTACTACCACGTGAAGAAGCTCGAGGCCGCGGGCCTGGTGGAGCGCGTCCGCGAGCGGCGCGTCCGCGGCATCGCCGAGGGCATCTACCGGGCGCGCGCCCGGGCGTACTGGCTCTCGCCCCGGCTCGTCGGCGAGCTCGGCGGCCCCCGCAGCGCCCGCGATGCGTTCAGCCTCGGATTCCTGCTCGACCTGGCCGAGCAGCTCGCGGGAGACGTCGCCGAGCTGGCGCAGCGCGGCACCGAGACGCCCTCGCTCGGGCTCGCGGGCGAGGTGATGCTGGCGCCCGACCGCCGCGACGCCTTCCTGCGCGACCTGCAATCGACGTTCGAGGCGCTGCTCGAGCGGCACGGCGGCGGTGAGGGCGAGCCGTTCGCCCTCGCGCTCGCCTGCTATCCGAAGGGAGACCCACAGTGACCGAGACAGTGACCTATGCCCTCGCGCACCGCGTCGAGGCCGCCCCCGCGACCGTGTTCGCGGCGCTGACCGAGCCCGCCGCAATGCGCGTTTGGCTGGCCGACGCCGCCGACGTCGACCTGGAGGCCGGCCGGTACGAGTTCTTCGGGCCGACGGTGCCCGGCAACGAGCGAGCGCGCCAGCGGCTTCTGAGCGCCGACGGCCGGCTGCTGCGATTCGTGTGGCGGCTCGACGGCCTCGACACCGACGTGCGGATCGCGCTCGAGCCCGACGGCGACGCCTGCACGCTCACCCTGACCCACGCGGGCGTGCGCCCGCGCGACGGCGCCGAGCCGTCGGTGCGCGACTGGTGGCATCTGACCCTCGACAACCTGGCGAGCTTCGCCGAGGGCCGCGGCCTCGCACCCCGCGTCGACCTGACGCGGCCGCCGGGGACGAGCGTCGGCGGTGCGGTGGAGATCGACGCGCCGCCGGCCCATGTGTGGCGCTCGCTGATCGAGCCGGCGCAGCTCGATCGCTGGATCGCCGAGCGCGCAACCGTCGAGCCGCGGGTCGGCGGCGTCTACGACTTCGGCTGGGATCACGGCCCGATGCGGATCCTCGCGCTCGAGCCGGAGCGGCGGCTGGCGTACTCGTGGCGGCGCCCCGGCGACCCGGATACCGTCGTCACGTGGGAGCTCGAGGGCTCCGGCGGCCGCACGCGGCTGACCCTCGTCCACAGCGGCTTCACCGACGCCCGTTCGGCCGGCGGCTACAACGTCGGCTGGGGCGCGTTCCTCGCGAGCTTCAAGCGCATGCAGGAGCTCGAGGGCCGCTGGCGGCCGGTGCAGAGCGTCGAGCCTGTGCCCGCCTGACGGCATCGCTAGACTCGGCCGGCAATGGCCGACTGGGTGACAATCTCGTCGCTTGCGACGGCGGGTGGGACGCTGGTTCTGGCGGTGGCCACGTTCTCGTCGGTGCGCTCGGGGAACCGCTCGGCGCGCGTGGCCGAGCGATCGCTGCTCGCCGGCATCCGGCCCGTGCTGATGCACTCGCACCTCGAGGACCCGCCGGTCAAGGTCGGGTTCGCCGACAACCACTGGATGATGGTGCCCGGCGGGAGCGGAGGGGCAGACGTCACGCCGGAGGCGGTCTATCTGGCCATGTCGCTGCGGAACGTCGGAAGCGGCATCGCCGTGCTGCACGGCTGGTGCTTCTGGGCCGAGCGCCAGACCGGGGCCGGTGCGGAGGCGCCGCCGCTCGAGGAGTTCAACCGCCTCACCCGCGACATCTATATCCCGGTCGGTGACGTCGGCTTCTGGCAGGGCGTGTTCCGCGACACGGCGAGCGAGGCGTTCGCCGAGGCGGCGGCCGCGATCGAGCGCCGCGACGCGGTCACGATCGACGTGCTCTACGGCGACCACGAGGGCGGCCAGCGCGCCATCACCCGGTTCGGGCTGACCCCGCGGCCCGACGGCGACAAGTGGGTCGTCGCGGCCGCGCGGCACTGGAACGTCGACCGTGAGGATCCGCGCTGAGGCTTCAGCGACCGGCTGGTGCCGCCGATGAATTCGCCTGGTGGCAACAACTGGAGGCGAATGATGGACCTGCCGGTGTGGGTGACGGTGATCGTGGGGCGGATCATCGGAGGCTTCGTGACAGGGTTCGTCGCGGGCGCGCTGCTCGCGAGCCTGCTGATCACGCACTCGACGGGCAGCGGCCTGTCGCAGTCGACGACGCTCACGTACTCCCTCGTGATCGCGTGCGCGGGCGCCGTCGTGACCGGCGTGGTGACGGCCCTCCTGCTGCCGTACATGTCCGGCTGCACGGTCGCGATCGGCACTGCGGTGCTGGCGTCGTTCGTGGGCGAGCTGGTGCCGTTCGTCGGGTCGGCGGTGTTCATGCGCGCCGCGCTGGACTCGCACGGGTACTCGTCCTTCACGCTGCTTGCCGGCGTCTCGCCGCTGCTCGGCCTCGGCCTGAGCGCCGTGGGTGTGCTCCTGACCGTGTGGATGATCCAGTCGTCCACGACGATCGGCGGGTCGCGCCGCGGCCCGAACATCGACCTCTACAGCCGCGCCCGCCAGACCAGCCTGGACGAGCCGCCGTCCGAGCTCTAGCGGCACCCGCCGCATACACTGGAGGCATGAGCCTTCCGGCCCGCGCAGGCACCGTCACCCGCACACGGCTGACCGCGGTCGCGCTCGGCGACTGCCGCCGTCGCACCGCCGACGCGCTCGCGACCGAGGAGCCGATGGAGATCCGCGTCGATGCGCCCGGGATGGAGCAGCGCCGCGTGGCGGTCACGATGCGCACGCCGGGCAGCGACTTCGAGCTCGCCGCAGGCTTTCTCTACACCGAAGGGATCGTCGCGGGCACGCACGACGTGACCACCGTGCGCTACTGCTCGGTGCCGCGCGACGAGCAGATGTACAACGTCGTCACGGTCGACCTGACCCGGCCCTACGACGCCGACCTCCTGCAGCGCAACTTCTACACGACGTCGAGCTGCGGCGTGTGCGGGAAGGCGTCGCTCGACTCGATCGCGGTGCGCTGCGCCCCGGTGGCCGAGGGG
>DASXZF010000171.1:0-11697 GCA_036502065.1 Gaiellales bacterium
CGTGGTCGCCGCCGATCTGGGCGGCGATGTCGCCGTAGAAGTCCTCGGCCGCGACGACGCGCAGGCGGCCGGTACGGGCCGGCAACGGGCTTCCGGCGGCCGCGAGCGCGATCGCGGCCGCCGCGACGGCGACCGCGAGCAGCACGAATCCGGCGAAGGTCCTCGTCATGCCGGCACGCTAACGGAAATGAAAACGGATGTCAATCTTACTCTTGAGATCCGCCCCGCCCCCGACTACGCTTTCGTGCATGGAGCAGGGACGCAACCGCCGCAACCGCACGGCGCTGCTCGAGGCCGGCCGCTCGATCGGCCGCGCGTTCAGCGCCCGCGAGCTGCACGAGACCGCCCGCCGCGACCAGCCGACGCTCGGGCTCACGACCGCCTACCGCGCCATCGACCGCTGGCGCGACGAGGGCCTGGTCGAGGACGCGGGCACCCGCTCCGGCGAAGCCGTGTTCGTGATGTGCGGCGCCGACGGCCACCACCACCACCTGGTCTGTGTCGACTGCGGCGCGATCACGACGCTCGAAGGGTGCGCACTGACGCCGCTGCGCGAGGCCGCCGCGTCGGTCGGGTTCGAGCTGTCCGACCGCGCCCTCGCCTCGCTGCCCGGCCGCTGCTCGCGCTGCACGCCTGCGTGACCGACCTGCTCGCCGCCGCCCGTGCCGCCGCAAGCCCGGTGTTCGGGGTGCCGTTCTCGGTGCTCGACGTCGCCCCGGTCAGCGGCGACTCGACGCCGGCCACGGCGCTCGCCGACGCGACGGCGCTCGCGGTGCTCGTCGACCGGCTCGGGTATCACCGGCTGTGGTACGCCGAGCACCACAACATGCCGGGCATCGCCAGCTCGGCCCCGGACGTCCTGATCGCAAATGCGGGCGCACGCACGGCGCGGATCCGGCTCGGCTCCGGCGGCGTGATGCTCCCCAACCACGCGCCGCTCGTCATCGCCGAGCGCTTCGGGACGCTCGAGGCTCTCCACCCCGGCCGGATCGACCTCGGCATCGGCCGCGCGCCGGGCACCGACCAGCGCACGATGCAGGCGCTGCGCCGGATCGGGTCGAGCGACGACCTGCTCGAGCTGCTGCAGGAGCTCTACGGCTACTTCAAGGGCTTCGCTCCCGGGACGCCGTTCGAGGGCATCCACGCCGTGCCCGGCTACGGCGCCGGGATGCCGGCCCTGTGGCTGCTCGGCTCGAGCGGATACAGCGCCCAGGTGGCCGCCCTGATGGGGCTGCCGTTCGCCTTCGCGCATCACTTCAGCGCCGCGAACACGCTGGCGGCCCTCGAGCTCTACCGGTCGCGGTTCGAGGCCTCTCCCGACCTCGCCGAGCCCTATGCGCAGATCACGGTCTTCCTCGTCTGCGCCGACACCGACGACGAGGCGCAGCTGCTGGCCTCGGCGATGGCGCTCAGCTTCGCGCAGCGCAACACGGGCCGCCCGCCGGGGCCGCTGCCGACGATGGCGCAGGTCCGCCACCACCAGTGGACCGACCTCGAGCGCTCCTATGCCGACGGCTACCTCGCCACGCAGGTCGTCGGCAGCCCGGCGACCGTGCGCACGCGGCTCGAGGCGATCCTCGCCGAGACGGCGGCGAACGAGATAATGGCGATCGCGAGCGTCCCCGACGCCGCCGCCCGCGAGCGCTCCTACACGCTGCTCGCCGAGCTCGCGCAGCTACCGACCCCCTAGCGCCAGGGCGCCGTCGCCCGCTCCTGCGCGTCGATGTCGGCGCCGCGGGTGCGGCTCCGCCGCCAGACGAGCAGGAAGCCGATCGGCGCCGCGAGCAGCGGCAGCCCGATCACCGCGAAGACGACGAGCCAGATCTTCTGGCTCAGGTTGTTGCGGAAGGGCAGCCCCACCGCGTGAGGCGCGAAGTCGGGCTGGGCGACGATCGTGTCGGCCTGCCCGGGAGCCGCGAACTGGGCCGTAGGGAACATCTCGGCCACGAGCCAGCGGCCGCCGATCCGCTGCACCTCGGCGGTGTAGACCGCGACGCCCGCGTCGGCGCCCTTGCGCGGATGCAGCATGAGGTCGAACGTGACCTCGTTCGGCGCGACCGTGATCGGGCGGATGCCGTAGGGCCCGTCGTTCACCGGATACGGGAACACGGGCAGGTCGCCTGCCCGCCACTGCGCCGGCGTGGCCTGCGCGCGCATCGCCGGCGTGGCGAGCATCCGCGCCAGGCCGGGATGGTGGCGACCCGCCGCCTCGGGCACGAACACCCGCAGGAGCGCCCTGATCTGACGCAGCTCCTGTGCCGGGATCGTGGGCAGCGGCGCGGCCTGCGCGGACGTCGCGGCGGCCAGCATCCCCGCCACCGCCGCCAGCGTGATCACCCACCGTCTCACCTCCATAGGGTGCCACAACCGCCGGTGGACCGGCCAGTCGTCAGCCGACGGCTTCGGCGGATGCACGGCTGCCGAGCGCGTCGGCGCGCGCGATGAAGGGGGTCGCCCGCAGCTCCTCGAAGACGAGGCGCGCCTCGGCCGCGATCGGCTCGGCCTCCTCGCCGCGGCCGTCCGCCGCGACGATCTCGGCCCGCTCGAGCTGGGCGACGGCCGACCAGAAGCGCAGGCCGAGCTCGTGGAAGCTCGTGGCCGCGACCATCGCTTGCGTCTCGGCCAGCTCGGCCGAGTCGGCCAGGCGGGCGCGGGCGCGATTTGCGTGCGCACCGAGCGACGGCGGGCGCAGACCCGGCGGCATCGCCTCGATCCGCTCGACGATGTCGGTCGCCTTCGCCCGGTCGCCCATGACGACCGCGGCCTCGAGCGACCACATGAAGCCCATCTTGGCGTCCTGGCCGTCGAGCCCGAGCGTCTCGCCGTACTCGACCGTGCGCAGGCCGGCGGCGACGGCCTCGGCGTAGCGCCCCTCGGCATAGACGACGCACGCGGTCGCCGCCGCGTATCCCGCGAGCTCCTGCACATCGGCCGAGTGCTCGAGCCGGGAGTAGATCTCGAGCAGCCGGCGGGCGGCGATCGGGTCGCCGCGGTGCACGTGGATCTCGAGGATCGAGCTCAGCGGGCTCAGCAGCGTGCCGCCGGTCGGCAGCACGTCCTCGGGCAGCTCGGTGTAGGCGGCCATCGCCTCGTCCCACCGCCCGAGCATGTAGAGCGGATAGGTCGACTCGCTGAGCGCGAACCACTCGTGCGGGCGGCTGCCGACCGCCTTGGCGAGCGACCGGGCCTGCTCGAGGTGGCCGAGCGCCTCGGGATAGCGGTCGCGGCGGAAGGCGAGGTCGGAGAGGTTCGAGGCCGCACGGCTCGCCTCCTCGCGCAGCTCGTGCTTCGTCGCGAGGTCGAACGAGAGCTGGAAGAGGCCGCGCGCCTCTTCGGGGTGGCGGCCCGACGCGCCCACCATCGCCTTGATCATGACGGCGTTGGTGAGCACCCGGGTCATGCCCCGCGCCTCGGCGAGGTCGAGCGCCTGCTCGACGAGCTCGGCACAGCGCGGCACGTCACCGGCGAAGTAGTAGGCGCCGGCAAGGCGGGTCGTGAGGGTGGCAAAGCTCTCGTCGGCGGGCTCCTCGCGCAGCACGTCGTAGGCCCGCTGCATGCGCTCGAGGCCCTCGTCGAGGCGGCCCTGCGCCTGGTCGATCCGCGACCGGATGATCAGCACCCGGGCGGCGGCGCCGTGCTCGCCGGCGGCCTCGTAGAGCGCCTGCGCGCGCTCGGCCAGGTCGGCCGCCGCGTCCTGCGCAGCAGCGCGGACGGCCATCTGGGCGGCGCGGTCGAGCAGGCCGGCCTCGTCGAGCGGTGTCTCGGAGAGCTCCGCCGCGCGCGTGTAGTAGCGCTGCGCCTCGGTCGGCGCGCCCAGCGATTCGGCCCGCTCGCCGGCGCGGACGAGCAGCTCGCTCGCACGCCGCCGCACCGCATCGGCCCCGTCCACATCGGGCGCCGCCGTATATGCGTCGATGTAGTGCGACGCCAGCACCTCGACGATCTCGTCGTCGTCTGCGAGCGTCCGCTCCAGGTAGTCGGCGGCGGCCAGGTGGCGCTCGCGCCGGTCGCGCAGCGAGAGCATCTCGTAGGCGACGCGGCGCATCAGATCCTGCAGGAAGCCATACTGGCCGTGCTCGGGCGAGCGCGGATCGGCCTGGATCGAGAGCACCTCCTTGCGCACGAGCGCCTGCAGCACATGCTCGACCTGATCCCCGTCGATGCCCGAGAGCGCCTCGACCGAGTTGCGGGTGAACGTCTTTCCGAGCACGGCGCCGTCCTGGACGACGCGCCGCTCCTCGTCGGAGAGGCCGTCCAGGCGGGCGGCGATCAGCGCATGCAGCGTCTCGGGCACCTCGAGCGCCTCGACCGGCCCCTCGAGGCGATAGACGCTGCCTTCGCGGACCAGATGGCCGCGGTCGAGCAGCATGCGCACCGTCTCCATCGCGTACAGCGGCACGCCCTCGGCGCGGGCCAGGATCTGGTCGCGCAGCGTGTCTGGCAGCCCCGGCACGAGCCCCGCCAGCAGCGCCCGCATCGGGCCTTCGGGCAGAGGCTCGAGGTACATCGAGGTGAAGTTGCGCTTGCCCGCGCCCCAGGTGTCGCGGCGGTCGAGCAGCTCCGGGCGCGCGGCGGTGACGACGAAGAGCGGACTCTGGCGCGACCAGTCGAGCAGGTACTCGATGAAGTCGAGCAGCGACGCGTCGGCCCACTGCATGTCCTCGAAGACGAGCATCGTCGGATAGACGTCGGCCAGGCGCTCGAAGAACGTCCGCCACGCCGCGAACAGGTCCTCGCGGCCGAACGCGCTGCCCTCCTCGAGCCCCATCAGGTGGGCCACCCGCGGCTCGACGAACCGGCGCTCCTCCGGATCGGTGATGTGCTCGTCGAGCACGACGGCGAGCTTTGCGAGCGCCCCCTCGGCCGACTCCTCCTCGCTGATGCGGCAGCGCATCCGCACCATGTCGGCCAGCGCCCAGTAGGTGACGCCCTCGCCGTAGGAGAGGCAGCGGCCGCGGTGCCAGTAGACGACCTGGGCGAGGCCGTCGAAGTACTTGTAGAACTCCCACACCAGCCGCGACTTGCCGATCCCCGCAATGCCGGTCACCGAGACCAGGTGGGCACGGCGCTCGTCGGCCGAGGCGTGGAACAGATCCTTGATCTGGCGCAGCTCGCGGTCGCGGCCGACGAACGGCGCCTCCAGGCCCTCCGACTTCAGCGACCCGCGCGCACCGGAGACCACCCGCACGGCCCGCCACAGCCGGTGCAGCCCGATCTTGCCCTTCAGCTCGTGCTCGCCCGCGTCCTCGTAGACGATCGTCGGCTCGGTGGCGCGCCGGGTCGGCTCGCCGGCGAGCACCTGGCCGGGATCGGCGAACGACTGGATCCGCGAGGCCGTGTTGACGATGTCGCCGGCGACCATGCCCTGGCCGTCGGCGCCGACCGTCACGGTGGCCTCGCCGGTGAGCACGCCCGCGCGGGCGCGCAGGTCGGGCACGCCGATCTCATCGCCCAGCGCCGAGACGGCCGCGACCAGGTCGAGCGCAGCGCGGACGGCCCGCTCGGCGTCGTCCTCGGTCGCCGTGGGCGTCCCCCACACCGCCATGACGGCGTCGCCGATGAACTTCTCGACCGTTCCGCCGTAGAGCTCGATCAGCCGCCGCGAGGCGTCGAAGTAGCGCGACAGGAGCTCGCGCACCTCGTCGGAGTCACGGCCCTCCGAGAGCGTGGTGAAGCCGACGAGATCGGCGAAGAGCACCGAGACGAGCCGCCGCTCGGCCACGGCCGCGATCACCACCGGGGCCGGCGCCGCGACGGGCGGGGCGGCGCCGGCTCCCAGCGCCGTCCCGCACTCGCCGCAGAACTTGGTGCCCGGCTCGATGGCCGCGGCACACGACGGGCAGGTCTGCGTGAGACCCGCTCCGCACTCGCCGCAGAACTTGCGTCCCAGGGTGTTCTCGTTCCCGCACCGTGGACAGTTCACGTCACAAGTTTACGGCACAACAAGGCCAATCTTCCAGCCTATCCCTCTCGCATCTACCGCACCCCTCGGTGCGCCGCGTCCGCGGCCCTCGCAAGGCCGTGGGCGGCGGCGAAGAACTGCTTCGACTGGCCGTCGAAGAGGCCGTTCGCCGTCAGCGCCGCAACCGCCGCCATCGCACCCGAGTTGTGCACCGTCGAGGGGCGGATGACGGAGCACTTCGGCAGGTCCTTGCGGATGAAGTCGGTCGGCTCGGGCATGATCAGGTTGGTCTGGAAGAGCTCGCCGCCGAAGGGCGGGGAGTTCAGGTCGGGGAACGTCACGCCGGTCTCGGGATCCTTGACGCCGGCGAGCGGCTGGGCGACGGCGTTTCCGGCCTTGTCGTGCCACACGGCGAAGTGGTTCACCTCGACGCCGCCGATCGAGACGACGATGCGCAGCACCTCGAGGCTCGAGACCTTGAGGCTCATCGTCGTGTACAGGCTCGAGCCGCCCTGCTCGATCATCGCGAAGTGAAATCCGGCGGTGTTTGCGATCGCCTGCATGCGCCGCTGCCTGGCGCTCGTCGGCGGCACCGGCTGGGACATGCCCGGCGGGGTGTCGGAGTCGTCGAGCGGAATGGCCGGCTCGCCCTTGATGTCGACCGCCTGGGGGAAGGTGGCGCCGAAGTCGGGGTTCTGCGGGCTGCGGTAGCGGGTGTACCAGCTCGTGTCGACGTTCAGCTTCTGCAGGTTCGTGAGCCGGCCGATCTGCTTCGCCCCGGTCGCCTTGCTGCTCGGGAGCGTGCGGAACGCGTCGAGGTTCACGGGCTCCTCGCCCTTCGAGCGCAGGTACGCGTTCAGGAACGCGGCGTGGCTTCGCTCGTCGTCGGTGTTGTCCGAGACGTACTGCGGCATGTCCCCGTCGAGGTTCTCGAGGGCGGCCGTGTAGGCGGGGTTGCCGCCGTTCACGCCGCCGAGCTCGGCATACTGCTGCCACAGGTCGGTCTCGATGATCTCGGCAGCCGCCAGGAAGCGCAGGACGGCGGCGTCTCCGCGCGAGAGCCGCCCCGTGTCGGCGAACGCGGCCGCCGTTCCGCCCAGTGCCCCGCCGCTGAGGGCGGCCGCGCCGGCGGCGCCGACGCCCATCAGGAAGCCGCGGCGCCCGACGACCTTGTTCCAGTGCGACTCGAGCTCCTCCGGCGACGGCGCGCCGGGTGTGGTCTTCGTCTGTCCCATCTGCCCCTCCCTTTCATCCGTGGTCAGTGCCGGCCCTACGGGCACCGGGAGGAGGCGGTTTCGGCGGCGGTGAGTGCCGTTACCGGATGGCGGCCAGTGTGCGCCGGCTCACGATCCGGGCGGCGTGTGACCTACGCCACCGCGTGAATATCGGAGCCTGGCACCGGTTATTCAGCGGACGTGGTGGTCGGCGATGTACTTCTCGCCTTCGTCGCAGAAGAGCGTCACGACCGTGCCGAGCTCGGGCCGCTCGGCCCGCAGCTTCTTCGCGGCCAGCATGTGCGCGCCGGAGCTCGGCCCGACGAAGATGCCGTGGTCGCGCGCGAGCCGGCGCATCTCCTCGAGCGCCGCGTCGCTCGTGACGCTGACGACGTCGGTGATCTCCGACCGGTGCCGCGCGATGATCCCGGGCACGAAGCCGTCGGCGATGCCCTCGATCGCGTGCAGGGCGATCTCGCCGCAGCAGATGGTGCGCGACTCGCCCGGCTCGAGCCCCACGACGAGCACGTCGGGGTTCGCGGCCCGGAAGGCCTGGCCGACGCCGATCAGCGTGCCACCGGTGCCGACACCCGCGACGAGCGCGTCGGGCAGGCCCGGCAGCTGCTCGAGGATCTCGGCGCCGAGCCACTCGCGGTTCTCGGTCACGTTCCACTCAGAGTCGAACTGCCCGGGATGGAAGTAGCCCGGCCGCTCGCCGAGGATGCGGGCCTTCTTGAGCGCCGCCGTGACGTGGAAGTCGCCGATCAGGAGCACGTCGGCGCCGTGCGCGCGCGAGATCGCGACCCGCTCGGGGCTCATCCCCTCGGGCATCACGACGAGCATGCGATAGCCCTTCGCCGCCGCGACCATGCTCATCGCGTTGCCCGTGTTGCCGCTCGACGCCTCGACGATCGTGTCGCCGGGGCTCAGCAGCCCCTCCTGTTCGGCCCGCTCGATCATGTACCGCGCCAGGCGCGCCTTGACCGAGCCGGACGGGTTCAGATATTCGAGCTTGGCGTAGATGCCCTCGATCGCAAGCAGCGGCGTCCCGCCGATCGCCTCGACGACCGAGGTGGACAGCGGCGGCGCTGCGCGGTGAACGCTTGTGGCGATGCTCACGCTCATGGCTCCACGGTATCAGCCCTGCGGCACCCACGGAACCGGGAGGGCCACGGCGACGCGGCGGCCGCCCAGGACGCCCGTCGCCGTCGCCGTGCCATGCTGCCGGTCGGTCGGGAAGGTGAGCACGATGCGCCCGCTCGCCGCCGCCGGGCCGCGCAGGGTCAGCACGGCGCGCACGCGCAAGGCGGAGCGGTTCCAGGTCGCCGTCCCGGACACGGCCAGGCCGGACACGAACCGGTCGCCGCGCATGCGGATCACGAGCGGCAGGTGCGAGTAGTAGCCGCCGGCGACCGTGTACGCACCGCCGCGCAGGCCGTGCCCGTCGACCCCGTACATGAGGTTGTACCAGCGCGCGAGCGCATCGCCGACCGTGGCCCCCGCGACCCAGACGCCGCGATGGGCGGCCGGCGCCGAGCGATCGCCCGGTGTCGACCGCGCTGCGGGCGACGCCGCCAGCGAGGCCGGGAAGCGGGACACGCCGATCGCCGGCATGCGGCCTGCGCACGACGTGTTCCCCGCGTGCAGGTCGGCCAGGAACCGGCGCACGATCCCGCTCGCGCACCCCTGGTAGTCGCCGAGCGCGCTGATGTGGCCGGTGTTTCGCACCTGGACGTAGGTCGAGTCGGGCCAGGCCGCGGCCACGTGGCGCGCGTCGGCCACGGGCGTCGCCTGGTCGAACTCGCCGTCGAGCACGAGCACCGGGATGTGCGGCCGCGCGTGCGACGGGAACGGCGGGTCGGACACGGGCGGCACCGGCCAGCCGAGGCAGCCGTACACGAGCTGGTTCTCGTCGAGCGATGCCAGCCAGGTGCGCTTCGAGAACGGGGCAAAGACGCGCTCGGGCAGCCGGGCGACGGCGCGGTCGAGCTGGCCGCGCCGCTGTGCCGGCGAGGCGTCGACGTTCCAGACGGTCGGGTAGTCGTGGCACGAGACCGCCGCGTAGTCGCCGACCGAATAGCCGGCGGCGCCCCCGCCGGCCGCGTCGAACGAGGCGTCCTCGGCCGCCAGGCGCAGCATCGGCGCCCGGTAGCCGTGGTGCAGCGCGGCGAGCGCGCCGGGCAGGTCGCGGAAGAACGTGTAGCTGAACGTCGCGTCCTCGACGAGCTGGGCGAACAGGGCCGGCGTCAGATGCACGCGCTCGGCGAAGCCGTCGGCGTCGAGCCCGCGCCCGACGAACGGATGCGTCCGCAGCGAGCGGTCGAACGCCCCGATCGAGCGCAGGATGCCGTGGCAGGCGCCCGAGCGCGCACACAGCGCCCGCCAGGCGTGGCGCAGCGACACCGACTCCTCCTGCTCGAACGGGCGGAACGAGTTGTCGTAGCTGCCGTCGAGGACGACGGCCCGCACCATCCCCGGGTGGTGGATCGTGAACACCTGGGCGGCATACGTCCCGTAGGAGTCGCCGTAGACGTCGACCGTGGGCACGTCGAGGCCGCGCAGGATCGCCGCCAGGTCGTCGCCGACCGCAGCCGTGCCGAACGCCCCGGCGCGCACACCCAGCTGACGGGCGCACGCCGCCGCAGCTTGCGAATAGACGCCGATCCCGTTCTGGAGCGCCGGGCAGTCGATGACGCTCGAGCCGCCGGTGCCGCGCTGGTCCATCACGATCAGGTCGTGCGTGCGATGCAGCGGCCCGAGCATGAAGAGGTAGCTCTCGGCCGAGCCGATCGACGGGTAGCCGGGACCACCCTCGAACGCGACGACGGGCTCGCCGGCCGGCGCCGACTGATCGGTGTGGCGGTAGACGCGGAACTTCACGGTCAGCGGCTTGCCGGCGCCCGGCTGAGACCAGTAGAGCGGCACCGAGATCGATCCGCACTCGATCAGGGGCTTTCCGCCGCACGGCGTGAGCGCGATGCCCGTCGTCGCGGCAGTGGACGCCCCGGGCACGCCGAGCAGCACCAGGCCCACCGCCGCAGCGAGGAGTGTCCGAACGTGCACGGTGCGAGTCTCCCACTCCGGATCGCCGCTGTCTACACTCGTGCGCCCGCCCCAGGAGGTACCGAGATGTGGCCCGACGGCATGCGCGCAGCGGCCGCCTTCACGTTCGACTTCGACGCCGAGGAGGTGTGGATCGGCGACGACAAGGGCAACGAGAACCGTCCGGGCGTGCTCTCGCAGGGCACCTACGGCGCCAAGGTGGCCGTGCCGCAGATCCTCGCGCTGCTGCGCCGGCACCGGCTGCGAGCGACGTTCTTCATCCCCGGGCGGGTCGCCGAGCGCCATCCCGAGCGCGTGCGCGAGATCATCGCCGACGGCCACGAGATCGGCCACCACGGCTACACGCACACGTCGCCCGCCAACATGGACGCGGCCGCCGAGGAGGACGAGCTCACGCGCGCGCTCGGCATCCTGCGCGGGTTCGGCGTCGAGGTGTCCGGCTACCGGTCGCCGTCGTGGGACTTCAGCCCGCACACACTCGACCTGCTCGAGCGGCACGGGTTCGCCTACTCGTCCAACCTGATGGACGACATCGTCCCCTACCGCCACCCCGGCAAGCGCCTGGCGGAGCTGCCGATCCAGTGGATCCTCGACGATGCGGCCCACTTCTGGTTCGACGGGCGCGAGAGCTGGACGCGGCGGATCTCGACGCCGAGCGAGGTGCGCGAGATCTGGGAGGCCGAGTTCGCCGGCATCCGCGAGCTGGGCGGGGCCTTCGTGCTGACCATGCACCCGCAGGTGATCGGGCGGCCTGGCCGGCTGGCGCTCCTCGACGGGATCATCGACCACGTGCGCGGGCACGGCGACGTGTGGGTTGCCACCTGCCGTGAGCTGGCCGAGCGGGTGCCCGGGTAGGATCAGGCCGTATGCCGGCCGACACGCTGCTCGAGCTGCTCGACGCCGGGAGCTCGCGGCCGGCGCTGGTCTCTCCCGACGACGGCACCGCCATCACCCACGGCCGGCTGGCCGAGGCTGCCGGTGAGCTCGCGGGCGGCCTCGCGGCCGCCGGTGTCAGCCGTGGCGACCGGGTGGCCGTCGTGCTGCCCAACGGGCCCGAGATCGTGGCCGTCCTGTTCGCGCTCGCCATGCTCGGCGCGGCCACCGCGCCGCTCAATCCGGCCTACACCGAGCCGGAGTTCCGCTTCTTCCTCGCAGATCTCGAGCCGCGACTGCTCGTGCTCGCCCCCGGTGCGACACCCGCGGCCCGCGCGGCCGCCGGCGAGGTCGCGATCGCCGAGATCGGCACCTGGGACGGCGGCGCGGCCCCGGCCCTGACGGCGAACGGCACGCCGCTTGCGCCCGCGAATGCCCAGGCGGTGGGCGGGCCGCACGACATCGCCCTTCTGCTGCACACGAGCGGCACCACGTCGCGGCCCAAGCAGGTGCCGCTGCTCCAGCGCAACCTGACCGCGCAGGCGGCCGCGATCGCCGCCCACTATGCGCTCGGCGACGACGACGTGTCCTACTGCGCGATGCCGCTCTTCCACGTCCACGGCCTGGTCGCCTCGACGCTGGCGC
>DASXZF010000172.1:0-28437 GCA_036502065.1 Gaiellales bacterium
CGACGCCGACCTGTCCGTCCCGGCCGCCTGACTCCCGATCAGCCACCCCATCGTGGCGACGTGGCGCATGAACGGCAGATCGTGCACGCGCAGCACCGACGCGCCGAGATAGGCGGCGACGGCGACGACGGCCGCCGTGCCCTCGAGCGCCGACTCGGGCAGGCCGAGCGGCTCCGCGGTGACCTCCTTGTGTGACGGCGCGAGCAGCAGCGGATAGCCGAGCGCGGCCAGGCGGGGCAGCTCCCGCAGCGTGGCCAGGTCGGTGACGGTGTCCTTGCCGAAGCCGAGGCCGGGGTCGACCAGGATCGCGTCGGCGGCGACTCCGGCCGCCTCGGCCGCGCGGGCGCGCTCGACCAGGAAGGCGGCGATCGCGTCGACCGCGACCCTGTGGCGGCCGGTCTGCGCCTGCTTCGGCGCGAGCGCGAGGTCGGTGACGACGAGGCCGCCGCGCTGGTCGGCGACGGCGGCGGCCAGGTCGGGGTCGGACAGGCCGGTGTGGTCGTTCACGATGTCGGCCCCGGCGCGCAGGGCGGCGGCGGCGACGCCGGCCCGGTAGGTGTCGATCGAGATCGGCAGGTCGAGCGCGGCGCGCAGCGCCGAGACGACGGGCTCGACCCGGGCGATCTCGTCCGCCTGCGAGAGCACGCGACCGGGCTGCGCCGTCATCCCGCCGACGTCGATGATGCCCGCCCCGGCCGCCGCCAGCTCGATCCCGCGGGCGACCGCGGCCTCGGTCGTGGCGGTCAGGCCCTGATCGTAGAACGAGTCGGGTGTGACGTTGACGATGCCCATCATGCACGGCGGGCCGTCGAGAGCGAGCGTCCGATGGGCGAGGCGCAGGCTCATGCACCGTCCGGGAAGCCGCCGCGGTGGAGCATGAGCGGTTGGTGGGGGAGGGCGCCGCGCGGGTCGGCGATCAGACGCTCGGTGTGCGCGAGGTACGGCGGCTGTCCGCGCCATCCGCCTGCGGGCGGGACGAGCCCGTCGGCGAACGCGGGGTCGGCGAGGAGCGCTTCAAGCGCCTGCCGGAGGCGATCGACCGCCGCGGCTCCGATGCGCTCGCGCAGGTGCTCCTCGACACCGGCCAGGCGGCGCGCGTAGGCGGCCCTGGCCGCGAGGCCACGCGCCGTCAGACGCACGACCTTGCCGCGGGCGGCGCCCGGATCGGGCTCGACCGCCGCGAGCTTCACGCGCGCGAGGTGGCCGGCGATGATCGCCATCGCCTCCTTCGAGCCGCCGCCGGCCCGGGGCAGGTCGCGCACCCGCACCGGCTCGGAGCCGAGCACGCGCAGGCCGTCGGCGCACATCGGCAGCGACAGCCGGGAGTCGCGCTCGAACTCGAGCGTGAGCACGAGCAGGGCACGGGCAAGCAGCACGGAGACGTCGAGGTCGGGCAGCGGCTCCCTGGCAACCGGGCCTGGCCCGGGCACGACCTCGGAGAAGAGCGCGTAGGCGACGATCGGCAGGGCGGCCGGCAGACCATGGCCGGCGTCTGCGAGCACCGGAGCAAGCGCGCCGCGCAGCTCCTCGACGCGATCGCAGCCGAAGCGCTCGCACCAGCGGGCCTCGATCTCCGCCGCGAGCGCCAGCCACACGACGCGGGCCCGCCGCCCGGCCGGGGTCAGCCGCACGACCTCGTCGAGCCCGACGGTGACGTACCGCCACCGGCTGAGCGCGCCCAGGCGCGAGCGCAGCGTCTTGGCCGAGACGAACGCCCGCGACCGCAGCTCGCGCGCCGGAATGCCGTCCTCGCCGACGTGACGCAGATAGTCGGCCCACATCGCGAGCGACGCGATCCAGGGGCGGCGGCCGGCGGCCGTGATGCGCTCCTCGGCCACATTGTCGAACTCGATCGTGAACGCGACGAGCGGCTGGGAGAGGAGCGTCGCCAGGGGCGGGGAGGGGGGCACCGCGCCACCCTAACGGCCGCACGGGGAGCCGCGTTCCATCCTTTCTCCCGACCTCCTTGACAACCGAACACCTGTTCGCTATTCTCACCGAACACATGTTCGCCTCACTCGATATTCGCCGCATCCTCTCGCTGATCGCCGCCAGCGCGTGTGCCCTCGCGCTGGCCATGAGCTACGCCGCCCCCAGCAGCCGCGGCGCGTCGCACCCGCGCCACCACGACGTGCGCAGCGGCGAGACGCTGTGGTCGATCGCCGAGCGGGCCTATCCGACCTCCGACCCTCGCGACGCCGTGTACCGGATCGAGCAGGCGAACGACCTGCACGACGCGGGCATCGTGGCGGGCCAGTCGTTGGTGCTGCCGTGAGCGCGGCCCCGCACATCGCTCTGGCGCCGACGCCCGGCGCCGACGTCGTGTCGCTCGATGAGTGGCGGGCAACCCGGCGTGCGCCGCTCGAGGCAGACGTGCCCGAGCCGGCGCCGCTGCGGCTGCTGCGCCTGGTCGTCGACGGCGAGGCACCGCCGCCGTTTCGGCTCGACGTCTTCCTGAGCCGGGCCCGCGCGGTCATGGGCGAGACCGGGCGCGACCATCGGGCCACGCCGTCCTACCGCGACGCCGAGCCCGCGTAGGGCTCAGGCCCGGCGCGTCCCGACCCACTCGAACAGGCGCGCGAAGATCTCCCCTTGCTCGACGGCGTCGTCGCGCGCGTTGTGGGTGTGCGGACGGATCGATCGCAGCTCGGGGGGCAGGTCGTCGCGCCCGGCGCGATCGAGCGGTACCCGCGCCTTCTGCTGATACATCGTCTTCATGTCGAGCGCACCCGAGAACCCGAACGGCGAGCGGCCGCAGTAGCGCACGAAGTACCAGTGCAGGAACATCCAGTCGAACACGACCGGATAGGCGACGAGCACCGGCCGGGCGTCGCCGGCCTGCTCACGCACCCACGCCGTCGCCTCGCGCATGGCGGTCTCCGGGTCGGCGCCGTTCGCCATGAGCTGCGCACGGTCGAGGCCGGTCACGGCGACCGCCTCGGGGTCGAAGTCACGGCTGACCGGACGCAGCTCGCGATAGAACGCGGCGGCGTCCGGATCGAGCGGCGTGAACGTGGCGCCGTCAAGGCGGCCGGCAACCGCGAACCCGAACGACAGCATCGAGTTGCGGCCGGGAATCGGGCCGTCGGCCTCGATGTCGGCGGAGATGTAGATGTCTGCCACGCGCGCTCTGCGCCAAACGTACTCGAGCCGCGCTCCTGTGGCGCGCTCCGTACAATCAGCCCATGGATCTGAGCGTGCTCTTCCTCGGCACCGCCGCCTCGGCGCCCACGTCGCGCAGGGGCCTGGCCGCGCACCTGATCCGCCGCGGCGGCGATCGCATCCTGGTCGACTGCGGCGAGGGCACGCAGCGCCAGCTGCTGCGCTCGGGGGCGGGGCTCGTGGACGTCGACGACATCCTGCTCACCCATTGCCACGCCGATCACTTCCTCGGCCTGCCCGGCCTCCTGAAGACCTTCGGTCTGCGCGCCCGCGAGGCGCCGCTTCACCTGTATGGGCCGAAGGGGCTGCGCGCGCTGATGCGCACGATGGACCCGCTGATCGGGCGGCTGCCGTTCCCGTTCGCCGTCGAGGAGCTGCATGCCGACCAGAGCCTCGCGCGCGACGGCTACCGCATCGTCGCGTTCCCCACCGACCATGGGATCGCAAGCCTCGGCTACGCGCTCGTCGAGGACGAGCGTCCCGGCCGCTTCGACCTCGATTCGGCCCGGCGGCTCGGCGTTCCGGAGGGGCCGATGTTCGGGCAGCTCCAGCACGGGCACGCGGTGACGCTCGAGTCCGGCGAGACCATCGCTCCCGCCGATGTGGTCGGCGAGACACGTCCCGGCCGCCGGATCGTGATGTCGGGCGACACGCGGCCGTGCCGGCCGCTCTTCGATGCGGCGCTCGGCGCCGACCTGCTGGTGCACGAGGCCACCTTCCTCGAGGATGAGCGCGACCGCGCCGCCGAGACCGGTCACACGACGGCCAAGCAGGCGGCCGGACTCGCCCGTGACGCGGGCGTGCATCTGCTCGCGCTCACCCACATCTCGACCCGCTACCTGGGTCGCGAGATTGCCGCCGAGGCCGCCGGCGAGTTCCCCGATACGGTGGTGCCGCGTGACTTCGACGCCGTCGACCTGCCGCTGCCCGAGCGCGACCGGCCGCACCTCCTGCGGGGCGGCGAGCGCCTCGAGCCCTCCGCGGCGGTCCCGGCGCCCGCGGGGTGACGTTCCGGTTCGATCCGCTGGCGGCGACCTACGATCGCCTGCGCCCGACCGGCGAGGCGTGGGAGCGTCTGGCCGAGCACACGATCGCCGCCCTGCACGAGCCGCACCGGCTGCTGGACGTCGGCTGCGGCACCGGCCGCTTCGCGACGTTCGCGAAGGAGCGGCTCGGCGGGCGGGTGTGGGGGGTCGACCCGTCAGCCGGGATGCTGCGCGAGGCCCGCGCGCGCCCAGGCGCCCGCGGCATCGGCTGGAAACAGGGCGTCGCCGAGCACCTGCCGTTTCGCGACGGCTGGTTCGACGCGGCGCACATGCATCTGGTCGTGCATACGCTCGACGATCGCCCGGCGGCGCTTGCCGACGTCGCGCGCGTGCTCGCGCCCGGCGGACGCCTCGCGATCGCGACGTTCGCGCGCGAGCACTTCGAGCGATTCTTCCTGAACCCGTACTTCCCGTCGATCGCAACTGTCGACCTGGCCCGGTTCCCCGACCCGCACGCGCTCGCCGGTGAACTGCGGGCGGCGGGCTTCGCCGACGCCGGCGTCGAGCACATCAGCCAACCGGTGCACGCCGCCGGCCCCGACGTGCTGGAACGCGTCCGCGGCCGCTACATCTCGACGCTCCATCTGCTCGACAAGTCGGAGTACACGGCAGGCGTCGCGCGGCTCGAGCAGGACGTCGCCGGCGGCCTGGAGGCGTTCGACTACTCGCTCGAGTGGGCCCTTCTCACCGCCACGCGTGAATAACGGTGCCAGGCACCTTCATGCACCCAGGATGACCCGCATCCCCTCGGCGAACGCGGCACCGCCGCCGTTTGCCGGGTGGCGCACGTAGGTCGCGCCCTCGCCGAGCACCGACTCGGCGATGCGGCCCACCGCGACCACCACGCGCGGCTGCACGAGCGCGATCAGCCGGCGCGCGAACTCGGCGCCGGCTGATACCTCACCCACCGCGGGGCGCCGGTTGGAGAGCGGCTCGCCGGGGCGGTGGGGGTGCGTCGGGACGGTGTTCCACAGGATCACCCGCCGCTCGGCCCCGAGCTCGCCCAGCACGCGGTGCACGATCGTCCCCGACGGCTCGCTCCAGCGGCGGGCCGCGCACGTCGCCCGGTACGGATCGCCCCAGCGGGCAAGGTCACGCTCGGATGTGAACGCGATCCCCGACCAGCGCATCCCCTGGTATCCCGCCGCCTCGCCGAGGGCGACGACGTCGGCGCCGGCCCGCTCGGCCAGATAGGCGCCCAGGTTCGCGATCCGGATCGCCGCCGCACCCGGGACGTCGTCGGGGCCGGCCTCGGCATACTGGTTGAACGTCGCGCCGATGCGCGCGCGGGTCAGATCGGCGAGCAGAGCCTCCATGCGCCGAAGCTTCCCACGCCGGGGACGCTCCATCCGGCACAGCTGGTAAGGTCTCCGTCGGCGCCGTGATGCGGCGTCACGGCCGAAGGCCACCTTTAAGTCCGCGCCCAGTGAGGCCGGGAAGGAGAACGAGCATGTCTGCCACCGAGGCCGAGCGCGTGCTGCTCGACGAAGACGACCTTCAGCGCACGCTTCGCCGCATCGCGCACGAGATCGTCGAGGGCCACCCCGACATCTCCCAGCTCGCTTTGGTCGGCATCTACACGCGCGGCGTCACGATCGCGCAGCGGCTGCGCTCGCTGATCGAGCAGTTCGCGGGCACGGCCCCGGCGACCGGCGCGCTCGACATCACCTTCTACCGCGACGACGTCGCGGTGCGCGCCGGCGAGCAGCGCGCCCACCCCCAGCCGGTCGTCAAGGCCACCCGGCTCGACTTCCCGCTCGAGGGCAAGTCGGTGGTGGTGGTCGACGATGTGCTCTACACCGGCCGCACGATCCGTGCCGCCATCGAGGCCCTGTTCGACTACGGCCGCCCGCAGCGGGTGCAGCTCGCCGTCCTCGTCGACCGCGGCCACCGCGAGCTGCCGATCCGCCCCGACTACGTGGGCAAGAACCTGCCAACCGCCCGGAACGAGCGGGTCAACGTGGAGCTGATCGAGGTCGACGAGCTCGACCGCGTCGTGCTCATCCACCCGGACTAGGAGCGTCAGTGGAGCTCTATCCCCCGCAACACCCGCAGAGCCGCCGCCATCTGATCTCGGTCGCAGACCTCGACCGCACCGACGTCGAGCGCATCCTGGCCACCGCCGAGAGCTTCGAGTCGGTCATGCGCCGCGACCTGAAGAAGGTGCCGACCCTGCGCGGCCGCACGGTGATGACCGTCTTCTTCGAGTCGTCCACGCGCACGAGCTCGTCGTTCGAGCTCGCGGCCAAGCGGCTCTCGGCGGACGTCATCAGCCTGAAGGCGGCCGGGTCAAGCGTGGACAAGGGAGAGTCGCTGCGCGACACCGTCCAGACGCTCTCGGCGTACGACCCCGACGTGATCGTCATCCGCCACCGCGCCGTCGGCGCCGCCGAGCGGGTCACCCGGGCCACGGCTGCCCACGTCGTGAACGCCGGCGACGGCTGCCACCAGCATCCCACCCAGTGCCTGCTCGACCTCTACACGATGCGCGCCGCCCGCGGCCCGATCGATGCGCTCCACGTCGCGATCGTCGGCGATGTCAGCCACTCGCGCGTCGCGCGCTCGAACATCCAGGGCCTGCGCCTGATGGGCGCAAAGGTGACGCTCGTCGGACCGCCGACGCTGATCCCACGCGACGCCAGGAGCCTTGGCGTCGAGGTCAGCCACGACATCGGCGCCATCGCCGACGCCGACGTCGTCTACGTGCTGCGGATGCAGCGCGAGCGGATGGCCGACGGCGAGGCCTACGTGCCGTCGCTGCACGAGTACTCGGCCCTGTGGGGCGTCACCCGCGCCCGCCTGCGGCCGGGACAGCTCGTCATGCATCCCGGGCCGATGAACCGCGGCGTCGAGATCGCGGGCGACGTCGCCGACGGCCCCGGCTCGGCCGTGATCGACCAGGTCCGCGCCGGCCTCGTCGTGCGGATGGCGGTGCTCTACGACCTGCTGGCAGGGCCGGCTCCGGCCGACGCCCGCGGCGCGCTTCGGCCCGTGCCCGTCGCCGCGGGGCAGGAGGTGGCGTGATGACCGAGCGGCTCTTCCAGGCGGATGGCGTCCCGACGAGTGCCCTCATCGCCGGCGGCAGGCTCGTCGACCCGCTGAGCGGCCTGCACGGCCAGGCGCTCGACATCCGCATCGACGCCGGTCGCATCGTCGAGATCGGCCCCGACCTCGTCGCCGGCGACGCCGAGACGATCGACGCCACCGGCCTCGTCGTCACGCCCGGCCTGGTCGACCCGCACGTGCACCTGCGCACGCCCGGCGACGAGGACGAGGAGGACATCGCGTCGGGCACGCGCGCAGCGGCGGCAGGCGGTTTCGTCGCGATCCTGGCGATGCCGAACACCGCGCCGGTCGTCGACTCGGCGGCCGTGCTCACCGGCCTGATCGAGCGCGCCCGCGCCGACGCGGTCGTCGCGACCGGGTTCATGTGCGCGATCACGCGCGGCCTCGACGGCCGCGGCCTGAGCGAGATGGGCGACCTGGCCGCCCGCGGGGCGGCCGCGTTCTCGGACGACGGCCGCCCGGTCGCAGACGCGGGCATTCTGCGCCGCGCGCTCCAGTACAGCTCGGTCACCGACCTGCGGCTGGCCCTGCACGAGGAGGATCTCTCGCTCTCGGGCGGCGGCCAGATGCACGAGGGCGCCGTCTCGGCCGAGCTCGGCCTGCGCGGCTGGCCGGCGATCGCCGAGAGCACCATGATCGGCCGCGACCTCGGCATCGCCCGCCACGAGGGCGCGCCGCTGCACATCTGCCACGTCTCGGTGGCCGAGTCGGTCTCGGAGATCAGGCGTGCCCGCGAGCTGGGCGGGCGGGTGTCCGCAGAGGTGACGCCGCACCATCTTTGCCTGACCGACGAGGCGGTGCGAGGCCTCGATGCGGGGGCGTCCAAGATGAACCCGCCGCTCGGGTCGGCCGCCGACCGCGCCGCGCTGATCGAGGCGCTCGCCGACGGCACCCTCGACTGCATCGCCACCGACCACGCGCCCCATCGCGACCACGAGAAGGACGCCCCCTTCGAGGAGGCGCCGTTCGGGGTGATCGGACTCGAGACGGCCTTCGCAGCCGTCTATACGCATCTCGTCGAGCCCGGCCTGCTGCCGCTGCAGACGGTGATCGAGCGCATGTCGGCCGGCCCGGCGGCCGCGTTTGGGCTGCCGGTGCCGGGCCTGGTCGCCGGCCGTCCCGCCGACCTCGCCGTGTGGGATCTGGCGGCGACGTGGCGGGTCGAGCCGCCGTACGCCTCGCGGTCGAGCAACTGCTCCTTCGCCGGCCAGACGCTGCGCGGCGTCTGCCGCCTGACGGTGTCGCGCGGCTGCATCGCCCACCGCCTGATCGAGGCGGTCGCATGACCGGGACGGCTGCGTGATGTCGGCGTTCCTCGTGCTCGAAGACGGCACGGTGCATCGTGGCCGTCCCTACGGCGGCCACGGCGTCGCGGTCGGCGAGGTTGTGTTCACGACGTCGATGACCGGCTACCAGGAGGTCGTCACCGACCCGTCGTTCGCCGGCCAGCTGATCACCTTCACCCAGCCGATGATCGGCAACTACGGCGTCGAGACAGACGCCTCCGAGGCCGCCGCGCCCGCGGCCCGCGCGGTGATCGTGCGCGAGGGGCGAAACTCGCAGCCCAACGGGCGCGAGGGCTTCTCGGACTGGCTCGCGGCCCGGGGGGTCGTCGGGCTGCAGGGGGTCGACACGCGTGCGATCACCCGCCGCCTGCGCGACGGCGGCTCGGTGCGCGCCGCCGTGTCGAGCGGCACCGCGTCGATCGCCGAGGTGCTCGAGCTGGTGCGCAGCGAGCCGGCGATGCTCGGCCGCGCGCTCGCCGCGAGCGTGTCGCGCGCCCAGGCCGACCTCCTGCCGGCGCGCGGCGCCGAGCGTGCCCACGTCGCCGTGCTCGACTACGGCGTCAAGTCGTCGATCATCCGCATCCTGTGCGAGGCCGGGGCGCGGGTGACGGTGTTCCCCTGGGACGCGGGCTCGGCGCAGGTGCTCGCCGCCCACCCGGACGGTGTCGTGCTCGCGAACGGCCCCGGCGATCCCGCCGCCCTGCCGGCGTGCGTCGAGGTGGCGCGCGAGCTGGTGGGCGCGGTGCCGCTGCTCGGGATCTGTCTCGGCCACCAGCTGCTCGGCCAGGCGCTCGGCCTCGAGACCTTCAAGCTGCGCTTCGGCCACCGCGGCGCGAACCATCCCGTGCTCGAGCTCGACACGGGCCGGGTGCTCGTGACGGCCCAGAACCACGGCTTTGCGGTGCGCCCGCCGCAGGCCGGGCGCGAGTTCGAGACCCGCTTCGGGCACGGCCGCATCACGCACACGTCGCTCTACGACGGCACCGTCGAGGGGCTCGAGCTGACCGGCCTGCCCGTCTCGTCGGTGCAGTACCACCCCGAGGCCAGCCCCGGGCCGCACGACGCGCGCGGCACGCTGACCGGCTTCGTCGACGGGCTCGCCCAGGTTGCACCGAGGGCCGTTGCCTAGGCGCCCGGACATCGCGAGCGTCGCCGTGATCGGCTCCGGGCCGATCGTGATCGGGCAGGCGTGCGAGTTCGACTACTCCGGCAGCCAGGCCCTGCGCGTCCTGCGTGCCGAGGGCATGCGCACGATCCTGATCAACTCGAACCCGGCCACGATCATGACCGACGGCGGCTGGGCCGACCGCACCTACCTCGAGCCGCTCGACGTCGAGGGCGCGGCGGCCGTCCTGCGGCGCGAGCGCCCCGACGCGCTCCTGCCGACGCTGGGCGGCCAGACCGCGCTCAACCTCGCGTCCGACCTGCACGCGGCAGGCATCCTCGAGGAGCTCGGCATCGAGCTGATCGGCGCCTCCTACGAGGCGATCCGCCGCGCCGAGGACCGCGAGCTCTTCGCCGAGACGATGGCCAAGGTCGGCCTGCGCGTGCCCACGAGCGCGATCGCGACGAGCCTCGAGACCGCCCGGCACGTGCTCGCCGCGGGCGTGCTGCGGCTGCCCGTCGTGGTACGTCCCGCGTTCACCCTCGGCGGCCACGGCGGCGGCTTCGCCCACACGACCGACGAGCTCGAGGCGGTCGTCACGCGCGGGCTGCGCGAGAGCCCGATCAACCAGGTGCTGCTCGAGGAGTCGGTGGCGGGGTGGGGCGAGTTCGAGCTCGAGGTGATCCGCGACCGGCTCGACAACGTGATCATCGTCTGCTCGATCGAGAACGTCGACCCGATGGGCGTGCATACCGGCGACTCGGCCACGGTGGCGCCCGCCCAGACGCTGTCCGACCGCGAGTACCAGCTGCTGCGCGACGCCTCCGCCACCGTGATCCGCGCCGTCGGGGTCGAGACCGGCGGCTCGAACGTGCAGTTCGCGCTCAACCGCGAGCGGGGCGACCTGGTCGTGATCGAGATGAACCCGCGCGTGTCGCGCTCCTCGGCGCTCGCGTCCAAGGCCACCGGCTACCCGATCGCCAAGGTGGCCACCAAGCTCGCGATCGGCTACACGCTCGACGAGATCCCGAACGACATCACCCGCACGACGCCGGCCGCGTTCGAGCCGACGCTCGACTACGTCGTCGTGAAGCTGCCGCGGTTCGCGTTCGAGAAGTTCCCCGGCGCCGACACGGGCCTGACCACGCAGATGAAGTCGGTGGGCGAGGTGATGGGCATCGGCCGCACCTTCGCCGAGGCGTGGGGCAAGGCGATGCGCTCGCGCGAGCTCGACTGGACGCCGCGCACGGCCGGCTCGGTGGCCGAGGCCGAGTGGGACCGGTTCGACGCGATCCAGGGCCGCCTCACCGCCGGCGAGGACGCGGCCGCCCTCGCCGCCGAGTCGTCGGTGCACCCGTGGTTCCTCGACGAGTGGGCCCGGATCGCGCACACCGAGCGGATGCTGATGCACCGGCCGGTCGAGGAGCTCGTCGAGACCGAGTGGCGCCGGATCAAGGAGCTCGGACTGGCCGACGCCCGCATCGCCGACCTGGCCGGAAGCGACGAGGACACCGTCCGCCGCCTGCGCATGGCTCTCGGCGTGCGCCCCGTCTACAAGGCGGTCGACAGCTGCGCGGCCGAGGTCGAGGCCCAGGCGCCGTACTTCTACTCCGCCTACGAGCAGGAGGACGAGCTCGAGCCGGCGACGCGGCCGAGCATCGTCATCCTGGGCGCGGGTCCCAACCGCATCGGGCAGGGGATCGAGTTCGACTACTGCTGCGTGCGCGCCGCCCAGACCTTCCGCCGGCTCGGCTACGACGCCGTCATGATCAACTGCAACCCCGAGACCGTCTCGACCGACGCCGACTCGTCCGACCGCCTGTACTTCGAGCCGCTCACCGTCGAGGACGTGCTCGAGGTGGTCGAGCGTGAGCGCCCGGTCGGCGTCGTCGTCCAGTTCGGCGGCCAGACGCCGCTTCGGCTCGCGCGCCGGCTCGAGCAGGCCGGGGTGCCGATCCTGGGCACGCCCTTCGCCGCCATCGACATCGCCGAGGATCGCGAGCGCTTCGGCGGCGTGCTGGCCGAGCTCGATCTGCGCGCGCCGGAGTGGGGGATCGCGGCCGACCCCGACGAGGCGGTCGTGATCGCAAACAGGATCGGCTACCCGGTGCTGGTGCGGCCGAGCTACGTGCTCGGCGGGCGCGAGATGCGCATCTGCGACGACGACGCCTCGCTGCTCGCCGGGCCGGTCCAGGCGGGCTCGCTCGTCGACCGGTTCGTCGACGACGCGATCGAGGTCGACGTCGACGCGATCTGCGACGGGACGCACACCGTGATCGGGGCGATCATGGAGCACGTCGAGGAGGCGGGCGTGCACTCGGGCGACTCGACCTGCGTCATCCCGGCCATGTCGCTCGGCGAGCGGGTCGAGGACGAGCTGCGGCGCCAGACCGCAGCGATCGCCGAGGCGCTCGGCGTCCGCGGCCTGATCAACGTCCAGTTCGCCGTCCAGGGATCGCGCATCTACGTGATCGAGGCCAACCCGCGCGCGTCGCGCACGGTGCCGTTCGTCTCCAAGGCCACGGGCCGCGACCTGGTCGGCGCCGCCTGCCGCGCGGCCCTCGGGCTGCCGATCGACCTGACCGAGGGCGAGGTCGAGCACACGAGCGTGAAGGCGGTCGTGCTGCCGTTCCAGCGCTTCACGGGCGCCGATCCGACGCTCGGTCCCGAGATGCGCTCGACCGGCGAGGTGATGGGCATCGGCCCCGACTTCCCGACGGCATTCAGCAAGGCCGAGCGCGCCGCCGGCCGGCCGCTGCCGCGCTCGGGCGCCGCCTTCCTGTCGGTGCGCGACCACGACAAGCCCGCCGCGACGATGCTGGCCGCGCTTCTGCAGTCCCTCGGGTTCGAGCTGATCGCGACGGCGGGCACCGCCCGCGCGCTGCGCCGGATCGGCATCCCGGTCGAGACTGTGCGCAAGGTGGTCGAGGGCTCGCCGAACGTCGTCGACATGCTCCGCGACGGCCGTATCCAGCTCGTCATCAACACGCCCGGCGGCCGCGGCACGCGCGTCGACGGCTACGAGATCCGGGCGGCGGCGATCGCCCACCGCGTGCCCTGCATCACGACCATGGCGGGTGCGTCGGCGGCGGTGCAGTCGATCGCCCAGGCACAGGCGGTCGAGCCGGTGGCGCTGCAGGACCTGCACCACTACGAGGCCATCGGTGCCGCCCCCTCCGGCGCGTAGGCTGGCCGTCGCCGCGGTCGAGGCCGTGGGCGACTACACGCTCCTGCGGCTGCGCGACGACGGCGGTGACCCGGGCGTCCCGGGACAGTTCTTCATGCTCCGGGCCGACCCGGCTCCGGCCGCCGCCTACCTCCCGCGGGCGGTGTCGCCGGCGTGGGCGGGCGACGGCGAGATCGCCTTCCTGCTCGACGTGCGCGGCGAGGGCACACGAGCGCTGGCCGCGGCGGCGGTGGTGTCGGTCGTCGGCCCGCTCGGCCACGGCTTCGAGCTCGCCACCGGCGATGCGATCCTCGTCGGCGGGGGCATCGGCGCGGCCATCCTGCCGTGGCTGCGGCGCCGGCTCGACGGCGCGGGAAGCGTGCAGACCGTGCTCGGGTTCCGCACGCCCGGCCAGGCCGTGTGCGCGGGTCTTGTCGACCCCGACGCGACGGTCGTGCTCGAGCCGGTGCTCGTCACCGAGCCGCTGGCGCGGCTGCTGCCGGCGCCCCGCGCCACCGTCTACGCCTGCGGCCCCGACGGCATGCTCCAGGCGGTGGCGGCGCTGTGCGCCGAGCACGACGTCCCCTGCCAGCTCGCGATGGAGGCGGCGATGGCCTGCGGCTACGGCGCCTGCTACGGCTGTGCCGTGCGGATCGACGGGGCCTGGAAGCGGCTGTGCGTCGAGGGCCCGGTGCTCGAGGCGGCGCGTGTCCTCGCCTGACCTGCGCACCGATCTGTGTGGCATCGAGCTGCAGAACCCGCTCGTCAACGGCTCGGGCACGCTCGACGCCCTGACCGCCGGGACGCTCGGCCTGGGCGCGTTCGTCACGAAGACCGTCACCCTGCACCCCCGCGAGGGCAACCCGCCGCCGCGGATCGCCGAGACGCCCGCGGGAATGGTCAACTCGATCGGCCTTGCGAACCCGGGTCTCGACGCGTTCTGCTCCGACCACCTGCCGCGGCTCGGCGCGCTGGGCGTCCCGCTGATCGTGAGCGTCGGCGGCTGGACGCCCGCCGAGTACGCGACCGCCGTCGCCCGCATCGGCGCCGACCCCGCCGTCGCAGCCGTCGAGCTCAACGTCTCGTGCCCGAACGTCGAATCGGGCTGCATCTCGATCGGCACCGATCCGAACGAGACTCGAGCGCTGGTCGAGCGTTGCCGCACCGAGACCGACCTGCCGGTGCTCGTGAAGCTCAGCCCGAGCGTCGCGGACATCGCCGCGATCGCCACGGCAGCCGCCGAGGGCGGCGCCCACGGACTCGTGCTCATCAACACCGTGCGCGGGATCGCGATCGACCGCGACCGCCTGCGGCCGCTCCTCGGCGGGGGCGGTGGCGGGCTCTCCGGACCGGCGGTGAAGCCGGTCGCGCTGCACGCGGTCTACCACGCCTGGGCGGCGACAGGACTGCCGATCGTCGGCATGGGGGGAGTGGCCGGTGCGCAGGACTGCATCGAGTTTCTGGCGGCCGGCGCCGCGGTGGTAGGAATTGGAACGGCGCTGTTCGGCGATCCGCACCTGCCGCAGCGCGTGCTCGGTGAGATCGGGGCACTCGTGCGCCGGCACGGCGCGCAGGCCGTCGGCGAACTTGTGGGCGTCGCGCATCCACCAGTATCAAGCTCGACTCGAGCTTGACCCTTGTGGACCGGAATTTCGCCTTTTCAACCCGTTTTCTCATGGTTGCACGGCGACCGCGCAACGGTATAATCGCCCCCTACCATGACAACCAGCACCCTCTCCCAGACACCCTCCCGGTCGCTCGATCAGCGCATGGAAGCACTCAGCCGGGCGAACCACATCCGGGTGCGCAGGGCGCAGCTCAAGCGCGACCTGAAGGCGGGGCGGGTACGGATCGGCGACGTCATCGCCCAGCCGCCCGACGAGGTGCTGACCGCCAAGGTGTACGACATGCTGGTCGCCGTTCCCCGGCTCGGCCGGGTGAAAGCGACTCGCCTCCTGACGCAGTGCCGCATCAGCCAGAGCAAGACCGTCGGCGGCCTCTCCGACCGCCAGCGCGGCGAGCTGCTCGACCTCTTCCGCGGCTGACCGCGCGCCGCCGAGGTCCGTCCTGAGCGGCCGCCTGTTCGTCGTCGCCGGGCCGTCGGGCGTCGGCAAGGGCACGCTCATCGCGCGCGCCCGCGAGCTGGCTCCCGCGCTGACGGTGGCGACCTCGGCCACCACGCGCCCGCGCCGTCCCGACGAGGCCGACGGCCGCGAATACCACTTCATGACCGCCGACGAGTTCGAGCGCCGCGTCGAGTCGGGCGACTTTCTCGAGCATGTATCCTACGCGGGTAACCGGTACGGCACGCTGCGCGACGAAGTCGATCAGCGGCTCGAGGAGGGCGGAAGCGTCGTCCTCGAGATCGAGGTCGCCGGGGCTCGCGAGATCAGGCGGCAGATGCCGAGCGCGGTGTTTGTGTTCGTCGCCCCTCCGACATTGGCCGACCTCGAGGCCCGGCTTCGCGGCCGCCGGCAGAACACCGAGACCGAGGTCCGCGAGCGGCTGCGGATCGCGGCGCAAGAGCTTCAGGCACGACCCGAGTTCGACCATGTGATCGTAAACGACGACGTCGACCGTGCTGCCCGCGACCTCGCGGCGCTGATGCGGTCGGCGATGACATCCGAGGAGCCAGATGATCTACCCCAAGATCGATGACCTGCTGCTGAAGGTCGACAGCAAGTACGCGCTCGTGATCGCCGCCGCGCGGCGCACGCGCCAGATCAACGACTACCACCACCAGCTCGGCGAGGGCAGCTTCGAGAGCTTCGCGCCCCCGCTCGTCGAGTCGCGCTCGAAGAACTTCCTGACGATGGCGCTCGAGGAGATCGCACAGGGTCAGCTGAAGGTCTCGCCGACGACGAAGGAGTAGCCGGCGCGATGAGTTTCCCGACCGCGGCCGGTCTGACCTTCAGGAATCCGATCCCGGAGGTGTGCTGATGGCGACGTCGGTCAAGTTGCTGGTGGGAACGCGCAAGGGCTGCTTCATCCTCGAGAGCGACGCGGATCGCCGCGACTGGGATATCCGCGGCCCGTTCTGCGACGGATGGCCGATCTACCGGGCGGTGCACGACGCCGGGTCGGGAGCGATCTACGCCGCGGCCTCGAGCGAGTGGCACGGCGCCGGCATCTGGCGCAGCGCCGACATGGGGGAGACGTGGGAGCTCTCCAGTGAGGGCCTCAAGTACGGCGATCACGGCGAGCTGAAGCTCTCGAAGGTGTCGGGGCTGATGGCGGCGCACGGCCGCCTCGTCGCCGGCGCCGAGGCAGCCGGGCTCTTCGAGAGCCGCGACGAGGGCGCGACCTGGTCGCTCCTCTCCACGCTGGACGGCCAGCCCGGGCGCGACGACTGGAACAAGCCCGAGAATCAGCCGCCCGGCCATCTCGGCATGGCCGGCCTCATGCCCGATCCCGACGATGCCGACCGCTTCTGGGCGATCGTGCAGGGCTTCGGCATCTTCGAGACCACCGACAACGGCGGCTCCTGGACGCCGCGAAACCGCGGGCTGCGCGCCGATTGGCCGCTCGACGACCCCGAGATCGGCTACTGCGTCCACAAGCTGGTGATGTCGCCGGCCGACCACGACCGCTTCTACCAGCAGAACCACTGCGGCATGCATCGCTCCGACGACGCCGGCCGCTCGTGGACCGAGATCACCGAGGGCCTGCCGTGCGATTTCGGCTTCGCGGCGGCGGCACACCCGCACGATCGCGACAGCTTCTACGTCATCCCACTCGACCCGGGCCACGCACGGTGCATGCCCGACGGACACGCATCCGTCTGGCGGACGAGCGACGCCGGCAGCACCTGGCGCCGGCTCGACTCGGGCCTGCCGCACCAAAACGCCCACCTCGGCGTGCTGCGCGAGGGTATGGCGATCGACGACCTCGACTCGCCGGGTCTCTACTTCGGGACGAGCACCGGCCAGGTGTTCGCGAGCACGGACGAGGGCGACAGCTGGACCGAGATCGCGAGCTACCTGCCGGGCATCGCCTCGGTCGAGGTCGCGGTGGTGAGCTGACCGTGGCCGACGTCCACCTGCCCGTGACGCTTCCGACCGTCTTCGCCGACCTGCCCCGTCGCCTCGACGTCGACGCCGCCACCGTCGACGACGCCATCGGCCGGCTCGACGAGCGCTGGCCGGGCCTGCGCGACAGGCTGTGCGAGCCGGGGCCGACGCTGCGCCGCCACGTGAACGTCTACGTCGATCGCGAGCGCGCCGAGCTCGCGACGGTGCTCCGGCCCGACTCGCGGGTCGACGTGATCTCCGCGATCAGCGGCGGGTAGCGGCTCGCCCAGCCAGCGCTGGTCGCGATACCAGCGCCGCATGGTGCGCACGCTCGGCGGCCGTGCCGGGCCGTCGTCGCATGCAGCCCGCAAACGGTGAATCGTCTCGAGCGGCGGCCCGCCGAGCGCGAACTCGGCCTCGGCCCGGCGACGCAGATCACCCCATGTGTACGAGCCCGGCCGCCCGCGCGGCGGCGGATCGGAAAGCGCGGCGAGGTGCGTCGAGAGCGCCCGTCTGCGGGCGGCGGTGAGACACCCGTGGGCGTGCCACAGCCGCTGCAGCGTGACGACGAAGTCGCGGCCGCCGCGGCGGCACTGGAACTCCGGCGACGCGTGCCCCGCGCACAGCCAAACCGTGACGCCGTGCGTCATCCGCAGAGACACGGTCAGCCCGCGCGTGCGGTCGGCGCAGATCGCGCACACGGGCTGCCTCACCGACATGCCGTGCGCCTTGTAGAGGGTTGGTGCTGCCACGATCCCAGTGTGCCGGGCCGGTCGTGCCGTGTGGGTCACGAGGCGTGCCGGGGGTGTGACGAAGTTGCGTTGTCGGGCGTTGGCGAGAGCAGTGCCGGCGCGTGGCCTCGGGGCGGCGGCGATCAGCAATTGACATCCATCGCAGATGCCAATTGGTCGCCGGGCGAGGGCCGCGTAGGGGCGAATGACATGCGCCGCCACGGCCAAGTGGCGCGGTGGCCGCCCCCTGTCGCCGGCCAATTGACATCCGCTCGAACTGCCAAGTGGCCAAGACGGCCACCCAACACCGCCCAAACATCCGCGCTCGCTGTGCGTCCTACCAACCAATCATGGACGCAACCGACGTTACGAGCGTGCTCGCTCGGCTCGACGCCGCCCGGATCGAGTGCCGGGTCTTGGGCGGCTGGGGCGTGGACGCCCTGCTCGGCCGGCAGACGCGCCCGCACCGCGACCTCGACCTCGGCGTGGCGGCGCCGGATGTGGCCCGGGTCGAGGTCGCCCTCGCGGAGTACCACCGCATCGACACCGGGGAGTGGCCGCGCTTCCTCGTGCTCGAGGACGAGGCGGGCCGGAGGGTCGACCTCGCCATCGCTGTTCCCGGCCATGCCGGCGCGGGCGCGACGTCCACCCACGGCCGCATCGGCGGCCGCGCTGTCCGCTGCGCCGCGGTGGACCACCAGCTCGCGCACGCCGCCGCCCGGGACGCAGACGCACTGCTATCCGGTATCGACGTCGATGGCCAGGCCGCCCAGCCCGAGATGTTGCGGCGCCCCCATCGCGACGACGACACTACGCACATGATCGTGATCGGCGTCTGCGGGGGGATCGCGGCATACAAGACGTGCGAGCTCGTCCGCCTGCTGGTGCGCGCCGGGCACGAGGTGCAGGTCGTGCAGACGCCCGACTCGCTGCGCTTCGTCGGCCCGACCACGTTCGCCGCCCTGTCGCGGCGGCCGGTCGTCGTCGACGGCGGCCCCGAAGTGTTCCCGCACCTCGACGCGTCCTCGCGGGCCGAGCTGCTGTGCATCGCGCCGCTCTCGGCGACGACGCTCTCGCGGATCGCCCACGGCGAGGCGGCCAACGTGCTGACGGCGACGACGCTCGCCTACACCGGCCCGATCGTCGCGGCACCGGCCATGAACCCGCGCATGTGGAGTGCCGCCGCGACCACCGAGAACCTGCAGCTCCTGGCCGCCCGCGGCGTCGAGCTGGTCGGGCCCGGAACGGGCGACACCGCCGAGGGCGAGGCCGGCGTCGGCCGGATGGCGGAACCGGCCGAGATCATGGAGGCGATCGAGGCCCGGCTGCGGACCGGTCGCAGCCTTGCCGGCGTTCGGGTGCTCGTCACCGCCGGCGGCACCCGCGAGCCGCTCGACGCCGTCCGCTACATCGGCAACCGCTCGAGCGGAAAGATGGGCGTCGCGATCGCCGATGAGGCCGCCCGCCGGGGAGCCGACGTGACCCTGATCCTCGCGGCCGCGAGCGCCGAGCCGTCGGCGCCGATGCGGGTGCTGCGCGCCGAGACCGCCGCCGCCCTCGAGCAGGCGACGCTGACCGCGGCCGACGCCGCCGACATCATCGTGATGACGGCGGCCGTGTCGGACTATCGCCCGGCGGAGGCCTACACCGGGAAACGCCCGAAGAGCGGTGAGCCGTGGCACGTGACACTCGAGCCAACCACGGATATCCTCAAGGAGCTGGGGTCGAGGCGAACGACTGGACAGGTGCTGGTCGGGTTTGCTGCCGAACATGGCCCCGGGGGAGTGCAGCGCGCGCGCGCCAAGCTCGAGCGCAAGAGTCTGGACATGATCGTGATGAACGACGTCAGCCGCACGGATATCGGATTCGACTCCTCGCTGAACGAGCTGGTGCTCGTCACGGCGCGCGACGAGCGCACCGTGTCGAGGCGCTCGAAGCGCGCCTGTGCCGTCGCCGTCTGGGACGCCATCAGCGTCCCCGCCGCGGCGGCATCGCCCGCTCGAGCGTGACCCAGGCACCCAACCCAGGAAGGACACATCAGGTGGAAGCACACGAACTCGGAGGCCCGGCTCCGACAGCCGATGTCGCCGCCGCCGCCGAAACCGCAGAGCGCGTGATCGCGAACGTCGCACGGGTGATCCACGCACCGCGGGCGCTGATCGCCCGCTGCGTGATGGGGATCCTGTGCGAGGGGCACATCATCCTCGAGGACTTCCCCGGAGTGGGCAAGACGATGCTCGCCAAGTCGCTCGCGCGCTCGCTCGACTGCGAGTTCGCGCGCGTCCAGGCAACGCCCGACCTGCTCCCGTCAGATGTCACCGGCGTGAGCGTCTACAACCTGCAGGAGAACGAGTTCGAGTTCAAGCCGGGCCCGGTGTTCGCAAACCTGGTGCTCGTCGACGAGATCAACCGCGCCTCGCCGAAGACGCAGTCGGCGCTGCTCGAGTGCATGCAGGAGGTGCAGGTCACCGTCGACGGCGTGTCGCATGCGCTGGCACGGCCGTTCATGGTCATCGCCACCCAGAACCCGATCGAGTACGAGGGCACGTTCCCGCTGCCCGAGGCCCAGCTCGACCGCTTCACCATGCGGCTCACGCTCGGCTACCCGGACGCCCGCCAGGAGGCGGCCATGCTCCGCGAGCACGCCGCCGGCGAGCCGATCGACGAGCTGCGGCCCGTGAGCACGGCCGCCGACATCGAGGCGGCCATCCTGGCCGTGAAGAGCGTGTTCGTCGAGGAGTCGCTGCACCGCTACGTCGTCGCCATCCTCACCCACACCCGCAGCGACACCCGCCTGTCGCTCGGCGCGAGCCCGCGTGCGGGCATCTCGCTGCTTCGGGTCGCCAAGGCGCATGCCGCGCTCGAGGGGCGCGACTACGTGTCGCCGGCCGACATCAAGGCCGTCGCCGAGGATGTGCTCTCCCACAGGGTGATCCTGGCCCCCGAGGCGCGCACCGCCGGGATCGACGCGACCGACTCCATCCGCGAGGCGATCGAGAGGACAGCGATCCCCGTATGACGTCACGCGGCCGCCGCCTGCTGCTGCTCGCCGCCGGGCTCTACCTGGTGTCGTGGGGGTTCGGCACGCCCGTGCTGTTCCCGGTGGCCGTCGGGCTCGTCCTCGCGCCGCTCGGCGCGCTCGCGTGGGTGAAGGCGCTCGACCGGCCGATGCTCCTGCGCCGGCGCACCGGCCACCTCGAGCTGACCGAGGGCCAGAGCATCGACGTCGGCCTCGAGGTGCGGCCCGAGACGGGCGGGCCGATGCCCGGACGGGCCGTCATGGTCGATCGCATCGGCGCGACGCGGGTCGAGGCCGAGGTCGAGCGGCGCGGACGCATCATGCGCGGCCGCTATCAGGTCGCCTCGGCGCCGCGCGGCCGCTACCGGCTCGACGGCGCCGAGCTTCTGATCGCCGACCCGTTCGGGCTCGCCGAGGCGCGGATCCCGATGGAGCGGGCCGACCAGATGCTCGTCTACCCGCGCGTATACGACCTCGAGGGGCTGTTCACCGACGGCGGCACGCCGGGCGGCGACCACGGCCGCTCGATGCTGCACCGCACCGCCGGCTATGACCTGCACAGCATCCGCGAGCACCAGCAGGGCGAGAGCCTGCGCCGCGTGCACTGGCGCTCGACGGCCCGCCGCCGCCGGCTGATGGTGAAGGAGCTGCAGGACACCCCGCGCGACGAGGCCTGCGTCGTCCTCGACGGCGAGGCCGCGTCGGTCAGCGGCACGTCGCCCGACACGACCTTCGATGTGCAGGTGCGCGCCGCCGCGTCGCTCCTGCGGCGCATGTCCGACGCCGGCCAGCGCAGCTCGCTCGTCATCCACGCGGCGCAGCGCAGCCGCCACCGGCTCGGGTTCGGGAGCGGCGACTGGGCGGCCGTACTCGGCGAGCTGGCCGGCGCCGAGGCGACTGCGCCGACGTCGCTCGCCGAGTTCCTCGCAAGCGCCGGCCGCGGGCCCGACCCGGTCGACGCCGCCCGCCTCTTCGTGGTCACGGCGAGCATGTCGGCCGCGCTCGCCGAGCGGGTGCTGGGCCTCTCGTCCGGGCAGTGCGAGCCGGCCGTGGTGTGGATCGACGCCGCCAGCTTCGGCGGCCGGACGCGCACGCTCGCGACCGGGCCCGAGGCGGCCGCGCTGCGCCTGACCCGGTCGGGGATCGCCGTGGCCCGGATCCGCGACGGTGACCACGTGGGCCGGGCGCTCTCGGCGCCGGTCCTGCGCCTGGTGGTGGCGCGTGGATAGGCTGCGCCCGCTCCGGGCCGCCCCGGCGGCCCTGACCGCCGCGTTCCTGGTCTTCAGCGGCTGGCACTGGTCGCAGCTCGCGCAGCCCGTGATGGGCGGCCGCGACCTCGGGCTGCTCGCGCTGCTCGCAGCCGTCCCGACGCTCGTCGCGGTGTTCGGCGGCGGGCGCGCGGCCACGATCGGCTCGGCGATCGCCGCGACCATCGTCGCCATCGGCCAGATCATGCACACCTGGCCGTGGCAGACGGCGCACGGCATCTATCCGTCGCGGGTGGCCGTGCTCGTCGTGCGCGGGCTGCGGCAATGGTTTGCGACCCACACCCCGATCGACGCCGGCCGCTTCGCAGGCGCCGACCACGACCTGCGGATCGCGTTCTTCATCGGCGCCGCGGCCATGGCGTGGCTGATCGTCCGCCGCGGCACGGCGCTGCCGGGGATCGGGGTCGCGTTCGCGATGTTCGCGCTGCCGAGCACGGTGCTGCCGCTGCACGCAAACGGCTTCCGTGCCGGCGTGTTCCTGCTGCTCGCGCTGCTCACGCTCGTCGCCACGTCGCGCCGCAGCGGGCGCGCGCTGGCCGGCGACGCGCAGGTCGTCGGGCTGTCGGTCGCGGTCGTCCTGGCCGGGCTCGTCGTCGGCACCGCCCCCGGCGTGACCAAGAGCGCGTTCCTGGACTGGCAGTCGTGGAACCCGCTCGCGCAGCAGGGCCCGCGGGTGAGCGTCAACTACATGTGGACGCAGACGTACGCCCCGCTGCACTGGCCCAAGCGCCGCACCCAGGTGCTGCAGGTGACGTCGAGCAAGGAGATGTACTGGAAGGCGGCGACGCTCGACACCTTCCTGATCGACCACTGGCAGCTCTCGTCGCAGAGTCGCGTGGTGGGGACGTCCACCGGCGGCTCGCTCGACGTCCCACCCGACACGCTGCCGCTGCAGGAGACCGTCAACACGCACCTGGTCGACGTGAGCGTGAAGGTGTCAGGCCTGGCCGACGACCACCTGATCGGCGCGGCTCAGCCCGTGCGCTGGACGCTGCCTGACGGGACGGAGTCGCTGCTCGACGACAACGGCACCGTGACGACGCTCACCGACGTGCCCCGCAACTCCAAGTACTCGGTCACGGTCTACGACGCGAACCCGACCGTCGCGCAGCTGAACGGCGCCGGCGCGAAGTTCCCCCGGGGCATCCGCAACGGCATCGTCGTCGGCAACGTCACGATCCCGCCGTTCCCTCAGCAGCTGCCCACCGACGTGCATGTCCTCGATCCAGCGCTCATGCAGGCGTCGGTCCAGGCCTGGCGGAAGTCCAAAGCGTCGGCCGCGACCAGCGAGTACGAAGCGGTGTACGCGCTCGAGCACTACTTCCGCAACGCGCCCTTCAGGTACACGCTGACGCCGAACCTCTCGGGCGGCGAGCCGGCGCTGGCCGAGTTCATGCTGCGAAGCCACGCCGGCTACTGCCAGATGTTCTCCGGCGCGATGGCCCTCGTCCTGCGGATGCACGGGATCCCGGCTCGGGTCGCGGTCGGGTTCACCCCCGGCAAGCTGCACGGCACCGACACCTACGACGTCAACGACCGCGACGCGCACGCGTGGGTCGAGGCCTACTTCCCGGGCTGGGGCTGGATCCCGTTCGAGCCCACACCGGGCAGCCACCTGCCGACCGACACCTCCTCGTCCAATCCCAAGTTCGCGGCGATCACGACCGGCGGCGGCCAGAACGTCGGCCACGGGTTCTCGAAGTTCCTCGACGCGCATTTCGGCACGAAAGGCCCCGAGGGCGTCAACCTGAACCGGATCGGCGGGCACGGGGCCGGGATCGGCGGCGGCGGCGGGGGCGCCACCGGGCCGCTCGCCACCGGCGGAGGCGGGTCTCACGGCCGCTTCCTGTCGTGGCTCTTCTCGATCACACTGATCGTGCTCGTCGCCGTGCTGGTGCTGAAGGCGGCCAGCGTGCGCTGGCGCTATCTGCGCCGCGGCCCGCGTGCACACGCGGCCGCCGCCTATCGCGACCTGGCCACCTTCGTCGGCGACCAGGGCCTGCCGCTGCGCCCGGAGGACACGTTCGAGCAGCTGGCGGAGCGGCTCCAGAGCACGTTCGGTGTCGACGCGGCCGCGTTCGCGCAGAGCGCTACGATCGCCCGCTACGCGCCGCTTCCGCTCGCCGAGCGCGAGAGCCGCCGGCTGCGGGGCCAGCTGCGCCAGATCAAGCGTGACGTGCGCCAGCGGCTGACGCCGCGCGAGCGCGCGACCGGTGCATTGCGGCTGCGCACGGCGCTGTCGCAGGCTACGCTCGGAGGCTGACCGGCCGATGACGCGAGCATGCAAGAGCACGAGGACACCTACGACCTTTTCCAGCGTGGCCGCGCGCATCTGAAGCGCGGCGACAACGCCCAGGCGGCCGTCTCGCTCGAGAAGGCCAAGCGCCGCGAGCCCGACAAGGCGTCGATCGGCGAGGCCCTCGGCGTGGCGTACCTGCGCATGCACCGCTACCAGGAGGCGGCGGCGGAGTTCGAGCACATCCTCGAGGCGGCGCCGGCCAACGACTACGCCCACTACTGCCTCGGCCGCTGCCTGCACCGGATGGGCGAGCGCCGCATCGCGCTCGGCCACTACAAGATGGCGCTCTGGCTTCGCCCGGGCGTGACGTACTACCAGGAAGCGGTCGACGGCCTGGTTGAATAACCGGTGCCAGGCACCACTATTCAGGCGGCCAGTCCAGCCAGATCGTCACCGGGCCGTCGTTCACCAGGCGCACCTGCATGTGCGCGCCGAACCTGCCCGTCGCGACGGGGATGCCCAGATCGCGCAGCGCCGCCGCGAACGCCTCGACGAGCGCCGAGCCGACGTCGTGCGGCGCGGCGTCGGTGAATCCGGGCCGGTTGCCGCGGCGCACATCCGCATAGAGCGTGAACTGTGACACGACGAGCGCCGCGCCGCCGACATCGAGGAGCGAGCGGTTCATGCGGCCGTCGGCGTCGGCGAAGATGCGCAGCCGCGCCACCTTGGCGGCCAGCCCGGCGGCGGCCTCGGGGGCGTCTCCAACGCCGGCCGCCACGAGCACGAGGAGGCCCGGCCCGATGGCGGCCACCCGCTCGCCGGCGACCTCGACAGAGGCCTCGGTAACACGCTGGATCAGTGCTCGCACAGCCCGTGGGAGTTTCTCATCTGGAAAAGGCGAGTGCTACACTCAGGGTCGTTTCGAAGTTCCGAGAGCGGTCGTCGAGGTGGGCTCCAACCCGCCTCTTTTTTCGCCCGCGTTCGGGAATCAAGGTGCAGATATGACACAGAATGAACAGCTCCAACACGAGATCGAGCAGATGCTCCACGACGGTAACCCGGACGTGGAAGTCGTGCTTGCCGAACGGACCGCGCCCGGGCTCGTCCGCGTCGTGATCGACCATCCGAAAGGGGTCGATCTCGAGCTGTGCGAGCGGGTCACCCGCGAGCTGACGCCGCTGCGCGAGCGCTTCGCGCTCGAGGTGTCCTCGCCCGGCGTCGAGCGCCCGCTCGTGCGGCCCGAGCACTACCGCCGCGTGATCGGCAAGCGGGTCGACGTGCGCACGATCGAGCCGATCGACGGCCGCCGCCACTTCACGGCGGAGCTCGTCGGCGCCGACGACGCCGGCATCGATCTCGAGCAGGACGACGCGCGGGTGCGGATCGACTACTCCGCCATCCGCCGCGGCCGGTTGGTGTTCGACTCCTGGGGAGGACGCTCGTGAGCAAGGAAATCCTGGAGGGCGTCAAGCTCGTCGAGAAGGAGAAGGGGATCGAGCCGGGGACGCTCCTGGCGGCGATCGAAGACGCGCTGCTCGCGGCCTATCGCAAGATGCCCGACGCGCGTCACCCGGTGCGGGTCGACCTCGACCGCGACACCGGCGACTTCACCGCGTGGACCGTCACCGAGGATGCCTGGACGAAGTACCTCGACGCGCACCCCCACCACCATGTGCTGGCCGAGGCGCCGCCCGTCGACCTCGATCCGACCGCTCCGCTGTCCGAGGAGGTCAGCGAGGAGCCCGAGCCCGAGATCGAGTGGGACTGGTTCAACGACGGCGTGCTCGTCGACGTGACGCCGGACAACTTCAGCCGCATCGCCGGCCAGACCGCCAAGCAGGTGCTGCGCCAGCGCATCAACGAGGCCGAGCGCTCGATGATGTACGAGGAGTACGCCGACCGCGTCGGCGAGATCGTGACCGGGATCGTCCAGCAGGACGACCACCGCTACGCGTTCGTCGACCTCGGCCGCATGGAGGCGATCCTCCCCGGCTCCGAGAAGGTGCCCGGCGAGCGCTACGAGCAGGGCAGCCGCATCAAGGCCGTCATCATCGAGGTGCGCGCCGAGGGCAAGGGCCCGCAGGTCGTGCTCTCGCGCCGCTCCGACGAGCTGATCCGGCAGCTGTTCGAGCTCGAGGTGCCCGAGATCGCCGACGGCCTCGTCAACATCCGCGCGGTCGCCCGCGAGCCCGGCTACCGGGCCAAGATCGCGGTCGAGTCGCGCGTGCAGGGCGTCGACCCGGTGGGCGCGTGCGTCGGCCCGCGCGGATCGCGTGTGCGCATGGTGGTCTCGGAGCTGCGCGGCGAGAAGATCGACATCATCCCCTGGAACGACGAGCCGGCCCGGTTCGTCGCCAAGGCGCTCGCCCCGGCGAAGGTGCGCGAGGTGTACGTCGACGACGACAACCGCCAGGCGACCGTGGTCGTCCCCGACGGCGAGCTCTCGCTCGCGATCGGCAAGGAGGGCCTGAACGCCCGCCTCGCTCATCGTCTGACCGGCTGGCGCATCGACATCGTCTCGGAGACGGAGTACTACGCCGACGACTCCGACGCGCCCTACACGGGTGCGGACGGCGAGGAAGACGAGTTCCCCGGGCGCTGCATCGCGGTCACCTCGTCGGGCAAGCGCTGCCCGAACCAGGCTCTCGATGGCAGCCGCTACTGCGGCGTCCCGGCCCATGTGGCTCTGGCCGCCGCCGAGGAGGGACACGCGCCGTCGCGGTGAGCGCTCCGGTGCGGCAGTGCGCCGGCTGCGGCCGGAGGCGGCCGCAGCGCGAGCTCGTGAGGCTGGGCGTCGCCGACGGGGCGCTCGTGATCGATCGGGAGCGGCGCCTGCCGGGGCGTGGGGTGTACCTGTGTCCCGGCCGCCAGTGTGCCGAGCAGGCGCGCAGGCGGGGCGCGATCCCGAGAAGGCTACGATTCATGATGACAATGCCGCCAGATCTGGAAGACCTGGTGGCAGTTGAGCGGCCGCCGGCCGCATGGGAGGATTGACCCGCAGAGATGGCTGACGAAATCGTAGATCCGGAAGAAGCCCGCCGCGCATTCGGCGCGAAGGCCGCTGCCCCCGAGCCGGAACGGCCGGCGGCGCAGCCCGGCCGCGCGCCGCGGCCGCAGCGTGGCGCTGCGCCCAAGGGCCGCCGCCGGGTCGTGATCGATGCGCAGGCCGGGCGCAAGCCCACGCAGAGGCGTGAGCGCGGCGCGCCGCGCGCCGAGCCGAAGCGCGAGGCCGAGGTCCCCGCCGGGCCCGTCAAGGTCCCGTCGGGCATCACCGTCAAGGATCTGGCCGAGAAGCTCGGCATCTCGCCCGCCAAGATCATCACCCTGATGATGGGCCTCGGCGAGATGGTGACGCTGACCGTGTCACTGACCGACGACGCCGTCGAGCTGATCGGCACCGAGCTCGAACGCGAGATCACGATCATGCACACCGACGACGAGGAAGAGGAAGAGGTCGTCTTCGAGGACGATCCCGCGACCCTCGTCTCACGGCCGCCCGTGGTCACGATCATGGGCCACGTCGACCACGGCAAGACGACCCTGCTCGACGCGATCCGCGAGTCGTCGGTCGTCACCACCGAGGCCGGCGGCATCACCCAGCACATCGGCGCCTACCAGGTCGATGTCGGCGACGGCCGCAAGGTGACGTTCCTCGACACGCCGGGCCACGAGGCGTTCACCGCCATGCGCGCCCGCGGTGCGAAGGTGACCGATGTCGCGGTGCTCGTCGTCGCCGCGGACGACGGCGTCATGCCGCAGACGATCGAGGCCATCGATCACGCGAAGGCCGCAGGCGTGCCGATCCTGGTCGCGGTGAACAAGATCGACCGCCCCGACGCGAACCCCGACCGCGTCCGCAACGAGCTCGTCACCCAGGGGCTGCAGCCGGCGGAGTGGGGCGGGGACACGATCTTCGAGGATGTCTCGGCCAAGGCCAGGACGAACCTCGACGAGCTCCTGAAGTCGATCCTGCTGCAGGCTGACGTGCTCGAGCTCAAGGCCAACCCCGACGCGGACGCAAGCGGCGTCATCATCGAGTCGCGCCTCGACGTCGGCCGCGGCCCGGTCGCGACGATGCTCGTGCAGCGCGGCACGCTGCGGGTCGGCGACGCCGTGGTCGCAGGCGATGCCTGGGGCAAGGTGAAGGCGCTCCACGACCACAACGGCAAGCGGGTCAAGGACGCCGGGCCGGGCGTGCCCGTCGAGATCCTGGGCTTCGACCGGCCGCCGCCGGCCGGCGAGATGTGCCGCGTCGTCGAGAACGACCGCGTCGCCCGCCAGACCGCGCAGCTGCGCGCCCAGCGCAAGCGCACCGAGATGCTCGCCAAGCGCAGCAAGG
>DASXZF010000173.1:0-11692 GCA_036502065.1 Gaiellales bacterium
CACCGAGGTCAACCCGAATACGAACCCGAACACGACGCCGATGACCAGCGCGAGGTGGCGCTGCTTGCGGCTGACCTCGCCGTCGGCGGGCAGGGTGCTCGCATCCCACAGGCCGCGGATCGTCACGAAGGTGCGCACGGCGACGGTGACCGCGACCAGCATGAGCGCGATCCCGATCACGACCTTCATGTCGCTCTGCACCGCCGCGCCCTCCGAGGCCGCGAGCCGGTTCAGGGCGATCACGCCCAGCACCGAGGCCGGCACGCTGCCCGCCGCCATCCACAGCGCAAGCTCGACGTTCACGGTGCGCAGCGTGAGATGGCGCGCGCCGCCCACGAGCTTCGTGCCCGCGGAGTAGAGCAGGTCTGTCCCGACGGCGGCGACCGCCGAGACGCTGAAAAGGCTGATGAGCAGCGGCGCCATCAGCGAGCCCGCGCCCATCCCCGTGCTGCCCACGAGCAGCCCCACCACGAGGCCGGCGGCGATCAGCTCGAGACCGGTCATCGAATCCCTCCTCCCACGCGCATATTCTCGACCAGTCTAAGCGGCATAGTGGGGAACGCAAGCGGGGGCGGGAGAGCCGGCGCTCGGCCCTCCCGCCCCCGATGTCGCGCTAGTCGCGGTACGCGGCGATCAGCACCTGCGCCACCTCGGGGCGGCTGAACTCGACCGGGGGCACGATGCCCTCGCCGAGCATCTCGCGCACCTTCGTGCCCGACAGGTGCACGTGGTCCTCCGAGGGGTGCGGGCAGGTCTTCGCCGACGCCATGTTGCCGCACGTCCGGCAGAAGAACGTGTGGTCGAAGAACATCGGCTCGATGTCGAGCTCGTGCGGCTCGAACTGGTCGAAGATCAGGTGTGCGTCATACGTGCCGTAGTAGCTGCCGACGCCGGCGTGGTCGCGGCCGACGATGAAGTGCGAGCAGCCGTAGTTCTTGCGGCAGATTGCGTGCCACACGGCCTCTCGCGGCCCGGCGTAGCGCATCGCGGCCGGAAAGGCCGAGAGCATGGTGCGATCGGCCGGGTAGTACTTCTCGAGCAGCACCTCGTAGCAGCGGACGCGCACCTCGGCGGGGACGTCGTCGCCCTTGGTCTTGCCGACGAGCGGATGCAGCAGGAGGCCGTCGACGGTCTCCAGGGCGCACTTCTGGATGTACTCGTGCGCCCGGTGCACCGGGTTGCGTGTCTGGAACCCGACGACGCGGCTCCAGCCCCGCTCGGCGAACGCCGCGCGGGTGTCGGCCGGGTCCTTGTGCAGCGCCGGGAAGGCGGACTCGGGCCGCTTGAACACGGTGATCGGTCCGCCGACGAGGACACGGCCCTCGGCGTACACCTGCGCGACGCCCGGATGCGCGTCGTCGGTGGTGCGGAAGACCTTGGCGGCCTCCTCGCTGCGGTCGGCCTCGAAGACGTCTGCGACGTCGATCACGGCCAGCAGCTCGCCCTCGTAGCCCTCGAGCGCCAGCCGGTCTGCCGACGGCCGCTCGGGGACGGACAGGGTCACCGGCAGCGCCCACGGAACGCCGCTTTCGAGGTGCATGTCCTCGACGACGCGGTCGTAGTCGGCCTGAACCATGAAGCCCGTGAGCGGAGACAGGGCCCCCGAGGCGATCATGTCCAGGTCGGCCGTCTGCTTCTCGGACAGGTGGACGCGCGGCAGCCCTTTGGCCTGCTCGGCCAGGGCGGCTGCGTCGTCACCGGTGACGGTGCGGTTCACGAGCTCGCCGCCGTGCGGTGCGATCAGGGTGCCGCTCTTGCGCGCGGCGGTCGGCGACGACATCAGGCAACCGCCTCCTCGAGCACGGGAGGGATGATGTTCAGGCGCTCGAGCTCGGCCAGCAGGAACTGGGCCGACTCCTCGGGCGAGCGGCCCTCGGTCTCGACGACGACGTCGGCATGCTCGGGCGCCTCGTACGGGTCGCTGACGCCGGTGAACTCCTTCAGCTCGCCGGAGAACGCCTTGGCGTAGAGGCCCTTGACGTCGCGGCGGGCGCACTCCTCGAGCGAGGTCGCGACGTACACCTCGACGAAGTTGCCGACCTGGCCGACCATGTCGCGGACGAGGCCGCGCGTCTCGGCGTACGGCGAGATCGCGGCGACGATGACGCCGGCGCCGTGCCGGGTCAGGAGCTTCGAGACGAAGCCGATCCGCAGGATGTTCGCGTCGCGGTCCTCCCGCGAGAAGCCGAGGCCCTTGCTGAGGTGCGTACGGACGACGTCACCGTCGAGGTGGTCGACCAGGACGCCGCGCCGCTCGATCTCGGGCCCGACGATGCGGGCGATGGTCGTCTTGCCGGAGCCGGACAAACCGGTGAACCACAGGGTGAAGCCTTGAGTGTTGTCGTGCACGCTGCTCAGTCCTTTCTGAAGAAACCCAATTCGCGCTGCTCTTGAGTAGTACCTGTTAGCGGCCGTGCAGGCCGCACTCGATCTTGCCCGTGCCGCGCCAGCGGCCGGCCCGCTCGTCGGACTGCGTGCCGCTCACCGAGCTCGTGCACGGCACACACCCGATCGACGGATACCCGTGGTCGTGCAGGGTGTTGTAGGGAATGCCGTGCCTCCAGATATAGCGCCACACGTCGCGACTTGTCCAATCGGCCAGGGGTTGTACCTTGACCACGCCGCGGCGCTCGTCCACCTCGATCTTGCGTGCGTTTTCGCGGGTTGTCGACTGGTCGCGGCGAATTCCCGTGACCCACGCGTCCATCCCCCGCAGCGCCTGCTCTAGCGGTGCCACCTTGCGCATGGCGCAGCAGGAGTCCGGATCGCGCTCCCACAGCCGATCGCCGTGGGCGTCGGCCTGCTGGGCGACGCTCAGCTCCGGCTCGATGCGCTCGAACTTGATCGGGTAGCGGGCGATCAACTGCTCACGCGTCTCGTAGGTCTCGGGGAAGAGCAGTCCGGTGTCGAACTCCACCACCCGCATCTGCGGCGCCACCTCGGACAGCATGTGCACGAGCACGGAGCTCTGCTTCTGCCACGAGCAGGTGAGCACGGCCCGCGGCCCGAAGCGCTCGGCCGTCCAGCGCAGGACGTCCTCGGCCGGGCGCGACTCGAACTCGTCGGCGAGGCTCGCGGCCTCGGCGGCGGAGATGGGCAGGACGGCGCTCATGCGTGGGGTGCGGGCAGGTCTCGGAGGAGGAGGTCGGCCATGGTGTCGGAGCGCAGTCCCAGCCGGAGCGTCTCGAGCGGGATGACCTCCTCCGGCGGGATGTTGCCGAGGTTGACCTCGGGGCCGAGGTGGCGGATGAACCAGGCCTGCTGATCCTTCTGCGGAGCCTCGAAGAGCAGGTTGTCGAGCGGCACCTCGTGCACGATCTCGTCGATCAGGCCCGAGCGCACCTCGCCGCTGCCGCGGAAGATGCCGGCCGTGCCGCCCTCGCGGGCCTCGGTGATCACCTTGGCGGCGCCGGCCTCGAGCTCCTCCTTGATCCATGCCACCCACTGGTAGGGGGCGAACACGCACTCGGAGTCCTTCGAGCCGACCTCGGACAGGACGACGAACTCCTCGGCGAGCGTCGAGATCAGCTCGAGCTTGGAGTCGCGCTCGATCTGGATCGTGCCGTCGGACACCTCGACGTGCGTGAACCCGAAGCTGTGCGTCCAGCGCTTGAACTCCTCGACCCGGCCGCGGGCGATGGCCGCCTCGAGCAGCGTGCCGCCGCACATGACGGGGATGCCCGCCTGCTGGTAGGTGCGGATCTTGTCGCCCAGGTTGCGGGTCACATACGACGTGCCCCAGCCCATCTTGACGATGTCGACGTAGTCGCCCGCGATATCGAGCAGACCCTGCACCTCGGGCACGCTCATGCCCTTGTCGATCACGTGCGTCCATCCGCGCTCGCGCGGCTTCTGCGGGCGCATCGGCAGTCCCAGGAACTCCTCGACCATGGCTATAACCTCGCGTAGATGGACTCGTCGAGGCGCCGTCGGGCCTCGACCTGGACGTTCTCGTAGAGGCTCTCGCCGTGGCTGTCCATGCCCACGATCAGCGGCCCGAAGTCGCGGACGCGGAAGCGCCACAGGCACTCGGGCATCAGGTCCTCCCACTCGACCTGGGCGATGGCCTCGATCTGGGTCGTCTCGAGCGCGGCCGCGCCGCCGACGATCGCGAGGTAGACGCCGCCGTGCTCGCGCAGCGGCGCGAGCGCCTCGGGCAGCAGGCCGCCCTTGCCCATGATCGCCCGGGCGCCGTGATCGCGGATGAGGCCCTCGGTGAAGCGGCTCATCCGAGCCGACGTCGTCGTGCCGATGCACATCGGCTCGTAGGAGCCGTCGGCCAGCTTGCGGACGTTCGGGGCCGTGTGCAGGAGCGCGGCCCCGCGCAGCGGGATCGGCGGCTCCTGGCCCTGGTCGAAGATGCGGATCTGGGTGGCATCGCGGATGCCGATGATCTCGCCCTGGATCGTGACGGTGTCGCCCGCGTGCAGCGCGCGCACGGCGGCCTCGTCGGTGGGGAAGTCGATCTCGTGGTGGGCCATCAGATCTAGGCTTCCCGGTCGTACTCGATGGCGCCGGTCGCGGCGATATGGGCGCTGGCCCGGCGGGCCGCCCAGCACTGGTAGTTCACGGCCACCGGGTTCAGGGTGATGTGGGTGTGGGCCTGCTCGGCGTGCACCGAGAGCACCGTCGTGTCGCCGCCGAGGCCCATCGGGCCGACGCCCGTGGCGTTCAGGAGGTCGAACAGGTCGGCCTCGAGCGCGGCCACGTCCGGGTCGGGGTTGTGCGTGCCGACCGGGCGGGCGATCGCCTCCTTGGCGAGGTGCATGGCCAGGTCGGCCGACCCGCCGATGCCGACGCCGACGATCCCCGGCGGGCAGGGCTTGCCGCCGGCGCCGACGATCGAGTCGAGCACGAACCGCTTGATCGCCTTCACGCCGTCGGCCGGGACGAGCATCTTCAGGAAGCTCATGTTCTCGGAGCCGGAGCCCTTGGGGACGCACTTCACGTCGAGGCCGTCCCAGTCGGGCACGAACTCCCAGTGGATGTGGGGGATGCGGTGCCCGGTGTTGTCGCCGGTGGCCTTGCGGGTGAGCGTGTGCACCGTGTTCGAGCGCAGCGGGTGCTCGAGCGTGGCGCGGCGGGTGCCCTCGCGCAGGGCATCCTCGATCCGCACCGGGTGCAGCGGGAAGCGCTCGCCGACGCGCACGTAGAAGACGGCGATGCCGGTGTCCTGGCAGACGAGGTTGCCGTTCCCGTCGGCGACCGACACGTTGGTGTTGATCGTCTCCAGGATGCGCTTTCCGACCTTGTGCGTCTCGCGCTCCATCGCATCCTTCAGCGCATCGCGCAGGTCCTGCGGGATGTCCTTGAGCGCCCACACGTAGAGGTACGCGGCGGCGTCCTCGACGGAGGTCTGCAGGTCGGTGGCGGCGACGGTGCTCATCCGGCCGCCGCCCGTCCGGCCCGGCGCCCGAAGACGACGCAGTCGAGCAGCGAGTTGCCCATCATCCGGTTTCGGCCGTGGACGCCACCGGTGATCTCGCCCGCGGCGAAGAGGCCGGCAACGGTGGTCTGGCCGTCGCGGTCGATGCGCAGACCGCCGTTCTGGTAGTGCAGCACGGGGTAGGTCAGGATCGGCTCGCGCAGGGGGTCGACTCCCGCGGCGCGGTAGCGCCGCAACATCGTCGGGATCACGGCGGCCGCGACCTCCTCGTCGATCAGGGTGGTGTCCAGGTGAACGGCCGGGCGGCCGTCGGGCGTGACGAGGCCGCGGCCCTCCTCGCACTCGCGCACGACCGCCTCGGCGACCGTGTCCCGCGGGGCGAGCTCGTCGCAGAAGCGTTCGCCGGCCGCGTTCAGCAGGGTTGCGCCGTAGCTGCGGCAGGTCTCGGGAATCGAGAAGCCCTGCAGCGGAGGCGGCCATGCGCCGCCGGTCGGGTGGTGCTGGAGCGCGTCGTAGTCGCGCACCTCGGCGCCGAGCGCCTGGGCAAATCCGGTGGTCTCACCCGTCGAGCCGGGCTGGTTCGTCGTCAGGATGCCGGCCGCGTGGGCCTCGGCATAGCAGCGCCCGCCGGCGGCGAGCACGACCGAGCCGGCGTCGAGGGGGCGGATGTCCTCGCCCTGGCGCAGCGTCGCGGTGAAGTGGCCGTTGGGGCGCTCGAGGCCGACGAGGGCGGTGTGGTCGTGAATCGCGATGCCGGCGCGGTCGAGCTCTGCCCGCAGCGTCTTTGCGATCACGTGGCCGGTGCGGTCGCCGACCTGCAGCAGCCGGGGCACGCTCGAGCCGCCGCACCGCGCGAGGCGATAGCCGCCGTGGTCGCGCGAGAACTCGACGCCGATCGACTCGAGCCACCCGATCGCGTCGGGGGCCTCCGAGGTGAGGATGCCGACCAGCTCCGGGTCGGCGGTGCCGTGCGACGAGCTGAGCACGTCCTCGGCGTGGCGCTGCGGCGAGTCCTCGGGGCCGACGGCCGCCTGGATGCCGCCGTGGGCCATGCCGGTGTTGCACGACGCGCGCGATCCCTTCGTGACCAGCGCGACGTCGGCGCCCGCGCCCGCGGCCGCCCATGCGGCGGCCAGACCGGCTCCACCGCTGCCGATCACGAGCACGTCCGCATGCCCCGGAAGGTCACTCACAGACGGCATGGTACCCAAGGCCGACTAATCTGAAAAATAAGACCGGCTTATATCGAGCAGCTCCGCCGGATCGGCGGGCGCCGCGCCGGGGCGCCACGGCAGGACGAGCGGATCGCCCTCGTAGCGCGGAATGACGTGGACGTGGTAGTGGAAGACGGTCTGCCACGCGGCCGCGCCGTTCGACTGCATGATCGTGACGCCGTCGGCGTGCAGGCCGCTCACCGCGAGGCCCGCCACGCGCCGGGCCGCGCTTGCCGCGGCGGCGAGGTCAGACTCGGCCACCTCGTGCAGGTCGCGAGAGTGCGCGCGCGGGATCACGAGCACGTGGCCGCGGGTGGCCGGGAAGATGTCCATGATCGCGATGACGCGATCGTCCTCGTGCACCCGCGTCGAGGGCAGCTCGCCGGCGACGATGCGGCAGAAGAGGCAGTCGTCCACGCGCGTATTCCAGCACGGACCACGGAGAACCGGGGACGGTCCCCGCCGCCGGTGGGGACTGTCCCCAGATCGCACGGCCTATCCTCCGCCCATGTCCGACGCTCCCGACGTCACCGTCTCGATCGTCTCCAGCGGCGACCTCGCGCTCCTGCGGGCCTGCCTCGACTCGATCCCCGCCGCCGCCGGCGTGACCGACGTCGAGACGATCGTCGTCGATAACGCCGTTGGCATCGAGCCGGCCGTGGCCGCATCGCATCCGGGCGCGACGGTGATCGCGGGCGGCCTGCGGCGGGGGTTCGGCGCCAACCACAACCTGGTCGCCGCCCGCGCGCGGGGGCGCTACCTCTTCATCCTGAACGACGACACCGTCCTCGACGCCGGCTGCATCGACCGGCTGCGCCGTTTCATGGACCAGAACGCCTCGGTGGCAGCCGCCGGCCCGCGCCTGCGCCACCCCGACGGCCGTGTCCAGCCGTCGGCGTTCCACTTCCCGACGCCGGGCCGGGTCGCCCTGACGACCGTGACCCTGCAGCGGTCCGGCTGGATCATGTCGGCGGGCGAGCACATCCGCCGGGTCGACTGGATCCACGGCGCCGCGATGATGGTGCGCCGCGACGCCTTCGACGGCGCCGGCCGGCTGGACGAGGGCTTCTACATGTACCTCGAGGACGTCGACCTGTGCCGGCGCCTGCGCGACCGCGGCTGGGAGATCGCGTTCTTCCCCGGGGCCGGGCTCGTGCACCACGAGAACTCCTCGACGGCGGCGATACCGCAGCGGCGCGTCTACCAGCACGCGCGCAGCCGCGGGATCTACGCTCGCAAGCACCACGGGCCGGCCGGCGAGCGGGCGGTGCAGGCGCTGACCGCCGCCACGTTCCTCGTCCGGGCGGGGCTCGCCCGAGTCCTGCGCGGCTACGACGCGGGCGACGCCGCCCGCTTTCGCGCCCACGCCCACGCCGCCCTGCACCCCTACGCCGAGCCGGCGGTCGAGGAGGCCGCGGCCGAGCACAACAGCGGTCGGGGAGAGGCAGCGTGAGCGGGCGCGTCGTGGTCACGGGCGGGCTGGGCTTCATCGGCTCGGCGTTCGTCCGTGCGCTCACGGCCGACGGGATCGCCGTGCTGAACGTCGACGCCGACACCTATGCCGGCGACGAGCGCCGGCTCGCCGGCGTCGCGCCGGGCCTGGTCGAGACGGTGCGGATGGACGTGTCGGCGCCGGAGCTCGCAGCGCTCCTTCGGGCCGAGCGACCGGCCCAGATCGTGCACTTCGCCGCCGAGACCCACGTCACCCGCAGCGAGGGCGAGGCCACCGTCTTCTTCGACACCAACGTCGAGGGCACCCGCCGGGTGCTCGACGCCGCGGTCGCGGCGGGGACGGGGCGGGTCGTCCACATCTCGACCGACGAGGTCTACGGCCCCTGTCCTGCCGCGCCGTTCGGCGAGGACCAGAAGCTGCCCGGAGAGGGCCTCGCCACGAGTGCGTACGCCCGTTCCAAGGCGGTTGCCGACGACCTGGCGCGCACCTACGCCGACCGGCTCGATCTGGTCGTGGCGCGGCCGACGAACTGCATCGGCCCGTGGCAGCACCCCGAGAAGGCCATCCCCCGCTGGGCGACCCGCGCGCTGCGCGGCGAGCGCCTGCCGGTGTGGGGCGACGGCCGGCAGGTGCGCGACTGGATGTTCGTCGACGACGCCGTGGCCGGCCTGCGCGTGCTGCTCGAGCGGGGCGAGCGGGGGAGCGTCTACAACCTGGGGCCGGCGGCCGAGGGCGTGCCCAACGTCGACATCGCGCGGATGGTGGCCGCGGCCGCCGGTGCGGATGCCGACGCGGTCTACCTGAGCGAGTACGACCGCCCCCAGCACGATCGCCGCTACGCCGTGAGCGTCGAGCGCATCGCCGCGCTCGGCTGGAGGGCGGCCTACGGCCTCGACGATGCGGTCGCCGCGACGGTCGCCTGGTATCGCGACCACGCCGACTGGTGGGGCACGCTCGTGCCCGACGCGGAGCGCCTGTATGCCGACTGAGGTCGTGCCAAGCCCGATCCCGGGCGTCAGCATCTGGCGCCCGCAGGTGCACGCCGACGCGCGCGGGCGGTTCGTCGAGGTGTTCCGAAGCACCGCCGTTCCCGAGCCGATGGCGCAGTCCAACCACTCGCGCTCCGAGGCCGGCGTCCTGCGCGGCCTGCACTACCACCGGCACCAGGCCGACCTGTGGTACCTCGTGGCCGGCCGCGCCCAGGTCGGGCTGGCCGACCTGCGCCGGGGCGAGGGCACGCCCGTCACGCATTCGTTCGTCCTCGACGGCGACCGGCCGACGGCGGTCTACGTGCCTTCCGGCGTCGCCCACGGCTACCTGGCACTGACCCGCATCGACCTGATCTACTGGGTGACGCGTGAGTACGACCCCGCCGACGAGCAGGGCGTCGCCTGGGACGATCCCACCCTCGCCATCGAGTGGCAGCTCGACGGCCGGCCGCTCGTCAGCGAGCGCGACGCCGAGAATCCGCACCTGCAGTGGGATCTGATCCCCGCCTTCTCGTAACCGGCGCAGGCGGCCAGGTCGGCCGTGCGCTGCGCGCGCGCCTGCCCGGTGCGACCTTCCTCGGCCACGCCGATCTCGACGTATGCGATGCCGCGGCGGTGCGCGCGGCGTTTGCGCCAGGCGACGTCGTCGTCCACGCGGCGGCGATGACCGACGTCGACGGCTGCGAGCGCGACCCGGAGCGCGCGCACGCCGTGAACGCGATCGGGTCGGAGCACGTCGCGGCCACCGGCGCCCGCGTGATCCTGCTCTCGAGCGACTACGTCTTCGACGGGCGGGCGACGCGCGCCTACACCGAGGACGATCCGACGGGGCCGCTGTCGGCCTACGGCCGTTCCAAGCTCGCGGCCGAGCGGGCGGTGCTCGCGCACCCGGGCAACCTCGTGGTGCGCACGGCCTGGGTCTACGGCGAGGGCCGCAACTTCATCCGCTCGATCGCCGCAGCCGAGCGCGCCGGCCGGCCGCTGCGGGTGGTCGACGACCAGCGCGGCCGCCCCACCTGGGCCGACGATCTGGCCGCGGCGCTTGTGCATCTCCTCCGCGCCGGGACGACCGGGATCGTGCACGTCACCGGGGCGGGTGAGCCGTGTAGCTGGGCCGACCTGGCCGAGCTCGTCGTCGGCCATCCGGTGCAGCGCATCAGCTCGGCCGAGCTCGCCGCCCCGGCGCCCCGGCCCGCGTCGAGCGTGCTCGACCTCGGCCGGGCGCGCGCGCTCGGCGTGCCTCTGGCAGACTGGCACGACTCGGTGCGCCGCTATCTGGAGGAGGACGGGTGAAGGGAGTCGTGCTGGCTGGGGGCCTGGGCACGCGCCTGGGGCCGATGACGACGGTCGTGAACAAGCACGTCCTCGACCTGTTCGACGAGCCGATGATCCACTTCCCGATCCATAGCCTGGCCCGGGCGGGCGTCACCGACCTCGTGGTCGTCGTCGGCCGCCACGGCGACCAGATCGAGGCGCTGCTCGGCGACGGCTCGGCGCTCGGCGTCACCATCGCCTACGCCCACCAGGACGGCGAGGGCGGGATCGCAGATGCGCTCGCCCACGCACGGGCGGAGGTGGGCGAGGGGCCGCTGGTCGTGATCCTGGGCGATCAGGTCTACCAGGACGACCTCACGCCCTACATCGAGGCCTTCCGGCGCCGGCCGGAGGGCGCCCGCATCCTGCTGAAGCAGGTCGAGGACGCCCGCCGCTTCGGCGTCGCGAGCGTCGACGGCGACCGTGTGAGCGCGATCGAGGAGAAGCCGCGCCTGCCCAAGAGCGACCTGGCCGTCACCGGCTGCTACATGTACGACGGGCACGTGTTCGACGTCGTCGCGGGCCTGGCGCCGTCGGAGCGCGGAGAGCTCGAGATCACCGACGTGAACAACGCCTACATCGAGCGGGGCGAGATGGCCTTCGACGTGCTGCCGGGCTGGTGGGCCGACGCCGGCACGCACGCCAGCAAGCTGAAGGCATCGATCCTCGTCGCGCTGACGCGCGGCGTCACCTTCCACGCCTGACGGTCACTGCCAGGTGAGCGCGACCGGGCCGTCGACCCGGCCCATGGCGAGCAGCACGCGGTAGACCTGGAGCGGGTGCGAGGCCTCGCTGAACCGGGGCGTGCGCGCCTCGACGACCCGCACGCTGCCGTCGGCGGCCCGCAGCGCGAGCGCGATGCGGCGACCGCCCGGAGCCGCGGCGATGCCGGCCACCCGGCCGGGCACCTGCGTCACGTCCGCGCCGCCCGCGAGCCCGACGACGTAGCGGGTGATCGCCGTTCCGTATCCGGCCACGAGCGAGCGCGGGTCGAGCCAGGCGATCTTCGGCACGCCCGGGCCGCCGTCGCCCAGGCAGACGCCGCGGTCGTGGTGGAGCGTGTCGACCACGCGCACTCGGCCGGCCCGGTCGGCGATCGCCAGCAGTCCGCCGTAGGGCGTAAACGCGATCGCGGCCGGCCGGCGGATGCCGCATCCGCGCGGCACCACCGCCGTGGCGCCGTCGATGACGTCGTGCACCACCACCGCACCGCCGCGATGGACGTAGGCGAAGGCCAGCGAGTCCCAGCGCCACGTCGGCGCCAGCGCGGCGGTGTGTGCCGCGACCAGGAAGGCGTGGCTGCCGTTGCCGTACATGTCGTAGACGCGGTCGCCGT
>DASXZF010000174.1:0-12343 GCA_036502065.1 Gaiellales bacterium
CCCGAGCCCCGGCTTGAGCGGAACGATGAGCGCGCGCCCGTCGTGCGGAGCGGGGTGGGCGCGCGAGCCGAGCACAGAGGCGCCGCTGCTCGAGACGACCGTCGTGCCGGCATCCTCGACCGGCTCGTCGAAGTGCAGCACGATCTGCGCGGGCGCGTGCGCGACGACGCTCCCCGCCGCCGGATCGGCGCGGAGCAGGCTGGCGTGCGCCTGGGCCGTCGCCGGGAAGGCGGCGGCCAGGAGCAGCACCGAGATCGCGAGCGCGCAGGCGCGCATGTTGGGCGTCACACCTCCTGATCGGCTCCGGCGCGGATGCCGGAGCGGGCGTCGGGTCAGGCGGTGGCGGGCGGCGCGCGGCCGAGCCGGGTGCGGCGGTGCGGCCGGCTCCCCGGCAGAGCCGGGGCCGCGGTGCGGCCGGTGCGCGGGCCGGCGAGCAGGAGCTCGACCGCGGCCACGATGGCGGCGCCGAGATCGCGCAGCGCGGCGCCGAGGGCGCGATCGGCCGCCCACACCGCGGCGGCTCCGAGCACCGCGAGGCCGGTGTGCAGCGCGAGCGCGCCGAGCTGGCCCGAGTGGGCCGGCGCGCCCGCTGCGATCAGCGCCACGTGGGCGCAGCCCTGGGCGCAGAGCATGATGGCGACGGTCGCCGGCAGTCCGAGCGGCACCGGCACCGCGGCCGAGGCGCCGGCGAGCGGCCGCGCCGCCGCGGCCCGCGCGTGCTCGGCGGCGGCCGTGAGCCTCGTCAGGGCGGCGACGCCGATGGCGGCCGCCACCAGCGCCGGAACCGCCCATGCGGGGTTCGAGACGGCGGCGCCGCCGCCGTGGGCCGCGGTTGCCGAGGCGGCAGCGAGGCCGGCCAGGGCAACGCCGCGGGCAAGCGTGTGCGTGGGCATGTGCGGCCGAAGTATGGCAGCGAGGTTAGAGTGCATCCGTGGATTCCGCCAGGTTGGACAGGATGGCCGAGCTTGCAGTCGGGTTCGGCGCAAACGTCCAGCCGGGGCAGCGCGTGATGGTGATTGCGGCGCTGGGGCAGGAGGCGCTCGCCCGCCGGATCGTCGAGCGCGTGTACGAGGCCGGTGCGGTGTACGTCGACATGATCTACCGCGATCCCTACGTGCAGCGGGCGCGCCTGGTTCACGGCGCCGACGACGCGCTCGGATACGAGCCGGAGTGGATCCCCGAGATGGTGCGCCAGCATGGCATCCACAAGGGCGCGCAGATCGCGCTCTCGGGCCCGACGGAGCCCGGGATCCTGGACGGCATCGACCCGGCCCGAATCGGGCTCGACCGGCCGCCGGGGCGGATGCAGTCGCTCGAGAACATGACCGCGGCGCGCAACAACTGGACGATCGTGCCATGCCCGACGCCCGGCTGGGCGAAGCTCGTGCATCCGGACCTCGACCCCGACGCGGCGCTCGAGAAGCTCTGGGGCCAGATCGAGGTCGTGTGCCGCCTCGACGCGGACGACCCGGTCGCGGCCTGGTCGGAGCGCATCGACCAGCTGAAGCGGGCGTGCGACGCGCTGAACGGGCGCCGCTTCGACGTCATTCACCTCGAAGGGCCCGGCACCGATCTGCGCGTCGGACTGCTGCCCGGCTCGACCTGGAACGGCGGCGGCATGTCGACCGCGTGGGGCCTGCCCCACCGGGCGAACCTGCCCACCGAGGAGGTCTTCACGTCGCCGGATCCCCAGCGGGTCGACGGCGTCGTGCGCTCGACCAAGCCGCGCGAGCTCTCCGGCACGATCGTGCGCGATTTCGAGGTGCGCTTCGAGGGCGGGCGGGTGACGTCGATCGAAGCGGCCGAGAACGGCGGCGTGCTCCAGGCGTATGCCGAGCGCGACGAGGGCGCCGGCCGGCTGGGCGAGCTCGCCCTGGTCGACGGCGGCGGCCGGATCGGGCCGCTCGACACGGTCTTCTACGACACGCTGCTCGACGAGAACGCGGCCAGCCACATCGCCCTCGGCCAGGGCTTCGACTGGGCCGTCGCCGAGGAGGATCGCCCGCGCATCAACCGCAGCGAAGTGCACGTCGACTTCATGATCGGCTCACCCGAGGTCGAGGTCACCGGCATCACGGCCTCCGGCGAGCGCGTGCCCGTGCTCCGCGGCGGCGCCTGGCAGATCTAGGCGACGAGCGGGTCTCGGGCGGTGGCCGAGCTGGAGCTCCTGCGGGCAGACCATGCCGCGGCGGTGCTCGCCTTCGAGCTCGCGAACCGCGCCTACTTCGCCGGCTTCATCTCTGACCGCGGCGACGAGTTCTTCGAGCGTTTCGCCGAGCAGCACCGCGCCCTGCTCGCCGAGCAGGAGGCGGGCATCGGCGTCTACCACGTGCTCGTCGCCGAGGACGGCTGTGTCCTGGGCCGGTTCAACCTGTACTTCGTCGGTGACGGCGCTGCGAACCTCGGATACCGGGTTGCCCAGCACGTCGCCGGCCGCGGCGTCGCGACCGCGAACGTCAAGGAGCTGTGCCGGCTGGCGGCGACGCGATACCGGCTGCGCACGCTCAGGGCGGCGACAAACCTCGCGAATGTCGCGTCGCAGAAGGTGCTGGAAAGGGCCGGGTTCGTCCCGGTCGGCCCGGCGGATCCGGCCGAGATCGGCGGGAAGCCGGGCACCTGGTATCAGCTCGACGTCGTCGCCGAGGCCTGATCGAGCGCACCGCAAGCGGGGCCTGGCCCCACGAAGCGGGGCCAGGCCCCAGGCTCCGGGTTGCTCAGGCGGCGCCGGTGCGCATGCGGAAGATCGTCGCGATGACCTCGGCCGGATCGAGGTCGTCGTCGTGGCCGAGGCTGCCGCCCCGCAGCCGAAGCGACGTGTAGGCCATCAGATCGCGCATCGAGATGACGCCGACGACATGCCCTTCCTCGTTCACGACGGGCAGGTGGCGGAAATGCCCGTCCACCATGAGCGCCATCGCCTCGGGGATGCCTGTATCGGGCGCGGCCGTGAGAACGTGCCGCGTCATGCGGTCCTGCACGGGCGTCGCCGGGTCGGTGGCGTCGCTGACCGAGCGCATCAGGTCGCGCTCGGTGATCACGCCGACCATCTCGCCGGAGCCGTCGAGCACCATCGCCGCGCCGACATCCGCCTCGACCATGCGGCGGGCGGCGTCGCCGAGCTTCGTGTCGGGCGCCACCGTCACCACGTTCGTCGCCATGACGTCGGTCAGCTGCATCAGCCCGAGTGTACGTGCCGGTTCGTGGTCATGCGAGCAGCAGCGTCGGGGCCTCGAGGTGGCGCTTGACGGTCTGCAGCAGCTTGGCGCCGTCGGCGCCCGAGCAGGCGCGATGGTCGCATGAGAGCGTGACGGACATGATCTGACGAGGAACGGCGACGCCGTTTTCGTAGACCGCGCGCTCGACCGCGCTCGAGACCGCCAGGATGGTCGATTCGGGCGGGTTGATGATCGCCGAGAAGGCGGCGACGTCGAACATGCCGAGGTTCGAGACGGTGAACGTCCCGCCCTCGATCTCGGCCTGGCGCAGCTTGCCGGTGCGGGCGCGCGCGACCAGGTCGCGAGTCTCGGCCGAGATCTGGCGCACGCCCTTCAGGTCGGCCTCGCGCAGGACCGGGACGATCAGGCCGTCGTCGAGCGCGACCGCGATGCCGACGTTCACGTGGGCGTGGTAGACGTGGCGGCCGTCGACATAGGAACGGTGAGCCTGGGGGTGCAGCGCGAGCGCCTGTGCGCCGGCGCGCACGATCAGGTCGTTCACGCTCACCTTCTCGCCCGAGTCGGCCAGCGCGGCGTTCAGCTCGGCGCGAAGCGCAAACGCCCTGGTCATGTCGATCTCGGATGTGACGTAGAAGTGGGGGACCGTGGCCTTCGAGTCGGCCATGCGCCGCGCGACGGCCTTCAGCATCGGCGTGAGCTCACGCACCTCGTCGTGCGCCGGGGGCGCGGCCGGCGTCGCCTGAGCCGAGCCGGCTGCCGCGGGCGCGGCCGCCTCCGCCGGGGCGCCGCCTGCGAGCGCGCGCTCGACATCGGCCTTCACGATCCGGCCGTCCGGGCCCGTGCCCGTGCCGGCCAGGCTGCGCAGGTCGAGGCCGGCGGCGTCGGCCATCCGGCGCGCGATCGGGCTGGCGCGAAGCGCGCCGCCGTCGCCGTGAGGAGCGGCCTGGGCCGGGGCCGGCGGGGGCACGACGACCGTGGGGGCGTCGCCGCCGGAGCCGTTACCGCCGTTGCTCGCGGCCGCCGGGGCCTTCGCCGGCGCCTCGGCGGCGGGCACCTCCTCGCCCTCGGCGCCGACGATCGCGATTGGGGCGCCGAGCGCCGCCGTTTCGCCGTCGCCGACGAGGATCTTCAGCATCGTGCCGTCCTCGTACGCCTGGAAGTCCATCGTGGCCTTGTCGGTCTCGATCTCGGCGATGACGTCGCCCTCGTGGAAGCTCTCGCCCTCACGCTTCAGCCAGCGCCCGATCGTGCCCTGCTCCATCGTGTCGGACAGGCGGGGCATGGTGAGCTCTTCCGACATGGGCGAACCTTACAGGCCGCACTCGGCCAGCAGCGAGCGCGCGGCGGCCTCGATCTTGGACTCGAGCGGCAGCGCCGCGAGCTCGAGCGGCTTGGAGTACGGCATGGGCACCTCGGCCTGGCCGACCCGCTCGACCGGCGCGTCGAGGTCGTCGAAGCAGACCCTCTGCAGCCGCGCGGCCAGCTCGGCGCCGACGCCGTAGGTCGACCAGCCCTCCTCGGCGACCAGCACGCGGTTCGTCTTGCGCACCGAGTCGGCGACCGTGTCGACGTCGAGCGGGCGCAGCGAGCGCAGGTCGATCACCTCGACCGAGATCCCGTCGTGGGCCAGGCGATCGGCGACGCGCAGGGCGCGCTGGACGGTGTAGGAGTGCGCGACCAGGGTGAGGTCGGTGCCCTCGCGGGCGACGGCGGCGCGTCCGAGTGGGATGGCGCCGTCGCCGTCCTCGGGCAGCGGCCCCGTCAGGTTGTAGAGGACGAGGTTCTCGCAGAAGAGCACCGGGTCGTCGTCGCGGATCGCCGTCTTCAGCATCCCGTAGGCATCTGCCGGGGTCGCCGGGGCGACCACCTTCAGGCCCGGGCAGCCGGCGAACCAGGCTTCGAGCGACTGCGAGTGCTGGGCGGTCAGCTGGGCGCCGGCGCCACCCGGGGTGCGGATCACGAGCGGCACGCCGACCTTGCCGCCGAACATGTACCGGATCTTCGCCGCATGGTTGATGACCTGATCCATCGCGACGAGGATGAAGTTGATCGTCATGATCTCGATCACCGGCCGCAGCCCCATCATGGCCGCGCCGATCCCCGCCCCGACGAAGCCCTCCTCCGAGATGGGCGTCTCGCGCACCCGCACCGGGCCGTACTTCTGCCACAGGCCGGCGGTGACCTTGTAGGAGCCCTCGAAGCGGCCGATCTCCTCGCCCATCAGGAAGACGTCGGGGTCGCGGCCGAGCTCTTCGTCGAGCGCGAGGCGCAGGGCCTCGCGGTAGGTCACGTCGGCCATGTCTGCCCCTCTCCGCGCTCGCCGAACGGCGCGCCCGCGGACATCCGCGAGAACTGCTCGGGCGAGCTCGGATCGCCGTAGAGGTGGTCGTACAGGCTGTCGCGCGGGGGGTAGGACGCGGTCAGGGCGCGCTCGATCGCGTCCTTGACGACGGCCGAGACGTCCTGCCAGATCGCGTCGAGGTCGGCGCCCGTCGCGATCCCGCGCTCGCCGAGCAGGAGGCCGTAGCGTGTGATCGGGTCGCGCTCGCGCCACGAGCGCACCTCCTCGGCCGTGCGGTAGACCTTGCCCGCGTCGGCGACCGAGTGGCCGCGATAGCGGTAGGTGATCGTCTCGAGCAACGCGGGCTTGCGCTCCTCCCGCGCCTGGCGCAGCAGCCGGTCGGCGGCCTCGCGGACGGCGAGGACGTCGTTTCCGTCGACCTGCTCGCCGTGCATGCGGTAGGCCGCCGCGTGCTTCCACAGGTCGGGCTCCGCATTCGACTGCGCGACCGACGTGCCCATGCCGTACTGGTTGTTGATCGCCTGGAACACGATCGGAAGGCCCCACAGCGCAGCCAGGTTGAGCGCCTCGTGGAACGACCCGGTCGCCATGGCGCCGTCGCCGAACTGGCACAGCACCGCCGAGGGCAGATCGCGATAGGTCATCGCCAGGGCTGTGCCGTTCGCGATCGGCAGGTGGGCGCCGACGATGCCCCAGCCGCCGTAGAAGTGGCGCTGGACGTCGAGCAGGTGCATCGAGCCGCCGCGGCCGTGAGCGGCGCCGGAGTCCTTGCCGAAGAGCTCGGCCATCACCGCCGCGGCCGGGCTTCCCACCGCGAGCGCGGTGGCGTGGTCGCGGTAGCTCGCGTAGAGGGCGTCACCGGGCTCCAATGCGTCGATCGAGCCCACCGACGAGGCCTCCTCGCCGATGGCAAGGTGGCAGTACCCGCCGATGCGGGCGCGGGTGTACTGCTCTTCGGTGCGCTCCTCGAACCGGCGGATGAGCGCCATCTGCCGGAAGAGCGAGAGCGCGTGCTCGCGGTCTTCCAGCACCGAGGACTGGGTCTCGGCGGGCTTCGCCATGCCCCGAACCTTAGCCCGTGCGAGGCGCTAGGCTGCGCGCGAGATGGCGACGGCGGTCACGGTCCCGAGCCTCGGCGAAGAGGCGGCTTCGGCGGTGCTGATCCGGTTCCTGGTGGAGCCGGGCGAGACGGTGCGCCGCGGCGACCCGCTCTACGAGCTCGACACCGACAAGGTCACCCAGGAGGTCGAGGCCGAGGCCGACGGCGTGCTGATCGAGGTGGTGGGCACGCCGGGCGTCGAGTACTTCCCGGGCTCGACGATCGCCTGGATCGGTGAGGCGGGCGAGCAGGTGGGCGCGTGACCGACGCGTTCCGCGTCGCCCATATCGACGATCTCGACCGCATCGAGGTCGCCGGCGGCGAGTACCGGCCGATCCGGCGCCGGCTGGGCGTGCGCGCCTTCGGGATCAACGCGTACACCGCGGCGAAGGCGGGCGACCAGGTGGTCGAGCACCACCATGAGGGCGCCGGCTCCGGGCGGCAGGAGGAGCTGTACCTCGTGTTCTGCGGCCACGCCGAATTCACCGTCGGGGACGAGACGATCGACGCGCCGGCGGGGACGATGGTGTTCGTGCCCGACGTGACTGCGAAGAGGGGCGCGGTCGCCACGGCCGACGGGACGACGGTGCTGGTGGTGGGCGGTCCGGCCGACTCGCCGCTCCCGACCTCGCCGTTCGAGTACTGGTTCGCCGCCGAGGCGCCGTACAAGGCAGGCGACTACGACCGCGCCGTCGAGATCGCCTCGGAAGGGCTGGCGGAGTGGCCCGATTCGGGCCAGCTGAACTACCAGCTCGCCTGCTACCACGCGCTCGCCGGGCGGCGCGAGCGGGCGCTCGATCACCTGGCGATCGCCGTCGCCAGCGAGCCGCGGGCGGCCGAGTGGGCCGCGGGCGACTCCGACCTGGACTCGATCCGGGACGACCCCGCGTTCGCGAAGCCGGGCTGAACTAGGATCCCGGCCGTACCGGGAGAGCGAGCGCGAGGAGCGAGTCGATGGAGTGTGACGTTGCCGTCCTGGGCGGCGGGCCGGGCGGGTATCCGGCCGCGATCCGGGCGGCCCAGCTGGGGGCGAACGTTGTCCTGATCGAGCAGGCGCGAGTGGGGGGCACCTGCATCACGGTCGGCTGCATCCCCACCAAGACGTGGGTGCAGACCGCGCACGCGCTCAAGGAGACGCGCGAGGTGTTCGAGCAGATCGGCGTGCGCGTGTCGGGCGCCGAGCTCGACTTCGGCCAGGCGCAGCAGAACAAGACCGGCATCGTCGACGGGCTCGTGAACGGCATCACGGGCGTCGTCAAGGCCAACGGCATAACGATCGTCAACGGCCGCGGCGAGTTCACCGGGCCGAACACGATCGCGGTCGAGGGCGGGGAGGACGTGACGTTTCGCTCGGCCGTCATCGCCACCGGCTCGCACCCGCTGCGCCCGCCCGTGAAGGGCATCGACGGGCCGAAGTGCGTCGACTCGACCGGCCTGCTCGCGATCGACGAGGTGCCCAAGCGGCTGGTGATCCTGGGCGGCGGCGTGATCGGCGTCGAGTTCGCCTCGATCTTCCGCCACTTCGGCACCGAGGTCACGATCGTCGAGATGCTCGAGCACCTGATCCCGATGGAGGACGCGGACGCGTCGAAGGAGCTCGAGCGCGCGTTCAAGCGCCGCGGCATCACGGCCCACCTGGGCGCGCGCGCGACCGAGGTCGCCGAGTCCGGCGAGGGCGTGACGCTGCGCTACGAGGGCGCCGACGGCAAGCCCGGCGAGGTCGAGGCCGACCTGGTGCTCGTCGCGACCGGCCGCGGCGCGAGCACGAGCGGCATCGGCCTCGAGAAGGCGGGCGTCGACTTCGATCCCCGCCGGGGCGTGATCGCCGACCGGCACATGCGCACGAATGTGGGCCACATCTACGCCGCCGGCGATGTCGCCGGCGTCTACCAGCTCGCCCACACGTCGTTCCGCGAAGGCGAGGTGGCGGCCGAGAACGCGCTCGGCCACGAGGCCGAGATGGACTACTCGGCCGTCCCGCGCTGCGTCTACACCGACCCCGAGGTGGCCGCGGTGGGCCTCACCGAGGCCCAGGCCCGCGAGCAGCACGGCGACGACGTCATCATCGGCCGTTTCCCGTTCGCAGCCTCGGCGCGGGCGCAGATGTACGGCGAGAAGGCCGGCTTCGCGAAGACGATCTCCGAGACCCGCTACGGCGAGCTGCTCGGCATCGTGATCGTCGGCCCGCAGGCCACGGAGCTCGTGAACGCCGGCGTCGTCGGCATCGCGGCCGAGTCGACCATCGACACCCTGGCCGACTCGATGGCGGCCCACCCGACGCTCGCGGAGGCGCTCAAGGAGGCCGCGCTCATGTCGCTCGGCCGCCCGATCCACCTGCCGCCGCCGCGTCAGCGCGCCAAGGCCGCCGCCAGGTGAGCGGCAGCATCGATGCCTCCCGCTTCCTGATCCCGACGCTCAAGGACGACCCGGCCGACGCGGAGGCGATCAGCCACAAGCTGCTCGTCCGGGGCGGGTTCGTGCGCCAGCTCGGCTCGGGGCTCTACACCTACCTGCCGCTGGGCTGGAAGGTGCTGCGAAACACGATGCAGGTGATCCGCGACGAGATGGACACGATCGGGCTCGAGATGCTGATGCCCGTCCTCCAGCCGGCCGAGCTCTGGGAGGCGACGAACCGCTACGACATCGACGTGCTCTTCAAGACGGAGGGCTACGGCGACAAGCGGTATGTCCTTGCGATCACGCACGAGGAGTGCGTCACCTATCACGCCGCGCGGGACATCCGCTCGTACCGCGAGCTGCCGCAGATCTGGTACCACCAGCAGACGAAGGAGCGCGACGAGCCGCGGCCGCGGGGCGGGATCCTGCGCACGCGCGAGTTCATCATGAAGGACTCCTACAGCTTCGACCGCGACCGGGCCGGCCTCGAGGAGTCCTACGCCAAGCACCGCGACGTCTACATCCGCATCTTCGATCGCTGCGGCCTCGAGGCCTGGCCCGTCGAGGCGGACGTCGGCATGATGGGCGGGTACGGCGGCGAGGAGTTCGTCGCCCCGAGCCCGAACGGCGAGGCCGAGCTGGTGCGGTGCTCCAACTGCGACTACGCCGCCAACGTCGAGGTGGGGCGCTCGACGCCGCGGGCGCCGCAGTTCCCGGAGCGTCTGGATGCGCCGGAGGAGGTCGAGACGCCCGGCGCGACGACGATCGAGGGGCTGGCGGAGTTCCTGGGTGTCGATCCGGCGGCGACGGCGAAGGCGATGCCGATCGTGGTCGACGGCAAGGTGGTGCTCGCGCTCGTCCGCGGCGATCACCGCCTGCACGAGATGAAGGCCGAGAGGGTGGTCGGCGCGTTCCGGCCCGCGCAGCCGGACGAGATCCGCGCAGCGTTCGGGGCCGATCCGGGCTCGATCGGACCGGCGGGCACCGACGTCCGCATCATCGCCGACGAGTCGCTGCGCGACGGCCAGTTCGTGGGCGGCGCAAACCGCACCGGCTGGCACCTGCGCGGCGTCGAGGCGGGCCGCGACTATCAGGCCGAGTTCGCCGACCTGCGCGAGGTGGCCGAGGGCGACATCTGCCCGGTGTGCGGCACCGGCACGCTGCACATCGAGCCGGCGATCGAGGTCGGACACATCTTCAAGCTGGGGACGCGCTACTCGGTGCCGCTGAACGCGACCTACCTGGACGAGGCCGGCAAGGAGCATCCGATCGAGATGGGCTCATACGGCATCGGCCCCGCCCGGGTCTCGGCGGCCGTGGTCGAGCAGCATCACGACGAGAAGGGGATCATGTGGCCGGCCAGCCTGGCGCCGTTCCACGTGCACATGGTCGTGATCGGCGGCGCGGACGATCCTCAGTTCCCGATCGCGCGCGACATCCAGGCCGAGCTCGAGGAGGCCGGGTTGACGGTGCTCTTCGACGACCGCTCGGCCAGCCCCGGCTCGCGCTTCGCCGACGCCGAGCTGATCGGCATGCCGGCGCGGGTCACCGTCGGCAAGCGCACGGCGTCCGAGGGCACGGCCGACGTGCAGGTCAGGCGCGGCCGCGAGCAGCGCTCGGTCGCCGTCGCCGACGTCGCCGCGGCGGTCTCAGAGGCGGTCGCGCAGGCTCAGTGACCGCCGCGTGCGTGGCGGTCGAGCTCGAGCGACCGCAGCGCACGCGCGAGCGGTGCCGGGAGGTAGGCCGACCTGGTTGCGTTTGAGAGCGCCAACGGCACGGCGAACTGCGCAAGCGCGTGATCGTGAGCCTTGTGGGCCCTCGCTGTGCGCAAGAACGCCTCCCCATGGGATCCGGTGGTCTTCACCCCGTCAGGCGCCGCTGACGGTTTCGGCGCCCGCGTCGCGCCGCCTGCGGCGGCACCGAGCTCGGCTCCGGCGCTCGCGGCGGCGCTTCCCCCGCCGGACGCAGCCGATCCGCCGCCCGTGAGGTTGACGTGACTCAGCCCGAACACGAGCGCTGCGAGCACGCACGCTGCCGCGGCGATCGTCCCGAGTGAGCTCCACGGCCTGCGCCGGGGCCGGATCCGGCGCGGGCGCGGCTCGGCCCGCACGCGCAGCATCACGTCGGCGCGCAGCCGCTCGGGCGCCGGCGCGCCCGCCTCGTCACGCAGCCGGGCGGCGATCTCGTCGTGGCGCTCGTCGGTCACGGCGCCGCCCCGGTCTGGAGGGTCTCGGCCAGCCGGGCCCGGGCGCGGTGCAGGCGCGACTTGACGGTGCCCGCCGGCAGGTCGAGCGCGAGCGCCGCCTCGTCCATCGACATGCCGACGACGTCGCATGCGACGGCGACGACCCGGAACTCGGGCTCGAGCTGCGAAAGGGCGCTCAGGAGGTCGAGCCGGGTGTCGAGCGGCGCCTCGACGCTCACGGCGGGCACCTCGTCGACCGGCTCGGCCGTGCGCGCGCGGCGCTCGAGCACGTCGTAGGCCTTGCGCATGACGATGCGGTAGACCCAGGTCGAGAAGCGCGCGTCGAAGCGGAAGCTGCCGAGGCCCCGCCACGCCGACACGAGCCCCTCCTGGACGCAGTCGTAGGCGTCTGCCTCCGACTGGGTCACCCGCAGGGCGAGCGTGTAGAGGCGATCCTGGTAGCGCACCACCAGCTCCTCGAAGGCGGACTCGTCGCCGTCGGCGGCCCGCCTGGCCAGCACCTCGTCCGACGCGCTCTGCACGCGCTCATGGTACGTCCGGGGCGCGGCGAGGCCCGGGAGGGTGACTGTGAGAGCGTCCTGCACTGCTCCTTTGACCCCCGGGAGGGCCTCAGGGTTCCCGTTATACTCGGACGTCTCGGGGCGTGGCGCAGCCTGGTAGCGCACCCGGCTGGGGGCCGGGCGGTCGGAGGTTCAAATCCTCTCGCCCCGATCGCAGAACTGCCTGCAAAGCACGCACGTCGGCCGCGGGTTTGGATTCGCCCATATGCGGGCACTCTCCCCCCGCGCGTTTGTCAAGCTCGACGGTGCAGGGGGTGGTTGTTCGTGCGTGTTCCGGGATGGAGCGGCTGACGGTGCACTCCGCGTTCAACAGGTTCGCGCAGCACGCCTCCACAACGGTCGGCTCGCCGTGGGCGTTCGCTGGAGCGGTCGGTCTGATCGCCGTGTGGAGTGTGAGCGGACCTCTGCTCGGGTTCTCCACGACGTGGCAGCTCGTGATCAACACCGGCACGACGATCGTGACCTTCCTGATCGTCTTCCTGATCCAGAACACCCAGAACCGTGAGTCTCAGGCGGTGCAGCTCAAGCTCGACGCGCTGATCCTCGCCTCCGCCGCCAGCGACCGTGCGCTCGACCTCGAGGACATCTCCGACGACCAGGCAG
>DASXZF010000175.1:0-20803 GCA_036502065.1 Gaiellales bacterium
GCAGCAGCTCTTGAGCGCGGCGTCCATTACGCCGAGCACGACAAGCACGTTCATCTCCTTCGCGGTTACCGATCGATCGGCCGCACGCGCGCAGGTTCTGGCGACGAGGTTTGCGCAGCAGTACGTGAAGTGGAGCAACGCCAAGGCCGTCTCGGGCATCCGGCCTCACATCGTCGAACTCAACCACGAGATCGCCTCGCTCCAGCACCAAATACGTGTCCAGGGGGCGAGAGACGGTGCAGGATCGGTGACCGGGTTGAACACCGAGCTGGGTGCAAAGCAGAAGGCGCTGAGCACGTACCAGACCGCGCAGCAGGCGCTCTCGAATGGCAACTCCGTCTCACAGACGGCGACCAGCGCCTCGAAGGTGCGGCCGCTGACGACCCGCAACCTCGGCATGGGCTTCGGCCTCGGGCTCGTCATCGGGCTCATCCTGGTGTCGCTGGCCGAGGCGCTCGACACCCGCATCCGCCACTCCGACGAGGTCTCCCAACGGCTCGGGCTGCCGCTCCTGACCCGGATCCCGATCCCGCCGCGCTCGCTGCGCAAGGCCGGCAGCCTGGGCATGCTCGACGACGAGGGCGGCCTGCAGACCGAGGCCTACCGCAAGCTGCGCATCAACCTCGACTTCGCCAACCTGCAGATCAAGGCGCGCACGATCATGGTGACGAGCGCGAGCGAGCAGGAGGGCAAGTCCACGACCGTCGGCAACCTCGCCGTGGCGCTCGCCCGCGCCGGCCGGCGGGTGGTGCTGGTCGACCTCGACCTGCGCAAGCCCTATATCGACCACTTCTTCGATCTCACCGGCCGCCCGGGGATGACCGACGTCGCGCTCGGCAACGTCACCCTCGACCAGGCGATGTGGTCGATCCCGATCCCGGGATCCGACGGCGGCCCCCAGGCCGGCTCGCTGCACGTTCTGCCCTCCGGGCCGATGCCGCCGAACCCTGCCGATCTGATCGAGAGCTCCGTCGTCTCCGAGATCCTGCTCGACCTGGCCGAGCGGGCCGACGTGGTGCTGCTCGACTCGGCGCCGCTCCTGCCCGTATCCGACGGCGTCGTGCTCTCCAACAAGGTCGACGCGATGCTGATCGTCGTGCGCGCCTCGACGGTGCGCCGGCCGATGCTGTCCGAGCTCCAGCGCGTGCTCGGCGCGTGCCCGGCGGCGAAGCTCGGCTTCGTCCTGACCGGCGCCGACGAGGGCGAGGGCTACGGCTACGGGTACGGATACGCCGGCTACGGGTCGGCCGCTCCGGTGCCGGCGCGGCCTCCGGCGGATTCCGGCGAGAACATGCCTGGGCTGACCGATGCGTCGGCCAACGGCGGCGACGCTCCCGGCCGGCGTCAGTCGCCCACGAAGTCGCGGTAGACGCGCTCGGCGCGCGCCCTGGCCGCGTCCAGGTGCGGCGCGAGGTAGGCGTCGACGACGCCGTCGCGGTGCGCGGCGCGCTCGGGTGACGGGCGGGCGACGCGGAGCCCGAGTGGCGGCGTGGTCCGCACGGATGCCGGCCGCAAGCGGTCGAGCTCGGCCGCGCCGATCAGCCCCGACATGTAGGCGTTGATCGCTGCGGCGGCGTCGGGCTCGCCCGAGCGCTCGTCGATCAGGCGGTAGCAGCGCTCGACGTTGTCCGCGGTGTGGGCGAAGCGCCCGAACGCGGTGCCGTAGCGGGCGTTCAGCCGGTCGGTGAGCAGGCCCAGGTCGGCTGTGACCTCCGCAAAGCGGCCGATGACGAGCGCGTCGCGCACAGGGCGCACGGCCTCGTAGAACCGGGCGTAGGCGCCGAGGGCGTCCGCGGGCGTGACGTACGGCCACCACATGACGCTCGAAACGACGGCATCTCGAGGGCTTCGGATCAGGAGCAGCACGGGCAGACCGCGCCGCGCTGCCGCCGTCACCTGGGCGGGCGAGTGCAGGTGGTGCGCGATCGGCACCGGGCGGGGCTGAGCCATCTGGAACGCGAACACGGCGAAGGTGTTCGCCGACCGCGGGAAGCCCTCGATCACGATCTCGGTGTCGGGGCCGACGACGGCCCGGCCGCGGCGCCGGCGGACGACGCGCAGGTACGAATCGTGCTCGGCCCACCGTTGGCGGGCACGCCAGCGCAACCGGCTTGCGGGCCCACGAAAACGAAGTGGCCCCCCGCCCGCTGGGCGAGAGGCCACCACGAATCCTTTACGGGCTAGCCGGGCTTACGATGCGCGCCGGGAACCGGATGCGCGCCGCAGGAGGAATCCTGCGCCGATCATGCCGATGCCTGCCGTCGCATAGATACCCAGGTCAGCGCCGGTGAACGGGAGCGTATTGCCACCCGACACCTGCTGACCGAGCACGCCACCAGCTCCAGGACCTCCTGGACCGGTGACGACGCCCTCGACGCCCCCATACTGATTGTTCGCTGGGGTGGCCGCGTATGCCGTGCCCGCGCCGATCGCGCCCACTGCTGTGATCGCCAGCAGTGTGGCGATGATCGATCGACGCCTCAAACGCTTTGCCATGTCCGCTCCGTTCTCACGCAATCCGTGGACCGTCGTACCATAGCAGCACCCTATCGCAGCGGGCAGACGGACTGGCCGGTAACTGGTAAAGATAATGACAGGCTCTGGAACGATCGAAGGGCACGACCGCGCCAGGCCCGCCTGGTGGCGATTCGGCGACCAGATATCGGCCGCCTCCGCCGGCCGGCTGGCCGCGCCTGCGGCCTTCGTGCTGACCGCGGTGTCGGTCGGGCTTCTGGCCGCGGACGAGGGCGGATACTTCCCCGGGGCGTGGCGGGTGGCGACTCCGCTCTTCGCCGCGGTCGCGATCGCGATCCTCGCGGGAGCCCCCGATCTGCGCCTGCCGCGGCCTGCGCTCCTCATGACCGCGGGCCTCGCCGGGCTCGCCGCCTGGACGGCGGCCTCGTGGACGTGGTCGACCGACCGGACGGGAACGCTCCACGACGTCCACCTGGTGCTCGTCTACCTGGCCGGCGGCACCGCGCTCGTGCTGCTCGCGAACGCCGGGCGCGGAGTCGCCGTCGCGGGCGGAGTGGTGGCCGCCGCCGCGGGGATCGCCACGTTCAGCATGGCGTCGCGCCTGTACCCGCGCATCTTCGGCATGTACACCACCGGCGGCGGCTACGGCCGGCTGTACCAGCCGATCGGCTACTGGAACGGCCTCGGGGCGCTCGCCGTGATCGGCATCATCCTCGCGCTCGGGTTCGCCGCCCGGGGCAACATGCTCGTGCGGATGCTCGCGGCGGCCGCCCTGATCCCCCTGGCGCCCACGCTCTACCTGACCTTCAGCCGCGGCGCCCTGGTGGGTCTGGCGGCGGGCCTGATCGCCCTGGTGGTGCTCGACACGCGCCGCGTGCAGCTGATCGTCGCAGCGACCGCCGGGGCGATCGGCGCGGTCGGAGCGCTGCTCGCCGTGCACGCCCATCCGGGCCTGACGACGTACTACCGGCATCTCGGCAAGCAGGCTGTCCAGGGCGCCCAGACCGCCGCGCGGATGATCTCGCTCGTACCGCTCGGGATGGGCTCGGCCGCCCTGCTCTCGGGCCTCGAGGCGCGCTTCACCGTGTCGCGGATGGCGCGGACGGCTGCCGGCGTCGGCATGGTGCTCGCGGCGTGCGCCGCCGTCGCGCTGGGCGTGCACCGCTTCGGCAACCCGATCAGCCTCGTGCACAGCGCGGTGCACACCTTCGAGAAGCCCGCGCCGACCTTCAAGGGCGGCGACCTCAACCTGCGCCTTCTGAGCCTCTCGCCCAACGGCCGCGTCATCTTCTGGAAGGCGGCGTGGCACGATTTCACCGCCCATCCTGCGATCGGATCCGGCGGCGGCACGTTCGCCCGCTACTGGCTCGAGCACCGGCCGGTCAAGATCCAGGTGCAGAACGCCCACAGCCTGTATCTCGAGACGCTCGCCGAGCTCGGCGTGGTCGGGCTCGCGATCGTGCTCGTCGCCCTGCTGCCGCCGCTCTGGGCCGGGATCCGCCGTCGCTCCCACCCGCTTGCCGCGCCCGTGATGGCGGCGTACATCGCGTTCCTCGTCCACACCGGCGGCGACTGGACCTGGCAGCTGCCGGGCGTCGCGCTCGCGGCGATCGCATGCGGCGCGGCCCTGATCGGGCTCGCCGATCACGAGGGGGGCGTGCGCCTTGGGGTGCCCGTGCGGGCCGTCGCGATCGCGATCTGCTTCGTCGTCGCGATCCTCGGCGCGGCCGGCTGATGGCGACCCTGAAAACGCGCACTTCCCTCCGGCGGCATGACAAGTTACGATCCTCGGGCCTTGACGGAACCGACCCCCTCCTCGGACACTGGGAGCATGCAGGTGGACAGTGGCACCCCCGAACCGAGCCTCGTGCGCTCGGTCAACATCGTCGGCCGCCGCACGCGCGGCTACACCATCAACGTGTATCGCGAGGAGCCGGGAGTGCGGCTCGTGCGGCGGGGCAGGTACCGCCGCGTGACCGTCGGCCCGGTCTCGGTCGAGTGGTACCCCTCCTAGGGTCGTAGCGGGCGGAGCGGTGGGCATCGACGAGCTTCTGGAGCGCTCGCGCGCACGGCTGCGCCGGCTCACGCCGGAGCAGGCCGAGGCGGCGGTGCGCGCCGGCGCGACGATCGTCGATACTCGGCCCGTCGAGCAGCGCCGCGAGCAGGGGGTCGTCCCCGGCGCGGTCGTGGTGGGCCGAAACGTGCTCGAGTGGCGCGCAGACCAGACGTCGGGCCACGGCGACTCCGCGCTTGCGCTCGGCGCGCCGCTGATCGTCATGTGCGCCGAGGGCTACTCGTCGAGCCTCGCCGCGGCGTCGCTGCAGGACTGCGGCCTCGCCGATGCGACCGACATGGTCGGCGGCTTCCTGGCCTGGCGCGGCGCCGGCCTGCCGGTCGCGCCCTGCCCGGACTGATCGCTCAGCCGTCGGCGTGCAGACCGACGACGCGAAACGCGCCGACGTCGATCAGGCCGCGGTCGGTGATCTTGAGCGCCGGGATCACCGAGAGCGCGAGGAACCCGAGCGTGTGGAAGGGCGCGTCGAGCGTGCAGCCGAGCGCACGGGCCGCCTCGCCGAGCGCGCGGCTCTGGGCGACGACGCGCTCGGCCGGCGCGTCCGACATCAGCCCGGCGACCGGCAGCGCCATCTCGGCGCGCACGCCGCGGTCGTGCACCGCCACCATGCCGCCGCCGAGCTCGACCAGCCGGCGGGCGGCGCGCACCATGTCGGCGTCGTCCACGCCCGCGACGACGATGTTGTGGGCATCGTGGGCGACGGTGGAGGCGATCGCGCCCCGGCGCAGGCCGAGCCCGCGCACGAAGCCGACGCCGATCCGGCCCGTGCCCAGGTGGCGCTCGATGACCGCGATCTTGGCGATGTCGCGGTCGGGATCGGCCCACGCGGCGCCGTCGGCCAGGAGCGGCCGGTCGACCAGGGACTCGGTCACGATCTGACCGGGAAGGACGCCGATCACGCGGGCGGCGGCGTCGCCCTCCCAGTCGATGCGCAGGTCGCCGCTCGTGAGGCCCGAGACGTGCACCGTGTTGCGGACCCAGTCGGGCACTGCGGCCGAGGGGAACTCGGCCACGGGGCGGCCGCCCTTCAGCACGGCGGCCGGGCGGAAGTCGCGCAGGTCGGGCAGGAGCAGGAGGTCGGCCCGGTATCCCGGCGCAACCGCGCCGCGGTCGGCGAGCCCGTGCCAGGTCGCGGGGCCGTGCGTGGCCATGACGAGCGCGTCGCATGGATCGACGCCGGCTGCGACGGCGGCGCGCACCATCGAGTTCACGTGGCCCTCCGAGACGATGTGGTCGGGGTCGCGATCGTCGGTGCAGAACGCGAGCCGCGCCGGCCCGAACTCGGCCGCGAGCGGGATCAGCGCCTCCAGGTTGCGCGCGCCCGACGCCTCACGGATCAGCACCCACATTCCCGCGCGGAGACGCTCCCGGCCCTCTTCGATCGTCGTCGCCTCGTGGTCGGAGCGGATGCCCGCGGCCACATAGGCCTGGAGGGCCTTGCCGAGCACGCCCGGGGCGTGGCCGTCCACGTGGCTCGCGCCGGCGAGGCCGAGCTTCTCGAGCTCGGACGCCGCGCCGGAGATCACACCGGGGAAGTTCATCATCTCGGCCAGGCCGAGCACCCGCCGCCGGCGCAGCAGGCCCTCGAGGTCGCCGGGCGTGAGCGGGCGCCGAGGCGACTCGAACTCCGACGCGGGCACGCATGACGAGGCCATGAAGAACACATCGAGCGGCAGCCCCTCGGTGGCGTCGAGCAGCCAGTGCACGCCGTCGGTGCCGAGCACGTTTGCGATCTCGTGCGGATCGGCGACGACGGTCGTCGTGCCGTGCGGCAGCAGGAGGCGGGCGAACTCGTCCGGCAGCAGCCGCGAGGACTCGATGTGGACGTGGGCGTCGATCAGCCCCGGCGCGACCCACATGCCGGTCGCGTCGATCGTCTCGCGCCCCTCGTAGTCGCCGACCCCCGCGATCCAGCCGTCGGCGATCGCCACGTCGGCGCGCAGCCACTCGCGCGTGAACACCGAGAGCACGTGGCCGCCCGTGACGACGATGTCGGCAGGCTCGTCGCCGCGCGCCACCGCCAGCCGTCGGGCGAGATCGGTCATGGGTGGAGTATGGGGACTGTCCCCGGTTCGTGGGGACAGTCCCCGCTTCGTGGGGTCAGACCCCGAACGCCCCGCGTTGCACTTCCGTCACACGGATGTTCGGGGACTGTCCCCGCTTCTAGCCGTCGAACGGCACGAGCAGCTCGCGACCCTCCGGCACCCGCGACCACGGCGCCACCTCGACCACCCGCCACAGGTTGCCCTCGCCCAGCCCTGCGCGCACCTGGCGGGCGGCCTCGGCGGCCCGCTCGCGCAGGAGCTCGGCCGGCGGCCGGTACAGCGAGAGCTGGCGGTCGGCCGAGGCCGAGAGCGCCGTGATCTCGAGGCTCAGGCGCTCGACGGCGCCGGGCAGCTCGACCAGGCGCGGAGCGAGCGCGTCGCGCAGCCGGCGGGGGTCGGCGGTGGGCTCGCGCAGCGTCACCGGCCGCCGCCACGACCCGCCCGCCGCGAGCCGGGCCGAGATCGCCAGCGTCCGCGGCGGCCGGCCGGCCCGGCGCGAGTCGCCGACCAGGCGCTCGATCAGGACGGCGAGCGCCCCCCGCAGGGTGAACTCGTCGCCCACCGGCTCGGGGAAGTCGATCGCCTCGCGCAGCGGCTCGGGCGGCGTGCGCGGCGCGACGTAGGCCTCGTCCTCACCGCGTGCGAGCCGCCATGCGCCGATCCCGGGCCGGCCGAAGCGGTCGGCGACGGCGGGCAGCGGCAGCGCCGCCAGCTCGCCGGCGGTGCGGATGCCGAGAGCGTGCAGCGTGTCGGCGGTGGCGGGATCGAGCGGCAGCCGGGCGACGGGCATCGGCGCGAGGAAGCTCGCGGCCGCGCCCGTCTCGACCTGGTGCGGCTGTCCCGGCCTGGCGCGCAGGGCGGCCGCCTGGGCGATGAACCGGCCCGGTCCGGCGCCCGTGCGCCCGCCCGGCCCCAGCCGGGCCGAGGCGGCCGCGAGCAGCCGGAGCAGGCCGCCGTGCAGGCGCACGAGGCCGTCGGCGCAGAAGAGCGCCCGCCCGGGCGCGAGCGACTCCACCGCGGCGCCCAGCTCCTCCAGCCGCAGCAGGAGCGCCTCGCCGGCATCGGCGACGGCGCCCGGGTCGGCGGTGACGAGCTGCAGCCGCGGGCAGCGGGAGAGCGCTTCGCCGACCCGCATCCCGGCCGCGACGCCGAAGGTGGCGGCGGCGGCGTTTGCCTCGCCGACCGCCGGCGGGCCGCCCGGCTCGGGGCCGAGTGCGGCCGGCTCGGATGGAAGCGCCCCGCCCATCCCGGCCGCCACACGCAGCGCGAAGCGGGGGACGAGCACGCAGACGATGACGGAGCGCTCGCGAGGCATGGGCCGACCACCATAGCCGAACATACGTTCGCCGGCAAGGGGCCGGGAAGGCCGGCTCAGGTGGTCGAGTCGGGATCGATCGCGCGCATGTAGAGGCGGCGCGACTGCAGCGTCGGCAGCATCCGCTCGGCGGCGCGCGAGAACTCGCGCTCGTACCGGCCGCGCTCTCGGGCGGCCATCGTCTCGGCATAGCGGTCGCGCAGCTCGAGCAGCGCGTCCTCGGCCTCCTCGACCGCGTCCATGTAGACGCCGTAGGCCTCTTCGGCGCCCGGTGCTTTCGCCCGGTCGTAGGCCTGCTTGGCCGCCGCCACCCGGGTGAGCAGGTCGGCGTTCTCCTCCAGGTAGAGGTCGAGCTGGGCGCGGATGACGTCCGCGAACCTGGGGCGGCCTGGGAGCCTCATCCCGCCGATGGTAGTGGACCGGGGGGCGCCCGGCTACGATCGCGGAGATGAGTGATTCCACGCCCCTGTGTGGTCTGGGCGGCTTTCGAACCGAGCAGCGCAAGGACGCAGGGAGCGTTCATACCGGGCTGTATGGGCGCGACCGAGGACACAGCGATGCGATGGTTCGAAAGCCGCAGCACCACCACGACCCATACCCCCACCAGCAGCCTGACGTCCAGGCGCGCGGGGGCGTGGAATCACTCATCTAGTGGCAGCGTCGCTCCTGATCCGCACCTGGAACATCGCCCACGGCCGCGACGTCCCGCCCGGTGCCGAGCACGGGCACATGCGCCGCAAGCTGCTGCGCGAGATGGCCGAGGTGATGACCCAGGACGACCCCGATCTCGTCCTCCTGCAAGAGGTGCCGGTGTGGGCGGCCGAGCTCCTGCGGGAGCACACCGGCATGGGCGTCACGCTTGCGCCCACCTACGGCGCCCACATCCCGTTCGTGCACGTGCCGCTGCCGCTCGCCCTCGGCGCGGCCGTCGGCCGGGCGCTGCCCGACCTCGTCCGCACGCAGATCGAGGGCCAGGCGCAGGCGGTGCTCTACGGACCGGCGCTCCTGCTCGTCTCGGCCCGGCGGGTGCAGCTGAACGAGCGCACGCTCCTGCGCGGCGAGCCCCGCATCGCCCAGCTGGCCCGCCTGCGGCACCGGAAGGCGGGACGCGAGCTCGTGGTCGCAAACGTCCACGCCGATCCGGGCGGCGACGAGCAGCTCGAGAAGGCCGGGTTCGTGCTCGAGCGCTTCGCCCGCGGCGCGCCGATGGTGCTCGGCGGCGATCTGAACGCCAACCTCGGCTCGGCGGGCGTGCGCTCGCTCGTCGCCCGCGGCTTCGTCGAGGACTCGGGCGACGTCGGAATCGACCATCTGCTCGTGCGCGGATTCGACGTCGAGTGGGCCGCCACGCGCTGGCTTCCGGAGCGGCGCGATCTGCGTCACAATGGCTCGCGTCCCGTGCGCCTGTCCGATCACGATCCCGTCGACGCGGTGGTGGCCTTTGCCTGATCGCCCCGAGCTGCCGTGCCTGGAGGGGTGCGCCTACCTGAACGCCGGCACGAACGGGCCGATGCCCCGGGCCGGCCTCGACGCGATGGCCGACGAGGTGCGGGCCTCGGCCGGGCCGCGGATCGGAAAGGCAGCGATGGAGCGCCTGCTCGGCCTGCGGGCGCGGGCGCGCGCCGCCGCCGCCCGCGCGCTCGGCGCCGACGCGGACGAGGTGGCGCTGACCTCGTCGACGACGCAGGGGATCGGGCTCGTCTGCGCCGGCCTGGACTGGTCGGCGGGCGGCGAGATCGTGACCACGACCGAGGAGCACCCGGGCCTCGAGGGGCCGCTCGACGAGCTCGCGCAGCGGCACGGGATGGTGATCCGGGCGGTGCCTTCGCAGGACGTCGTCGCCACGGTCGGCCCGGCGACGCGCATGGTGGCCCTCTCGCACGTGCTGTGGACGACCGGCCTCGTGCTGCCCCTGGCCGAGATCGCCGCCGCGGCCCACGCGGTCGGGGCGACGCTGCTCGTCGACGGTGCCCAGTCGGGCGGCGCCATCCCGCTCGACATGCGCGCGAGCGGCGCCGACTTCTACGCCGCGTCGGGCCAGAAGTGGCTGCTCGGCCCGCAGGGCACGGGCGTTTTGTGGGTGCATCCGGACCGCTACGACATGCTCCGGCCGGCGATGCCGAGCTACTTCACCTACGCCGACGGCCACGTCGGCCCGTTCCGGGCCGGCGGGGCGCGCTACGACTCGGGCAGCATCGACACGACCGTCCTGGCCGCCTTCGCGGCGGGGATGGAGTGGGTCGAGGGGCAGCCGGGCGGGCGGGCCGCGTGGTCCGCGCTTGGAGCCGCGAACGCCGCCGAGGCGCGGCGGCGGCTGGCCGGGGTGCCCGGCGTCGCGGTGCACGACCCCGGCGGCCCGTGCACCGGCCTGATCGCGCTTCGCCTCGACGGCCACGAGTCGGCCGACGCCGTGGCCCACCTGGCCGAGCGAAACGTGCTGGTGCGGCCGATCCCGGGCACGCCCTTCGTCCGCGTCTCGGTCGGCGCGTGGACGGACGCGTCCGACATCGACGCTCTGATCGCCGGGCTCGCCACCCTCACCGGCTAGCCGCACCAATAGGGGTCAGACCCCTTTTGGTGCAGCGCTTGGTATCGTCCGCCGCCGTGGCAGACACCGACGAGCTGGTGCACGATCGCGACGCCGCCTGGGCGCTTCTGACCGAGTGGACGAAGGGCGAGGCGCTCCTGCGCCACTGCCTCGCCGTCGAGGCGTCGGTGCGGGCGTACGCGCGTCACTTCGGCGACGACGAGTCGGCGTGGGGGAACGTCGCCCTGCTGCACGACTTCGACTACGAGCGCCACCCGACGCTCGATCAGCATCCGCAGGACGGAGCACCGGTGCTGCGCGAGCACGGCTACCCCGAGTGGTTCGTGCGCGCCATCCAGTCGCACGGCGACCACACCGGCGTCGCGCGCGAATCGCGCCTCGAGCACACGCTCTATGCCTGCGACGAGGTTTCCGGGTTCGTGCACGCGTGCGGGCTCGTGCGGCCCGAGGGCCTGGCCACGCTCGAGGCGCGGTCGGTGCGCAAGAAGCTGAAGCAGCCGAGCTTCGCCCGCGGCGTCAACCGCGAGGATGTGATCGAGGGCGCCAGGGAGCTCGGGGTCGACCTCGACGAGCACATCACCTTCGTGATCGCGGCGCTTCGGCCGATCGCCGCCGAGCTCGGCCTGCCGGGCTGATCCAGCCGGGAACCCAGGTACCCTGGATGCATGGCAATCGCAGCACGTGAGGGGATCGTGGAATCGTTCGTGATCGAGGGGGGCGTGCCGCTGCGCGGCACCGTCCGCCCGGCGGGCAACAAGAACGCCGCGCTCCCCATCCTGGCCGCGTGCCTGCTCACGGCCGATCCGGTCACGCTCGACAACGTGCCCCGGATCCGCGACGTCGAGGCCATGATCGAGCTCCTGTGCGACATCGGCGCCGAGGTCGAGTGGCTCGGCCGAAACCGCCTGCGCGTGTGGGCGGCCGAGATCTCGAAGACCTCGCTCGACCCGGACCTGTGCACGCGCATCCGCGCATCGATCCTGTTCGCCGGGCCGCTGCTCGCCCGCTTCGGCACCGCCGACATCCCGCCGCCGGGCGGCGACGTCATCGGCCGCCGCCGGGTCGACACACACCTGATGGCCTTCGCCGGCCTCGGCGCCGACGTGCAGGCGCACCGCAGCTACAAGCTGCGCGCGCCGTCCGGGCTGCGCGGGACCGACCTCTACCTCGACGAGGCCTCGGTGACCGGCACCGAGAACGCCGTGATGGCGGCGGTGCTCGCGAAGGGCAAGACGACGATCGCAAACGCCGCATGCGAGCCCCACGTGCAGGACCTGTGCCATCTGCTCACGGCCATGGGCGCCCGCATCGAGGGCATCGGCTCGAACATGCTCACGATCCACGGCGTCAGCTCGCTCGGCGGCTGCGCCCACCGCGTCGGACCCGACCACATCGAGGTGGCGTCGTTCATCGGCCTTGCTGCCGTCACCGGCGGCGAGGTCACGATCGAGGACGCCGCCGTCGAGCACCTGCGCTGGATCCGGCAGGCCTTCTCGCGGCTCGGGATCGAGATCGAGATCTCGGGCGACTCCGTCCACGTGCCGGCCGGCCAGACGCTGCGGATCGTCGACGACGTCCACGCCCAGGTGCCGAAGATCGAGGACGGGCCCTGGCCGATGTTCCCCGCCGACCTCACCTCGATCGCCGTCGCGGTCGCCACCCAGGCGACGGGCACCGTGCTGATCTTCGAGAAGATGTTCGAGAACCGCCTGATCTTCACCGACAAGCTCGTCTCGATGGGCGCGCGGATCATCCTGTGCGACCCCCATCGCGTCGTCGTGACAGGACCCGCCCGCCTCTACGGCGAGCGCATGGCGAGCCCCGACATCCGGGCGGGCATGGCGATGCTGATCGCGAGCCTCTGCGCCGAGGGCGAGAGCCGCATCGGCAACGTCTCGGAGATCGACCGCGGCTACGAGCGCATCGACGAGCGCCTGCGCGCGCTCGGCGCCCGCATCGAGCGCGTCTCCGGCTGACGGACGCCGCCAACCGCCGCCTCGGTGCGGAGGGTACGATGCCGCGCAAAGTGGAGCGGTTACGGTTGACACTTTCTGATGTGAACGCCGCCGTGCGGACGCTGCGGCCGTCGTCCGAGCGACGCGACGACGTCGCCTCGGCGGTCGCCGACATCGTCGAGATGGTGCGAAACGGCGGCGACGAGGCGGTGCGCCGCCTGACCCTGCGGCTCGACGGGGTCGACGTGGCCGAGCCGCGCGTGTCGGCAGCCGACATGACCCGGGCGGTGAAGGGCCTTGCCCCGGCGGTGCGCGATGCGCTCGAGACGCTGGCCGCGAACGTCCGCACCGTGTCCGCCGAGCTCATGCCGCGCCCGACCCGGGTGACGCTCCCGCAGGGGCAGGTGGTCTCGAGCCGGCCGGTGCCGGTGCGCCGGGCCGGCGTCTACGTCCCCGGAGGCCTCGCGGCGTATCCGTCGAGCGCGGTGATGGCGATCGTGCCCGCCCAGGTCGCCGGCGTGCCCGGGATCGCGGTGTGCTCCCCGCCGGGCCCCGACGGCCTGCCGCACACAACGGCGCTGGCCGCGTGCGGCCTTCTGGGCATCGAGGAGGTGTACGCAATCGGCGGCGCGCAGGCGGTGGCGGCGCTCGCGCTCGGCACCGAGGGCATGCCGCGGGTCGACCTGGTCGTCGGACCCGGGAATGCGTACGTCGAGGAGGCCAAGCGGCGCCTGTTCGGCGAGGTCGGGATCGAGTCGCTGGCAGGCCCGAGCGAGCTCGTCGTGGTCGCCGACGCAACCGCACCGGTCGAGGCGATCGCGTGGGATCTGCGCGCGCAGCTCGAGCACGGCCCGGGCGCGCAGTCGGTGCTCGTCTCGACCGACGCCGACGTGCTCGATGCCGTCACCGCCCTGCTTCCGGCCGACTCGCGCGCCGTCCTGATCGAGACCGACACGATCGACACGGCCTTCGCCTTCGTGAACGCGCACGCGCCCGAGCACGTCCAGCTCGTGATCGCCGGCGCCGAGGACAGCCTCGATCGCGTCCATCACGCCGGGGCGATCTTCGTCGGCCCATACGCGGGCGCCGCGTTCGGCGACTACATCGCCGGCTCGAATCACATCCTGCCGACGGGCGGCCACAGCCGCTTCTCGTCGGGGCTCGGCCCGGCGGCGTTCGTGCGCACGCAGGAGGTCGTCGAAGTGAGCGCCGAGGCGTGCGAGCGGCTGGCCGACAGCGTCGCCGTCCTGGCCGATGCCGAGGGCTTTCCGGGACATGGACGATCGGCCAAGGTGCGGGCGGAGGCGCTCGCGCGCGAGACGGGGAGAGTTGGATGAGCGAACGTGCGGTGATCGTCACCGAGGGAGCGCCCAAGCCGTTTGCGGGCGCGCCATACAACCAGGCGGTCCGCGGCGGCGGGTTCGTCTTCTGCGCCGGCCAGGTGGGGCTCGATCCCGCCTCGGGCACGATGGTCGACGGCGGCGTCGAGGCGCAGACGCAGCGTGCGATGCAGAACCTGGCGGCGGTGCTCGAGGCGGCGGAGTCCGGGCTCGACCGCGTGATGAAGACGACGATCTTCGTGGTCGACCTCGGCGACTTCGCGGCGGTGAACGAGGTGTACAGATCGTTCTTCACCGCCGCCCCGCCGGCCCGCTCGACCGTGCAGGTGGCGGGCCTGCCCGCCGGCGCACTGGTCGAGATCGAGGCGATCGCCCTGGCATAGTCCGGGGCGTGAGCGAACCCGTTTCGATGGGCGGCCCGGACGATCCGCTGGCCGCGGTATGGGAGGCGGCGCGCGTCGCGGCGGCCGGCGTGCCCGTGTACGCAGTCGGCGGTCCCGTGCGCGATCTGCTGCGCGGCGCACCCAGCCGGGACGCCGACCTCGCCGTCGAGGGCGACGCGGTCGCGCTTGCCGAGAGGGTGGCCGGCGAGCTCGGCGGGGCCCGCGTCACGGTCCACCGGGCCTTTGGCACGGCGGTCGTGCGCACGGCGCACGCGCGCATCGACGTCGCCGCGACGCGCAGCGAGCACTACCCGCGGCCGGCGGCGCTCCCGGTGGTCGCGGCGGCCGCGATCGACGCCGACCTCGCCCGGCGCGACTTCACCGTGAACGCGCTCGCCGCCGGACTGTCGGGGCCCCGGGCCGGCGAGCTGCTCGATCCCTTCGAGGGCCGGGCCGATCTCGCCGCAGGCTTGATCCGGGTGCTGCACGCCGGGTCGTTCCGCGACGACCCCACCCGGCTCTTTCGGGCCGTACGCTACGCCGCCCGGCTGGGATTCCGGCTCGATCCGGCCACCGAGGCGCTCGCGCGCGAGGCGGTCGTCGCCGGCCTGGTCGGCGAGCTCTCGGGCGCGCGGCTGCGCGCCGAGCTGATCGCGCTCCTGGGTGAGGACTCGGCGACCGTCACGGGCGGCCTCGACCTGGCCGGCGGGCTTGGGCTGCTCGTCGCGACCCACCCGGCGCTCGCAAACGCCGCGTCCGCTCGCGGGCGGATCGACCGGCTCGACGCGGTGCTGCGCAGGTTCGCGATCCGGCTGCCCGCATGGCGGCCGCGGCTGGCGCTTGCGGCCGGCGGCCAGGGCGACGCGGCGGTCGCGGGCCTGATCGATCGCCTGCGCCTGCGCCGGGACGATGCGGCGGCCGTCGGGGCGGCGGCGACGGCGCCGGATCGGCTGGGCGCGAGGCTCGCGACGGCGGCCACCCCCGCGGACGTCGCCGACCTGCTCGCCCGCCTGCCGCTGGACGTCGCCGCCGTGATCGCGGCCGACGGCGGCCCGGGAGGGCGCGCGGCCGAGCTCTACCTCGACCGCCTGCGCGGGATCCGCCTGGAGATCGACGGCACCGTCCTGCGCGACGAGCTTGGCCTGGCACAGTCCCCGCGGGTGGGCGAGGTGCTGGCGGAGCTCCTGCGGCGCAAGCGAAACGGCCAGCTGGCCGACCGCGGCTCCGAGCTCGCCGCCGCCCGCGAGCTGGTCGGGCGGGTGGCCTCGTGACCGGCCTGGCCTGGGACGACGGGGCGGTGCCCGTGCTGCGGTGGGCGGCGGCCCCCGCAGGCGTGTCGGTGGCGTTCACGTCGCGTCGCGGCGGCACGTCCGAGGGGCCCTACGCCTCGCTCAACCTGGGCGCGCTCACCGCCGATGAGTCCGCGCACGTGGCCGAGAACCGTCGCCGCGCCGTCTCGGCGGCGGGAGGCGAACCGGCCCGCGCCACCATGGCCTGGCAGGTGCACGGCCCCGACGTGCGCGAGGTGACCGACGAGCCCGCGGGCGGCCGCTTCCTCGAGCCGGGCGCCGAGCCGTTCCCCAAGTCCGACGGCCTGGTCACATCGCTTCGGGGCCGGCCGATGATGCTGCTGACCGCCGACTGCATCCCCGTCGCGATCGCGCGCGCCGACGGCGGCCGGCTCGCGGTCCTGCATGCGGGGTGGCGAGGCCTGGAGGCCGGAGTCGTGGAAGCGGGTGCGCGGGCGGTCGGCGGCGAGATCGTGGCCGCGGTCGGCCCCGGCGCCGGCCCGTGCTGCTACGAGGTGGGCGACGACGTCGCCGAGCGGCTCGAGACACGGTTCGGCTCCGGCGTGATCCGCGACCGCCACGCCGACCTGTGGCTGTGCGCGCAACGGGCGCTCGAGGCCGCCGGCGCGCGACATGTCGTCGTCGCCGGCGAGTGCACGATCTGCACGCCCGACCGGTACTTCTCGCACCGCCGCGACCGGGGCGTGACTGGACGGCAGGGAGTGGTGGGGGTGCTCGGTGCTTGATGCGGCCGCCGTCGCGGCGAACCTGGCCCGCATCCGCGAGCTGGTCGGACCGCAGGTCGAGATCCTGGCGGCCACCAAGTACGTCGCCGCCGACGACCTGCCGGCGCTGCACGAAGCCGGCATCACCCTCGTCGGCGAGAACCGCACCGATGCGCTCGCCGACAAGCAGGCCCGCTTCGCCGACCTCTTCACCTGGGACTTCATCGGCCACGTGCAGAGCCGCAAGGTGCGCGACATCGTCGGCCGCGTGCGCCTCATCCACGCCGTCGACTCGCAGTCGGCCTGCGAGCAGCTCGACAGCCGGCGCGCGCCCGGGACGGTCGCCGACTGCCTGCTGCAGGTGAACGTCGCCGCCGAGGACACGAAGTCCGGCGTCCTGCCCGCCGATGTCGAGGGATTCCTGCGGGCGGTCGAGCCGCTCGAGGGCGTGCGCTTCCGCGGCCTGATGACGATGCCGCCCGCGGTATCCGACCCGGAGCTCGCCCGGCCATGGTTCTCGGCGCTGCGCGAGCTGCGTGACCGGCTCGCCCCGGAATGGCACGGACGGCACGATCTCACACACCTCAGCATGGGCACGAGCCAGGACTTTGCCGTCGCCGCGCAGGAGGGCGCCACCATCGTGCGGGTGGGCGGCGTCCTCTACGGGCGGTAGAGTTTTCAGATACATGGCCCTAAGCGATCTGTGGAACTCGACGCTGGTCTACTTCGGAGTACGCGAGGAAGACTGGGAGGACGAGTACGACGACGATGGGTCCGCCGCCCATGAGGACCTCGAGCAGGTCTACAGCGAGCGGCCCAACGTGCGCCGGCTCTCGCCGCGCCGACGGCCCGGCTCGGACTTCGACGACATCTTCTCGGAGGAGGCGCCGCGCGGGGCGGTGCCGATCCGCGGCGGCGGCCGAAACGGCGCGCCGCCGGCCGCCCAGAACGGCCACCGCACGGCGGGACAGGTGTCGCTGGTGGTGCCGAAGAGCTTCAACGACGCCCAGAAGGTGGCCGACAAGCTCAAGGCGGACGTCCCGGTCATCATCAACTTCCAGAGCGCCGACCCCGAGCTCGCCAAGCGCCTCGTCGACTTCGCAAGCGGCCTGACCTACGCGCTCGACGGCTCGATGCAGCGCATCGCCGACCGCGTCTTCCTGCTCACGCCGAGCTCGATCTCGGTATCCGCCGAGGACAAGGCGCTGCTGATGGAGCGCGGCTTCTTCAACCAGTACTGACGCTGCGACGGGTGGCCGCCCTGGTTGTTGGAGGGCTGGGCGGCTGGGCGCGGACTGACCAATTGGCAGTTGGAGTGGATGGCAATTGGGCCAGCGTCGCGCCCAGCCACTTGGCCGTTCGAACGAATGCCAATTGGGTAGCGCGGCCCGCCGCCCACCCCGCCCACCGACGGCCGGCGGTACGCTACCGGGCCCATGAGCGCCTCTCCTCCAGTGCTCGGCCTGCTCGGCGCCGGAAACATGGCTTCGGCGATGGTCGCGGGCTGGGTCAAAGCCGATCCCGAGATGGCCGGCCGGATCCTCGTGACCGATCGCGGCTCGGGCCGCGCGGCCGAGCTCGCCGCCCGGTACGGGCTCCGGCACACGGCCTCGAACGCCGAGCTCGTCGAGGCCGCCGACATCGTCGTCCTGTGCGTGAAGCCGGTGGACGTCGAGCGCGTGCTGCGCGAGGTGTCCGACCTCGTGACTCCCCGCAAGGCGATCGCATCGGTCGCCGCGGGCGTCGGCACGGCCACGCTCGAGACGATTCTCGACGTCGACGCACCCGTGTTCCGGTTCATGCCGAACGTCGGCGTCCGGGTAGGGGCCGGCACGCTTGCCTACTCGTCGGGCCGCTTCACCGACACGGCCGCCGAGCAGGCCGTCCTGGGCGTCTTCTCGCTCCTCGGCGAGGTCGTGCCGCTGGAGGAGCGGCTGTTCGACGCCGCGACCGCGCTCTCGGGGTCGGGGCCGGCCTTCCTCGGCCTGATCATCGAGGCGTTCGAGGACGCGGGCATCGTCGCCGGCCTCACCCACCGTGACGCGCGCCGGCTGTTCCTCTCGACGGTCGCCGGGACGGCGTCGCTCCTGCGCGAGGAGGAGCTCGGCTGCGCAGACCTGCGGCGGATGGTGACGAGCCCCGGCGGGACGGCGGCGGCCGGTCTGGCGGCGATGGAGCGCGGCAGCGTGCGCGGCTCGATCATCGACGGCGTCTCGGCGGCGGTGCATCGGGCCGGCGAGCTAGGCTGACGCCCGACGATGGGGATCACCACAGCAGAGCAGTTCGTCCTCTCGCTGTACCTGGTCTACTCGCTCCTCATCGTGCTCTACGTGCTGATGAGCTGGCTGCAGCTGCCCTACAACATCTGGATCGGGCGGGTGCGCGGTTTTCTGCACGACACCGTCGATCCGCTTCTGCGACCGATCCGCGCGGTGCTGCCGCCGCTCGGCGGGTTCGACCTCTCGCCGCTGATCGCCCTCTTCGGCCTCGGGATCATCGAGCAGATCGTCATCTCGATCCTCGACGGCTTTCGATAGCACGAAGGAGTGGGGCGGCGGGCGGCGAACGCACTCTCCATGACGCTGTCACCTGCAGAGTTGAGGCATGAGCGCCCCGGGCGCGGCCTGATCGGATACCGCCGCGCCGACGTCGACCGGCTGCTGGTCGAGGCAACCGTGGCCTACGAGGCGGTGTGGCGCGAGCGCGCGGAGCTGCACGACCACGTGCACGAGCTCGAGCAGGAGCTCAACCGCCACCGTGAGGGTGAGCAGGCCATGCGAAACGCGCTCGTCACCGCCGAGCGGGCCGCCGACGAGATGCGCGCGGGCGCGTCGCGCCAGGCCGAGCTGATCGTCCGCGAGGCCGAGGCCAAGAGCCGCGACCTCGTCCACGATGCCTACGCCGAGCGCGAGCGCGTGCGCCGCGAGATGGCGCGCCTGCAGGCCGAGGAGACCGAGTTCCGGCTGCGGCTGCGCTCGCTGCTCGGGGCGATCCTCGAGGCCGTGCGCGACCACGAGCAGCGGATGGCCGGCTCGGCCGAGGCAGCCGAGGCGACGGCGGGCGAGACTCAGCCCGCTCTCGCCCTGCCCGACGACGTCGTCAGCGCCGGCGGCTGACCTCTCCGGGCTCCCGCCCAGGGCTCATGTCTATACTCACCACGGTGGGTGTGCCGTGGCCGTGACCGTCGACATCGAAGCCGTCAAGCGACGCCTGACCGGGGAACGGGTCGGCATCCTCGAGGAGCGTCGGCGTCTGGCCGAGGACACGTCGCGACCGGTGAACGTCACCGGCGGAGACGAGGGCGCGGGGCGTTCCGCCCAGGCTGCGGACGGCACGCTCGACCGCGGCGTCGAGCTGTCGCTCGAGGACAACGCCGACCATCTGCTCGCCGCCATCGACGCTGCGCTCGGCCGCGTCGAGGCCGGAACCTACGGCACCTGCGAGCGGTGTGCGGGCACGATCGGGCGCGAGCGCCTCGAAGCGCTTCCGTGGGCGACGAAGTGCATCGACTGCAAGCGCCTGGAGGAGCGAGGCTGATCCACGTGGAGGCAGAGCCCCAGCCCGTGGACCGGGCGGGGTCGTTGCAGTGGGCGGGACTGGTTGCGGTCGCGATCGCTGCGGTCGTCGCCGATCAGGTCACCAAGCACGCGATCGAGCAGCGGCTGGCGCTCGACGAGTCGCACCGCGTGCTGCCGTTCCTGTCGATCACCCACGTCCGCAACAGCGGCATCGCCTTCGGGATCTTCCCCGGCCGCCTCGGCGTCGTGTCGGTGCTGACCGCGGCCGCCGTCGTCTGGATGCTCGTCCACTTCGCCCGGTCGGGCTCGCGCCATGTGCTGTTCCCGGTGGCGCTCGGCCTGCTCGTCGGGGGGAGCGTGTCCAACCTGGCCGACCGGATCCGCGACGGCCACGTCACCGACTTCATCCACGTCACGCACTGGCCGACGTTCAACCTCGCCGACAGCTTCATCGTCACCGGCGTTGCGCTGCTCGCGCTCGGCCTCATCCGGGTGGAGCACCGGTCGAAGGCGGCGCCGGTCGAGGCCGATCAGCCCGGGGAGCTCGAGCGGCAGTGATCGAGCTCGAGGTGCCGCCGGACTCCGACGGGATGCGCCTCGACCGCTTCGTCGCCGGTCATGAGGATGTCGGCTCGCGAGCGGGGGCCGAGCGGCTGATCGAGGCGGGGCTCGTGCTGGTCGACGGGTCGGCCCGGCCGAAGTCTCACCGGCTGGGACCAGGCTCCGTCGTCTCGTTGCCCGAGCCCGAGCCACCGGCCGCCGCCGAGCCACCGGCCGGCCTCGGCGTGCCGCTGGCATACGCCGACCCCTACCTCGTCGTCGCCGACAAGCCGGCGGGGCTGCTCGTGCACGGCGTGCCGGGCTACCACGGGCCGACGCTGGTGGACGCGCTCGCAGGCGTCGCCGCCGGCGGCGAGGAGGGGCGTCCGGGCATCGTCCATCGCCTCGACCGCGACACGTCGGGGCTGCTTCTGGTGGCCCGCGACGGGCGCACCCACGCGCGCCTGCAGGGCCAGCTGCGCCGGCGCCGGATCGGACGCACCTACCTGGCGCTCGTGCGCGGCCGCCCGCGCTCCCGCCGGGGCCGCATCGAGGCGCCGATCGGCCGTGACCATCGCGACCCCACCCGGATGTCG
>DASXZF010000176.1:0-2967 GCA_036502065.1 Gaiellales bacterium
CAGATCGACGATCTCGATCCGCCCGCGGTCGGGGTCGAGCCGGCGCACGACGACGTCGCCCTCGACCCGCACCTGCGGCTGCAGCCGCGGCGTGCGCTCGTGCTGGCGCCGCAGGATGCCGGCATACGGACCGGCGTCCACGACCGGATCGTCGCCGCGGTCAAACCGCGCCGCGGCCGGTGCGATCGGCTTGCGCTCGAAGGCCGCCCGGGCCCGCGCGAGGTCGCCGTCGAGCACGAGTCGCAGGCGGTCGCGGCTGCCGAGGCCGGCGACGCGACTGCGCCGCGTCCGCAGCTCGAAGCCCGGTGCGGGCGCGGCGACGGCACCGCCCGGCGGGGCCTCGGGGAGGGCGTCGATGCCGTGCCAGAACCGCTCTGCGCCCGGCTGCGCGGCCCGCCACATCGCGGCGACGGCGGGCGCTTCGGGCACGGCGGCATCAGCGAGGGCCACCCCGGCAGCCGCCGGCGTCGCCTCGGTGTAGCCGGCCCACAGGTGCTCGGCGATGTCGTCCGGCCCGAGCCGCAGGTGGCCGGCGTGCACCGCCAGGACGGCGCTCGCGGCGAGTCGCACGAGGTCGTTCGTGAACGGGGCCGGGCCGGTCTCGTCGTAGTCGTTCACCCCGAACACCTCACCGGCCGGGGCGAGCCATGTGCCGAAGTTCTCGACGTGCAGGTCGCCGACCGCGAGCGGCACCGCCGGCATGGCGTGGGCCGCGTCCGATCCGAAGCGGTCGAGCCACACCGGATAGCTCGCACGCAGGAAGGCGAACGGCGAGGCGGACATGCGCCGGTGCTTCTCGGCGCGGGCGGCGCCGTCGAACGGGAGCACCCGGTCGCACCAGCGCTCGTATCGATCGATCAACTTCGCCGCGTGCACGTCGACGGTAGTGTGACCCGATGCGCGCCGTCGTGCTGGACGAGCCCGGCCGCCTGGTCGAGCGCGAGGTCGCCGACCCGGTGGCGGGGGAGGGCGAGGTGGTGGTCGAGGTCGCCGCCTGCGGCGTGTGCCGCACCGATCTGCAGATTGCACAGGGCGACCTGGGGATGCGGCGCCGGCCGGTCATCCTCGGTCACCAGGTGGCCGGGCGGATCGCGGGCACCGGCGAGCGCGTCGGGGTGGCGTGGCTGCACGGAGCCGACGGCACCTGCAACGCGTGCCGGCGCGGGCTCGAGAACCTATGCCCGAACGCGGAGTTCACCGGCTGGACGGCCGACGGCGGCTATGCCGAGCGCGTCGTCGCCCGGCGCGACTACGTCTTCCCGCTGCCGGAGCGGTTCTCCGACGTCGAGGCGACGCCGCTGCTCTGCGCCGGGATCGTCGGCTACCGATCGCTGCACCTCGCCGGTGTCGCCGCCGGCGGGCGGCTCGGGCTCTACGGCTTCGGCTCGTCGGCCCACCTCGCGATCCAGGTGGCGCTGCACCGCGGCTGCGAGGTGGCGGTGTTCACGCGGTCGGCGCGCGAGCGGGAGCTGGCGATGCTGCTCGGTGCCGCCTGGGCCGGCGGCTACGACGACCCGGCGCCATGGCCGCTCGACGGTGCCGTCACGTTCGCGCCGGTGGGGTCGGTCGTGGTGGCCGCGCTGCGGAGCCTCGCGCCGGGGGCGACCGTGGCGGTGAATGCGATCCACCTGGACGAGATGCCGGCGTTCTCCTACGACCTGCTCTGGGAGGAGCGCGTCATCCGGTCGGTCGCGAACTTCACCCGCCGCGACGCGACCGAGTTCCTCGCGCTCGCCGCCGAGATCCCGATCCACGCCCAGGTGACCGCGTTCCCGCTCGCGCGGGCGGCGGACGCGCTTGCACGGCTCGCGGCGGGCGAGATCAGCGGCTCGGCCGTGCTCGTCGTGGAGGAGTCGTGAACGCCGAGCGCCGCGCGATCGCCGCCGAGCTGCTCGCGTCCGGCCGCGCCCACGACAAGGCCGAAACCGACCGTCTCGAGCGGTTCCGGAATGTCGAGACCGAGACGGCGGAGCTGCTTGCCGTGCTCGTCCGCTCGTGCGGCGCGCGCCGGATCCTCGAGCTCGGCACCTCGAACGGGTACTCGACGATCTGGCTGGCCGACGCGGCCGAGGCCGTCGGCGGCGCGGTCACGAGCATCGAGATCGATCCGGCGCGCACCGCGCTCGCGCAGGCGACTCTGGCACGAGCCGGCCTGGGCGCCGATCTGGTCACCGGCGATGCCGGCGAGGTGTTGCGCTCGTCCGCGGAGGGTGCGTGGGACATGGTCTTTCTCGACGCCGAGCGGCCGGCCTACGCCGGCTACTGGCCCGATCTCAAGCGCGTGCTTCGGCCCGGGGGCGGGCTGCTCGCGATCGACAACGTGCTCTCGCACGCGGCCGAGGTGGCCGCGGTGACCGCGCTGATCGAGGCCGAGGCGGCGGTGGCCACGGTGCTCGTCCCGATCGGGGCGGGCCTGCGGCTGGTCGTGGTCTGAGTAGGATCCGCCGGTGGGACTGCGCGAACGACAGCTGCGAAATCTCGACCAGCGCGCGGCCAAGGCGCTCGAGGGGCTGCTCGAGCCGGGCGAGGCGATCGCAAGCGTCACGTTCGGCCAGTCGCGGCCGCGCGGCTGGATCGGCCTCGACGCCATCATCGGCGTGTTCGCGCTGTTTGCGACGAAGTACTGGTACCTCGTCCTCACCAACCGGCGGCTCTTCATGGTGCGCACGCCGAAGACACCGGGCCGGGCGACCGAGGTCGTCTGGGCCGAGCCCTTCAGCGCGATCGCGGTCGACCGCTTCAAGCGCGGCCGTCTGTGGATGCTCCTCTACGTTCGGCGGGTGAGCGATGGCCAGGTCATCCGCTACCGCGCCCAGCGCACCGGGCCGGGAGCGACGGCGAACGTCGCCGAGGCGGCGCGTCTCTTGCGGGAGGCGCGGGCCGGCCTGCCCGGCTGAGGTCAAGACTCACGCGTGTATGGCAGGAGCAGGATTCGAACCTGCGTAGGCAGAGCCAACGTCGCGCATC
>DASXZF010000177.1:0-1526 GCA_036502065.1 Gaiellales bacterium
TCGAGCCGGGCCACGGCCTCGGCAGTGTCGACGCCCGCAAGCAGCGCAACGATCGCGGTCTTGGCGTGACCGCCCGCGGCGGCGAGCGCGGCGGTCGCGGCCTGCTCGTCAACGCCGGCCGCGTCGCGGACGATCCGCACCACGCGGCGGCGCAGCTTCGCGCTGGTCGCGCGCACGTCGACCATGCGCGGTCCGTAGGCCTTGCCGAGCGCGATCATCACGCTCGTCGAGAGCGCGTTGAGCACGACCTTCTGGGCCGTTCCCGCGGTCAGCCGCGTGGAGCCGGCTAGCACCTCGGACCCGGTCAACAGCTCGATCACCACCTCGGCCGACGCCTCGCTGCCCAGATTGTTGACGATCGCGACGGTCAGTGCGCCCGCCGCACGCGCGTGCTCGAGCGCGCCGAGCACGTACGGCGTGCGACCCGACGCCGTGATCCCGACGAGCGCGTCAGCGGCGGTCAGGTCGGCGAGATCGGCGGGGTCGAATGCGTCCTCCGCGCCCTCGATCGCGTCGGTCAGCGCCGCGGGCCCGCCGGCGATCACGCCGTGCACGAGGTCGGTGCCGAACGTCGGCCCGCACTCGGCCGCGTCGAGCACGCCGAGCCGCCCGGGCGTCCCGGCGCCGGCGTAGATCAGGCGGCCGCCGCGCTCGAGCCGCGCGGCGATCGCCTCAGCCGCCGCCGCGATCCGCGGGACCGCGGCGGCGACCGCACTGTGCGCATCGCCCTCGGCGGCGACGAGTAGCGCGACGACCTCACCGATGGGCCGTACGTCGAGGTCGTCCAGGTCTGGCCGGGAGGCCTCGGTGGCGAGCGCGTCCAACCCGTGCCGCGCAAGGGCTTTGGGGGCCGCCCGCACGCGGATCACGTGCGGCTCGTGGATCGCCCCCAGCCGCAGCGCGCCGTCGAGCGCGTCGCCGGCGGCCGGGACAAGGTCGAGCCGCTCGCGCAGCGCTTCGACGCCCGCCAGTCCGCCGACCATCGCCACCGGGCCGTCCCCGACCGCGCGGGCGGTCGCGGCGAGCGCCTCGGCGGCGGCGCTGACGATCGCCTGCGCCACGGCGTCGCTTTGGGCAGCGAGGACATCGGGCGCGAAGGACGCGACCGCGGTGGCGCCGGTGAGCTGCGCGGGCCAGGTCTCCGGCGCGCCAAAGCGGGCGCGGGCGGTGGCGAGCAGCGCGGTGGACGGGCCGCGGCCGTCGTGGGCGCGCAGCGCCGCGCGCAGTCCCGCGGCGCCGATCCACGCGCCGCCGCCCTCATCGCCCAGCCACGGTCCCCAGCCGTCGGCGGTCCGCAGCGCGCCGTCTGCGCCGATCGCGAGCGCGACGACGCCGGTGCCTGCGATCAGCACGACGCCCGGCTGCCCGTCCAGCGCGCCCGCGTGCGCTATCACGGCGTCGCTGGTCACCGCGGCGCGCTCCGCCCGCAGTGAGACCAGCAGCGCATCGCCCAGCGCGCGCGCCGCGTCAGGTGCCGCCAATGCCCCTGCGGCGCCGACGATCACCTCGTCGACCGCGCCGAATTC
>DASXZF010000178.1:0-1810 GCA_036502065.1 Gaiellales bacterium
CGGCGGGCTGATCAAGGACAACGGCATCTCGCGCCTCTACGAGCACGGCGTGTACGTCGCGTCGGTCGCATCCGGCTGGCTGATCAAGAACGCGACCATCACGGGCTCGAGCGGCGCCGACGTCAAGGCGGGCGGATCCGCCGGGGCGATCGTCGGATCGACGCTCGGGTCGGCACGGCTCGGCGTCTATGCGATCGGCCGCGGGATCACGCTCTCGGGCGACACCGTGCGCGGCGCGTTTCACGAGGGGCTCGTCATCGCCGCCGGGTCGACCGTGATCTCGCGAAGCATCGTCGCGAACTCGGGTGCGGGCTACGGGTCGCGGGCCGAGGCGGCGGTCGTGTATGCCGGGGCACGGGTGCACCAGAGCCTGTCGCGCCTTTACCTGCGCGGCCTGCGCGTCAAGATGCTCCACCTGCCCTAGATGGGTTGACTCCAGGATCGCCCCGCAGGGCTCGGCACGAGGCGTCCGTAGCTTCTACGCAACCGTCTACCACAAAGCGTTTGACTTCACGCAGCGCGGTGCCGAAGCCGTGCAGCCGCGTTTGGGACCGCCGATGACGAGGGACAGCGAGGCGTCGCTGCCGCGCGATCAAAACCGAATCACTCCCACTCGAAGGGCCGCCACCATGTCAGCCACCACGAACTCCGAGGACTCGCGCCAGCTCGTCATCTTCGAGCTGAACCACGAGCAGTACGCCCTCCCCATCGAGCACGTCCAGGAGATCATCCGGTACACCGAGCCGCGCAGCGTTGCGAGCGAGAACCCGTGGGTCAAGGGCGTCATCAACCTGCGCAGCAAGATCGTGCCGGTGTGCGACCTGGCCGCCCGCATCGGCGCGCGCGCCGGCGATCAGGCGGTCTCGAACATCGTCATCATCGAGACGCCCGAGGGCACGGCCGGCCTCATGGTCAGCCAGGTCTCCGAGGTGCTCACCGTCCCGTGCAGCCAGATCGAGCCGACGCCGTCGACCTCCGACCGCGCCGTCCGCGACATCGCAAAGATCGACGATCGCCTCGTCGTCCTGCTCGACCCGTCTGCGCTGCTTACGGGTATGTCTGTCGACGCCGTCTGAGTGACGCCGCGGCCGGCGCCGGAGTCCCGGCCGACGGGTGGACCAGGCCCGCCACGGATTCTCATCGCAGGCCGCACCGCGGCTATCGTGGGCTATGGACGCGGACGACCGGATCGAACGAGCCCACGACCTCTACGAGCAGGCCGTGTTCGCCGGCGACCCGGACGCGTCGGCGAGCGCGGATCGGGCGCTCGACGCGGTCGAGGCCGATGTCGCGCTGGCCCGCGGCCGGATCATGCACGCACGGTTCCTGGAGCAGCGCGACGCGGACGACGCGGACGCGGTCGCCGATCGGCAGGAGCTTGTGCTCTTCGAGATCGCGGCGCGGCTCTACGAGGCGCTCGGCGACTCGCGCGGCCAGGCCGAGGCGCTCTTCTGGATCGGCACCTACCACCAGATCGGCCTGGGCGACGACGCGGCCGCGCTGCCCTACCTGGAGCGCTCGCTCGAGCTCGCCACGAGCACGGATGACCGGCGGACGGCGGCCGAGGCGCTGCGCCACCTCGGCATCTCCGCACATCGCGCGGGCCGTACGGAGATGGCGCGAACGCGCCTGGAGACAGCCGTGCAGCTGCGCCGCGAGCTCGGCTCGGACGCCGGCGTCGCCGCGAACCTGGTCGGGCTCGCCTACCTCGCCGGCGCGGATGACCGCACCGACGATGCGCTCGCGCTGCTCGACGAGGCCGCCGACCTCGCCGAAGCCTGCGGCGCCCACCGGGTGATGCGCTCGATCG
>DASXZF010000179.1:0-6425 GCA_036502065.1 Gaiellales bacterium
CATGCTCGCCGGCGCGCGCGCCGCCGGCGCCGGCCTCGCCGGGGACGTGATCGTGACCTGCGTCTGCGACGAGGAGTACGCGAGCATCGGCAGCGAAGCGATCGCCGCGAGCGTGTGGGCCGACGCGGCGATCGTGACCGAGCCGACTGCGCTCGAGGTCTGCATCGCCCACAAGGGGTTCCTGTGGCTCGAGGTCGAGACGGCGGGCGTCGCGGCGCACGGATCGCGCCCCGACCTGGGCGTCGACGCCATCGCCCGCATGGGCGGCGTCCTCACCGGGCTCGAGCGGCTGGCGGCCGAGCTGGCCGCGGGACCCACACACCCGCTGCTCGGCCCGGGCTCGGTGCACGCGTCGCTGATCGACGGCGGCCGCGAGCTCTCGAGCTATCCCGACCGCTGCCGGCTCGGCCTGGAGCGGCGCACGATCCCGGGCGAGAGCCGCGCGCAGGTCGAGCGCGAGCTGCGGGCGATCGCCGGTGATGCGACCGTGCGGACGACGTTCGAGCGGGCGCCGTTCGAGGTCGATCCCGGCGCCGCGATCGTCGTGGCCGTCACGCGGCATGCGGGCGCGGCGCTTCGGCATGACCCGGCCGTGGTCGGCTCGACGGCGTGGATGGACGCGGCGCTGTTCGCGGCGGCGGGCATCCCGACGGTCGTCTTCGGTCCGAGCGGCGCCGGGGCGCACGCGACCGAGGAGTGGGTCGACCTGGCGTCGGTCACGACGTGCGCCGATGTGCTGTGCGCGGTCGCCCGTGACTTCTGCGGCATGTAGTCCAACTCGTTGACTGTACCGATGGTTGACGATACCATCGGCGCATGGCCGATCCCCGCGCCTGGTACGACGACGTGGTGCTGCCCGCGCTGATTCGCGGCGCCCGCAAGGCGTACGGCACAGAGATCCGGACAGCCCTGGCAGAGGTCGGCTGCGACGACATGCCGCGAAACGGCAGCTACATCGTCGGCTGGATCGCCCGCAACGGCCCCACGCCGCTGAGCACGCTGATCGGCGACCTCGGCGTGTCCAAGCAGGCGGCCGGCCAGCTCGTCGACACTCTCGTGCTGCGCGGCTACGTCGAGCGCACGACCGACGCCGACGACCGCCGCCGGGTGATCGTGACGCTGACCGAGCGGGGGCAGCTGGCAGCATCTGCCGGTGCCGCCGCCGTCGCGGATGTGGACGCCGACCTGGCCGCCCGTATCGACGCCGAGAGCATCACCCGCACGCGGGCAACGCTGGCCGCGCTGATCGAGCTCGAGCGGTCGAGGTGATCGCCTAGGTGATCGTCCATGTAGACGTCGCCGGGCGGGTGAGCGCGCCGTCGGCGTCGGCGGCCCACACCTCGAACGTGTGCGTTCCGACCGCGAGGCCCGTGGAGAGCGCGGGCGACGCGCAGGCGGCGACCACGCCCGCGTCGATCCGGCAGGCGAAGCTCCCGAAATTGGGATGCGTGAACGTGAACGACGCCGTCGTCGCGGTCGAGGACGACGGCGGGTGGGCGGTGATCGCCGGCGGCGTGGTCACGACCTTGATGGGCGTGCTCGTGCTCGTCGCGCCGGTCCAGCCGTTCAGCCGGGCCGTCACCGAGTAGGAGGAGCTGCCGTCGGGCACACCGCTCAGCGTGCACCGGCCCGCGCTTGTGGTGCAGACGTCCACCACCGTGGCGCCGATGCGGCGGTGCACCACGTAGGTCAGGCTCACCCCCTCGGGTACGGGCAGGAGCGACCACGTGACGTCGAAGGACGTCGCGGCCACGTCGCCGTGGACCGAGGTGTCGATGCCGGCGGGGCGTCCGACCGCGCCCGTGCCGGCCGATCCCTGCCCGGCTCCGGGCGCGGACCAGTATGCGTCGGCGGTGCCCACGGCGATGCCGGAAGCCACGAGGGCGAGCAGGGCCGTGCCGAGCAGGCGCCCTCTCATGGCGCCGCCCTCAGGTGCACGACCACTGCCAGCCCCTGGCAGGCAGCCGGAGCGCTCGTCGCCATCGCGAGCGAACCCTGGAGGTCGACCTGGACCGTGGCGCCGGCAGCGATGTCCCACCCCGCGGTCGCCGGGACGAAGCTCAGGCCGCACGTCGCCGCGTTGGCCGAGAAGCCGTCGGCGCCCGACGCGCTGTCGAGCACGAGCGACGCCACGTGGACGCGGTAAGGGTTCGGGTTCGTGATCGCCGCGGCGACGTCGCCGACCGGCGTGCCGGTCGGGTAGAGCGGGTCGGCTGCCGCGGTGCCGGCGGCAATCGTCACCGGCTGGACCGGCGTCGCGGACGCCGCTGCCGTGGCCGTGCCGGCACCGGCGCCCGACCAGGCGGCGTGGGCGGCCGGCGCGGCGGCGAGCAGCACGAGGGCGGCGCCCACGAGTGCGAGGCGGCCCGTCATCGCGCACGCCGCCCGGCGGCGGAGTAGACGAGGTGGACGCGCGCATCGGCGCATGCGTCCTGGTTTGCAGCCGTGTCGAGCATCACGAGCCGCGGCCACAGCACGCGGCCGTACCCGAGCTGGGCCAGCGTGCGGGTGGAGCGTGGCCGCAGCCCGATCGGACGCCGCAGCCGCAACTGCCGGACGCGGAAGTTGCTGCGCAGGCCGCAGCCGCGCACCGACGTGCGCCCGATCGAGACGACGACCCGGGTGACGCGCACCGCGAAGCGGCGGCGGTTGGTCAGCGCAAGCTCGATCGGAACCGCGCGGCCCGGAGCGAGCAAGCCGGCCGGCCTTCCGGCGACGCCCAGGGCGGGCGGCGCCGGGTGGTGGGCGCTGCCGGCCGCCGCGGCCGCGGCGCCGATCGTCGTGCAGGCCGCACCGATCACGAGCACCGCCGCGCAGCGGTGGAGGCGGCGCGGGGTGCTCACGAGCTCGAGAGCACGAGGGTGAGGGCGGCGCCCTTGCAGGCGTCCTGGTTGGCGGCCGTGTCGGCCATCGCGAGCGTGCCCGTCCCGGAGAGGGCGACGCCGATTGCGCCCGCAGGTACGCGTGTGTTCGAGACGACGTCGGGCATGCTGAAGTCGGCGCCCGCGCAGCCCGCGTGGGCGGCATCGGCGGTGACGCCCTCGAGGTGGATCCGGCTCACGTAGAGGCTCGACGTGCCGGGGTTCTCGGCCGTGAACGAGACGCCGGCCGAGCTGCCGGGCGTGAGCGCGGCCGCGGACACGCCGTGCAGGACGATGGCGCCGTTGGCCGCGGCGACGGTCGCCGTGCCGGTGCCGGAGCCGGTGGTCGTCCAGTAGCCGTAGGCCGCGGTCGAAGCGGCGAGGGACGCCGCGACGGCGATCGCGGCCACGCGCCGCAGGCGCAGGGGGAGGTTCATGATCGGGGGTCTCCTGATCGGATGGAGGGGACTCGACCCGGCCGCGCACGGATGCGCGCGGCCGGCGAGGCCAGGATGGGCGCCTCTCGAGGAGGCGTGGGAGCGACGGGCGGGGGGAAGTCGTGTGTCGATCCCGGCGGCGGGGGCGGAAGCTCGTGGCCGCAGTCACAGGATGCCGCCGAACCACGGTCGCCGCCATCCCCGTCTCGTCGTATCCGCGCGCTACCGCTGCGTCAGGCCGATGCGCGCCGCAGCAGCGCGACGCACTCGATATGGGGCGTGTGCGGGAACATGTCGAGCGGCACCACGCGCTCGAGCGTGTAGCCGCCGTCGACGAGCTGGCGGGCGTTGGGGGCGAAGGTGGTCGGATTGCACGACACGTACACGAGCCGCTGCGGTGCGAGCTCGAGCACGCGCCGGACCGCCTTCGGGGTCAGCCCCGACCGCGGCGGGTCGACGAATGCGACATCCGGGCGCGGCGCTCGCTCGAGCAGCGGGCGGACGCTCATCGCGACGTCACCGGCCAGGAACTCGGCGTTCGCGATTCCGTTTCGCTCGGCGTTATGGCGCGCGCCCGCGATCGACTCCGCCGAGATCTCGATGCCGTAGACGGCTGCAGCGCGGCGGGCGGCCAGCAGGCCGATGGCGCCGGCGCCGCAGTAGAGATCCCAGACGATGTCGTCCGGCCCGAGCTCGGCGAACTCGATCGCGATCGCGTAGAGGCGCTCGGCCATCACGGTGTTCGTCTGCATGAACGCGCCCGCGCTCACGCGGAACTCCAGGCCGCCGATGCGCTCGGCGAACCAGTCGCGACCGAGCAGCGTGGACTGCTCGAGGCCCGTCGAGATCTCGGCCACGCCGGAGTTCACCGCGTGCACGACCCCGACGAGCGCCGGTGGCAGCAGACCGGCCAGCCGCTCGACGTCGGGAATGTCTCCGGGCGCCGTCACGAGCACCGCCATGAGCTCACCCGTCCCGCCCCCCTCGCGCACGACCAGGTGGCGCAGGAAGCCCGCACCGGAGCGCTGGTCGTAGGCCTGCAGATCGGTCGCGCGCGCCCACTCCACGAAGGCCCGCCGCACGTCGTTGCCCGCGTCGGACGCGATGTGGCAGTGCTCGACGGCGATCAGGCGGTCCCAGCGGCCGAGCTGGTGGTAGCCGAGTGCGGGGCCGTCCGGCGTTGCAGACCACGAGTACTCGACCTTGTTGCGGTAGCCGTACAGATCCCGCGCGGCCACCATCGGCTCGGGCACGACGCCCTCGAACCCGCCCAGGCGCTCGATCGCGTCCACCACCTGGGCGTGCTTGTGGCGGACCTGCTCGGAGTAGTCGAGGTCCTGCCAGGCGCAGCCGCCACAGATCCCGAAGTGCGCACAGCGCGGCTCCACCCGGCCGGGCCCCGGCTCGAGCAGCTCGATCGCCCGCGCCTCGGCGTAGCGGCGCTTGAACTTGGTGACGCGGGCGCGCACGCGGTCGCCGGGAAGCGCACGGGCGACGAAGACCACGAGCTCGCCGTGGCGGGCGACGCCCCGGCCGCCGTAGGCCAGCCGGTCGATGACGAGCTCGATCTCCTGGTCGCGGACGAGGGCGGGCATCCGGTCAGTAGTGTACGGACGGTGACGCCGACCTCCGTGGACACCTACCGTCGCCGGCTCGACGACATGACGGCGGCGGTGATGGAGGAGCACTACCTGCACGCGGCCGGCCACAAGCCGACGCTCGAGATCGCCCCGATCTACGAGCGCTACGCCGATCTGACGACGCTCGACCAGGCCCGCGCGCTCGCCGCCAAGGACGCCCCGTTCGAGCTGCAGCGGTTCGCCTGCGAGGCGTACATCGGCGACAGCGTGAAGCATCTGAGCGAGGAGGCGGCCAATGCCGAGGCCACGCTCTCCGTCTCGGCCGAGGGCGCCGAGGTTCCCTATCGCGAGGTGGCGCCGCGGCTCATGAACGAGCCCGACCGCGACACCCGCCGCCGGCTGTACGCGGCCCGCGTCGAGGTCACCGCCGAGCACCTGAACCCGGTCTACGAGCGTGCCGCCCGCCGCAGCCGCGAGCTCGTCCGCGACCTGGGAGCCGACTCGACACTCGACCTCTACGAGCACTTCGGCTACGCGCCGCGGCAGCTGCATGAGGCGACGAGCACGTTCCTCGACGCCACCGGCGAGCTCTACCGAAGCGCCGTCGATGCCGCGCTGCGCGAGCGCGTCGGCGTGGCGCTCGCCGATGCCGCTCCGCCCGATCTGGCGCGGCTCTGGCGGGCGCCGGAGTTCGACGCCGCCTTTGCGTCAGACCGGGCTATGCCGGCCCTGCGCGCGACCCTGCTCGGCCTCGGCATCGATCTCGATGCGCAGCGCAACGTCGAGCTCGACATCGACGCCCGGCCGGGCAAGGTGCCGCGGGCGTTCTGCGCGCCGATCCGCGTGCCGGGCCGGGTCATGCTGGTCATGCTGCCGCAGGGCGGCCAGGACGACTACCGGGCGCTCTTCCACGAGGCGGGCCATGCCGAGCACTTCGCCCACGTCCCGGCCGAGCTGCCCGCGGAGGATCGCGTCCTCGGCGACAACGCCGTCACCGAGGGATTCGCGTTCCTGTTCGAGCACCTGCTGACCGACCCGGTGTGGGCGCGGGCGCAGCTGGGCGGCGGCGACTCCGGCTACACGGCCTTCGCCGCGCTCCAGAAGCTCTTTCTCGTCCGCCGCTATGCGGCCAAGCTGGCCTACGAGCTCGAGCTGCACGCGGGCGCCGAGCTCGCGGCGCTGCCGGCCCGATACGCGGAGCTCCTGACGGCCGCGACGGGCGTGCCCTACCCGGCCACGGACTACCTCGTGGACGTCGACGAGGGCTTCTACTGCACGTGCTACCTGCGGGCATGGGCGTTCGAGGCCCAGCTCGTCGACCACCTGCGCACCCGGTTCGGGCACGCGTGGTTCGCCGATCCGGCGGCGGGTGCGCTCCTGCGCGAGATGTGGGCGCTCGGCCAGTCGCTTCGGGCCGAGGCGCTGCTGCAGCAGGTGGCGGGCCGTGCCCTGCACTTCGGCGCGCTCGCGGCCGAGGCCGAGGCTGCGCTGGCATGAGCGGCGGCTATCCCCCGCACTGACCGCTCGCGTCGAGCGCCGCGGCATGG
>DASXZF010000180.1:0-12918 GCA_036502065.1 Gaiellales bacterium
GCCCTGATGCAGATGGCCAAGACGGTCGCGGCCGTGGACGAGCTGCACGAGGCCGGCCGCCCCTTCGTATCGGTGCTCGTGCACCCGACCACCGGCGGCGTGGCCGCGAGCTTCGCCGCCCTCGGCGACGTGATCCTGGCCGAGCCGGGCGCGCTGGTGTCGTTCTCCGGCCCGCGTGTGGTCCGTCAGACCACCCGCGAGAGCCTCCCGGACGACTTCGGCATGGCCGAGTCAAACTACCGTCACGGCCACATCGATCTGATCGTGCCCCGGCCCGAGCTGCGCGACACGATCGCCCGCGTCGTCGCCATCCTGGCGGGCGGCACGCCCTACCGGCCGCCGTCCCCCATCGGCGAGATCGATCCCGTCGGCGCCATCGGGCGTGCGCTGGGCGGCATGCGCCGGCGGGTCGCGGGCGCGAACCCCTTCCGCAGCAACGGGAATGCCGATGTCGGCGACTGAGCGCGAGCGCTTCGGCTTCTTCCGCAGACGCGGCGTCGAGCGCGACGCCTGGCATGCCGTGCAGACGGCCCGCCACCAGGACCGGCCCTACACGCTCGACTACCTCGATCGCATCTGCGACGACTTCATCGAGCTGCACGGCGACCGGGCCGAGAGCGACGACCCTGCCATCGTGGCCGGGATCGGCTCGTTCCGGGGCCAGTCGGTGGCGTTCGTCGGGCACCAGAAGGGCCGCGACCTCAAGCAGCGGACGTACCGCAACTTCGGCATGCCGAGCCCCGAGGGCTACCGCAAGGCGATGCGCGTGTTCGGCATCGCGAGCCGGCTCGGCTTCCCGGTCGTGACGATGATCGACACCCCCGGCGCCGCGCCGGGCGTGGGCGCCGAGGAGCGCGGCCAGTCGGGCGCGATCGCCCGCTCGCAGCTCACGCTCATGCGCATGCCGGTGCCCGTCGTCGCCTGCGTGATCGGCGAGGGCTCCTCCGGCGGCGCGCTCGCGATCGGCGTCGCCGACCGGGTGCTGATGCAGCAGAACGCCGTCTACACGGTGATCTCGCCCGAGGGCTGCGCGGCCATCCTGTGGAAGGACGCGGGCGAGGCCAAGCGCGCGGCGGCGGCGCTGCGGCCCACCGCCGAGGCGTGTCTCGCGCTCGGCGTCGTCGACGTCATCGTGCCCGAGCCCTCCGGCGGCGCGCACCGCGACCACGCTCGCGCCGCCGAGCTTCTGGCCGACGCGATCCAGGTCGAGCTCGACGTGGTCGCGGCGGTGCCACCCACGCAGCGGCGGGCCTCTCGGCGGGCCAAGTTCCGCGGCATGGGCTCGTACCAGGAGTAATGCCGTGAGCCGGCGTGAGCTGTGCCAGCTCGGAGGCGTCTTCGCGGTGGCGGTGCTCGCCGTCGTGCTGCGGGCCGTCAGCGTCAGCGGGCAGATCGTGTTCGTCGTCGCCGCGATCGCGCTGGCCGGCCTGGCCTGGGCGCTCTCGCAGGCGACCGACCAGGCCGGCGAGAGCGCGGGGCCGCGGGCGTCCGCGCTCCTGAACGCGACGTTCGGGAACCTGCCCGAGGTCGTGATCGTCGTGCTCTCGATCCGGGCGGGGCTCGACGACATCGCCCGCGCATCGATCATCGGCTCGGTGATCGGAAACGTGCTCCTGATCCTCGGGCTCGCGCTCGTGTTCGGCGGCTGGAAGAACGGCCCGCAGACGTTCACCGAGAAGGTCGCCGCGACCAACTCCTCGATGCTCATCCTGGGCGTCGCCGGCCTCGGCCTGCCCACGCTCTTCGCCGCGCTCGAGCACGATCCGCACGCGTCCGAGCTGCTGTCGCGCTGGACGGGCGGTGCGCTCGTGGTCGTCTACGCCGCCTACCTCTACTTCAGCTTCCAGATGCCGGCCCTGCGCGACCAGGGCATGCCCGGCGGCGCCCGCTGGACGCGGCGACAGGCGATCGCGGCGCTCGCGCTGACGGCGCTCGGCACCGGCATCGTGTCCGAGGTGCTGGTCGACTCGATTCGCCCGGCCGTCGACGCGCTGGGCGTGCCGCGGCCGTTCGTCGGGCTCGTCGTCGTGCCGTTCGTCGGCAACGTGGCCGAGCACTTCGCCGCCGTCCGGCTCGCATACCGGAACCGGGTCGACTTCGCGATGGGGATCGCCTTCGGGTCGGCGATCCAGGTGGTGCTGGTGGCCTCGGCCGTCGCCGTGTTCGCCGGCATCCTCCTCGGCAGCGACCTCACGCTCGTGTTCGACCCGCTGCAGCTCGCGGCGCTCGCGGCCGCGGCCCTGGGGTCGACGCTGATCGCGCGCGGCGGCGAGACCAACTGGCTCGAGGGCCTGCAGCTGCTCACGATCTACCTGGTCGTGGGCGTCGCCGTCTGGCTGCGCTGAGCGCTACCCGATCGGGTACCACTTGCCGTGAATCGCCGGCAGCACCTGGGCGGTGACGAAGGCGGGCGTGATCGTCGTGTTCGGCTGGTAGTTGAACGCGCCGTCGGGCAGCTCGCGGGCGAGCAGCCAGGCGCGCGAGCGGCGGTTGCGAAGGCCGCAGGCATGCCGGGCCTGGATCACCCACGACGTCGACTGGCTGTCGGCGGAGCCGCCGGGCAGAAGCGCATAGCCGTGGGAGCCCGTCTGCGCCGTCTTCAGATAGCCGTACCCGTGCGCGATGGCTCGGCTCGAGCACGCCCCGCCGGCGGCGTGCATCGCGAGCACCGCCGCGGCGGTGTCGTTCGAGTCCGGTGCTGCGCCGATCGCCCAGCCGTAGCCGCCGTTCGTATGCTGGCGGGCGCGGATGTAGCCGACCGTCGCAGCCGGCACCGGGCTGCCCGCGGCGCGCAGGGCGAGCGCGCCCCAGTAGGTCGAGTTGGCGGCCGGGCCGATCCCGCCGTGGGAGCCGATCTTCCCGCGCAGAGCCGAGACGAGGTTTCGGCCGGCGAAGCTGGCCGGGTTGTGGCCGGCTGCGACCACCGCCAGGATCCCGCGCTCGAGGTCGTAGGCGTCCGCCCACGAGCCTGCCTGCCCCTGCAGGTAGGCGGTCGTGGTCTGGCCACCGCTTCGGTGCACGGTCCCGGCCGAGACCCCGGCCGATCGCAGCGCCATCACCGCCCACTCGGTGAGCGTGGGCCCTGCGCTCCCGCTGCCGCTCTCGGCGAAGCCTCCCGACGGGGTCTGGCGCAGCAGCAGGTAGTGGACGCCGTCGCGTGCGAACGCGGCGGGGGGGACGGCGAGGAGGAGGGCGAGTGCGGTCAGAGTTGCGGCGATCTGCTTCATGTCTGCTCCAGTGGGACGAAGGTTCCGTGCAGCTTGCGGGCGTAGCGATCGAGGGTGCGGATGAGGGTGGGGCCGACGGCGAGGGCGAGCAGGACGTTCCCGGCGGCATGGGCGACGTCGAACCAGATGCCGGTCGAGGCGAGGGCGATGAATGACGCCGCTCCTCCGCCGAGCGACGTCCACGCCCAGACGTCCATCAGCCAGTCGAACAGGAAGCCCCAGGCAAGGCCGAACAGGGCGAGGGCGAAGCGATTGCGAAGCAGGGGAGCCGCCGCCGCGGCGGTGACGCCGACGAGCCCCCAGCCGGTCATCTGCCAGGGCGTCCACGGGCCCTGGCCGAGGAACACGTTCGAGGCGAGCGCCGCGGTCGCGCCGGTGGCAAGCCCGGCCCGTGCGCCGAGCGTCACGCCGGTGATGGCGACGACCATCGTCACCGGCTGGACGTTGGGGATGGCCGCGAACAGCACCCGCCCGCCGGCCGCAGCGGCGGCCAGGGCGGCGACGAGCGCGAGCTCGCGGCTGCGGTTGGGCCCGGTCTCGACCGCGAACAGGCCGAGCATGACGGCCGCGAGCAGGGCGAGCGCGACGGTGTCGCTAGACACGGGCGGCCTCGTGCGGCTGGGCGAGCAGGGCGACGGCGTCGGCAAGCGACGCCCGGCCGAGCGCGAGGCCGAGCTGCGAGACGAAGAAGATGCCGGTCGCGAGCGCGTCGCGGTGGGCGCGGTCGGCGAGCACGCGCCCGGATGCCATGCTCGTGACGACGTCGGCTGCCTCGGCGGCGAAGTCCATGTCGTGTGTGACGACGACCACGGCCGTCCCCTGGGCGGCCATTCTCCGCACCATCTCGACCAGGGCGGTCTTGCGCAGGCCGTCGACGCCGCGCGTGGGCTCGTCCAGGACGAGCAGGTCGGGCTCCATCGCCACGACCGAGGCGATCGCGAGCCGCTGGCGCTCGCCGCTCGAGAGGTCACGCGGGTGGCGCGCCCGCATGCCGGCCAGGTCGAGCCGCTCGAGGGTGGCGGCGACGCGGCGCTCGCGCTCGGCCGCCGGCAGCCCAAGGTTGCGCACGCCGTAGGCGACCTCGTCTGCCACCGTCTCGTGCACGAGGTAGTGCGCCGGGTCCTGACCGACGTATCCCGCCCGCTCGGCGGCCGGCCGCAGGCGGCCGCGATCGAGCTCGACCAGGCCGCAGACGACGCGTGCGAGCGTCGTCTTCCCGGCGCCGTTCTCGCCGATCAGCGCGGTCACCCGGCCGGCCTCGAACGCCGCGGTCGCGCCGTCGAGCGCGTCGACATCGCCGAGCCGCTTGCGACCGGAGGCCACGCCGGCGACGATCGGCGCACGGGTCGCCTGTGGCCGCACGGCTGCCGGCGCGCGCGCCACCAGCGTGCGGGCGTCGCGGACCGTCAGCGGCAGCTCGTCGCGTCCGGCGCGGGCGAAGGCCTGCGTGACCGGGGGCAGCAGCCAGGGAGCGGAGGCGGCAAGCGCCCGCGCGGCGACGGCAGGCGTCGCATCGACCGTGACGCGGCCGTCGCGCATCGCGATCACCCGATCGGCTTCTGCGAACAGCCGGCCGGTGCGGTGCTCGGCGAGCACCACCGTCACGCCGCGGTCGCGGTTGATGCGCACGACCAGCCCGAGCAGCTCCTCGGCGACGACCGGGTCGAGCTGGCTCGTCGGCTCGTCCAGGAGCAGGATCGGCTGGCCCATCGCGAGCACCGAGGCGATCGCGACGCGCTGCTGCTCGCCGCCCGAGAGCGTTCCGGTGGCGCGCGCGGCGAGGTGGGAGGCGCCGACGGCGGCAAGCGCTTCGCGGGCGCGAAGGCCGATCTCGGCGGCCGGGTGGCCGAGGTTCTCGAGGCCGAAGGCGGCCTCGCGGTCGGGGCGGCCCATCACGAGCTGCGCCTCGGGGTCCTGGAAGACGAGTCCGACGTGCCGGGCCAGCTCACCCGGCCGGTGGTCGCGGGTGTCGTGGCCCGCGGCGGTGACGCGGCCGCGCAGCTCGCCGCCGTGGAAGTGCGGCACGAGCCCGAGCGCGGCGCGAAGCAGCGTCGATTTGCCCGATCCGGAGCCGCCGACGAGCAGGACGAGCTCGCCGGGGGCGACGGCGAGGTCGACGTCGGCGAGTGCGTCTGCCCCGGCGTCCGGGTAGCGGTAGGACACGTGCTCGAAGCTCAGCGCGGCCATCGCACCAGCCCCGCGGCGGCTGCGCACAGAAGCGCCAGCGCCGCCGCGCCGGCGACCGCCCCCGGCTGCAGCGGATCGCCCAGCGTGTCGTAGTAGCGGTACGCCGTCGCGCCGGTGAGGAGGCCGATCGCGACGACGGCGACCGCCGTCGCGCCGAGGAGCCCGAACGCCCACTCGCGCCCGGTTGCGTGCCGCTCGGGCGCGCGCGTGCGGCCGCTCGCCCCGTATCCGCGCGCCTCCATCGCCTCGGCCACCGACAGCGAGCGCTCGAGGGACGTCGCGAGCAGCGGTCCGAGCAGCGCGGCCGCGGTGCGCGGCGAGCTCATCCGCGCGGCCCGCGTGCGGGCGGCGAGGACGATGCCGGCGGCGTCGCGCTCGAGCGCGGGCACCATCCGGGTGGCGAGAGCGGCGATCATCGCCGACCGCGGCGCGACGCGGGCCGTGGCCCGCAGCAGCAGGTCGGCGTCGGCGAGGCGGATGAACGCGGCCACGGCCAGCGCCGAGGCGGCGACGCGCATGCCGGCGCCCGCCCCGTAGGCCAGCTCCTCGGCCGTCACCTGGGTGTCGAGGATGGGGATGTGCGGGCCCTGCCAGAGCACGCTCAGCCCCTGCACCGAGACGAACGGGTTGACGGCGAAGACGACCAGGCCGGAGCTGAACGCGGTCACGGCGTAGAGCCGCCGCGGCGGTGGCGCCGCAAACAGCATCAGCGCCGCGCCGATGGTTGCGGCTGCGAGCCAGAACGGGTTCCAGGCGGCGACGGCAGCCAGCAGCGGCGCGCCGGTGACGAGCGCTGCGGGGAGCGGCTTCACGGCCGGCCCCCCCAGGCGATCACGTGGCCCGCGGCGTCGAGCGCGACGGCATAGGCGTCGCGGACGCTCGCGGGCCGATCCGCGAGTGTCGCCGCCGCCGCGCAGGCGGACGCAGTGGTGTCGCCGGCGACGACGAGCTCGGCCGAGCGGCCGGTCGACCCGCCCGGCTGATAGGCGGCGATGACCGCGTGCGCGGCCGGATCGGGCTCCAGGCCGGCCCGTCCGCGGTAGACCATCACCCGGCCCGCCGAGAGGGACACGGTCAGCCCACGGCCCTGCCAGACGCTCGCCGAAAGCGCGGAGGCGGCGTGCGCGAACGTCTCGACGCGGACCGAGAACTGCGTCGCTTGGCGCACGATGCGGGCGCCCGCCGCGCGCAGCGCACCCGTGAGCCGCGACGCACACGCGGGCCCGGTCACGCTGACCGCGGGTCGGGCGCCCCCGTAGCCGTGGACGAACGGCTCGGGCCAGGCGCCGATCGCGACCGGCACCTGGATCAGATCGTTCCAGTAGCGGTAGTCCCACCACTCGCGGTCACCCGGGTGCAGCGTGTAGTCGGCGGCCCCGACGTTGGCCTGGATGCCGTTCACGAAGTAGAGCCAGGCCATGCCCTTGGACTGGTCGCCGGCGAGGCCGTCGATCGCCTCGACGAAGCGCCCGCCGTAGCGCGTCGACACGTGCGTGACGCGGCGCAGGGCCGTCAGCGCCGTCTGCCCGGGCGCGGCCCGAGCCACGGCCAGCGTACGCTGGCCGAAGCCCGTCGTCACCGTCACGATCGCGGCCCGCGCCCCCTTTGGCGGCGTTGCCACCGAGGAGCCGCAGGCCGCGACCGTCGCGGCCACTACGACGAGGCCGAGGAGCCTACGTGCACCCATATGGTGCGCGACCGGATCGCGCCCGTCTCGGTCGCCCGCACGGGGAAGGTACCGGTGTGGCCGAACTGGACGGTGATGTGGCCGGTGGAGTCGGCATGGACGGCGAGGCCGTCGACGTGCAGCCACGCGCCGCGTGCGGCGGTCGCCTTCCCGGCGTCGTTGAACGCCGTGACCGTGAACGTGACCGATGCCCCCTTCGCCACGGCCTTGCGGCCCGACAGGCCGAGCGTGGGCTCGGTGGCCCCGGTGTTCGGGTTGAAGGTCGTGTAGTAGAAGAGCACGCTCAATCCGGGCTTGGCCGGGATCGAGCCGGCGCCGATCGACGAGAGCTCCTGCCCCACCTTGAACGCCCAGTAGTGGGTGGCGTCGCCGGGGGTGCCCGCGATCGAGTTGACGAAGAACCCGCAGCAGTCAAACCACTGCAGGCCGATCGCGAAGTGGTGCTGGCGGCCGGCCGCGAGCAGCGCGCCCAGGGCGGTCGGCGCCGGCAGCTGATGCCCGGCGAACGTGCCCGTGATGGGCACGGGGTCGGACTGGTCGATCGTGGCGGTGGGCCCTTCCACCCGGACCTTCACGTGGGCTGCGGTGGCCGCGGTCGCGGTCTGGGCGGCACCCAGGCCGATCGCGGCGAACACCGCCGCTGCTGTCACCAGATGCTGGAGGCGAGATCTCGCCAACGTGTCCTCCTTCCTCGAGAGGCGTCGTCGTTCGGCGAGCGGCAGGTCTTCTGGCTCGGGCGCGGCTCCCGGGATCTCCGGGCCGTTCGGCTGACCTTCCCGGCCTTGCGGCCAGTGGTTCCCATCGGGTGCGCCGAACGGACGCCCTCACAGCGGCGGGACCGCGCCGGAATTCCACCGGCTTCCCTTGACCGCTCGCGGGGCGCCGAGCATACCACCGCTCCGATCGCGCGGAGCCGCGCAGGTGTTCGCGGTCGGAGCCGGGCTACTCCGAGCGCTCGAACGCCGGATAGCAGCCCAGATAGCCCATCTCGGCGACACTGTCTTCGAGCGCGCGCAGCGCCGTCGACACGGCCGCGTCGAGCGGGTGCCCTTCGAGATCGGCGTAGAACTGATAGTTCCAGGGCCGCCCGGGGATCGGCCGCGACTGCAGCGACACCATGTTCACGCCGTAGCGCGCCAGCGGCTCGATGGCGGCGAGCAGCGCGCCCGGGTGATGGTGGGTGACGAACCGCACCGCGGTGTGCCAGCGCGCGACGGCGGCGCGGTCGATGCGGGTGTGGTTCGCGACGCTGACGAAGCGGGTGTAGTTCTCGGCGTGGTCGGAGACGTCGTTCAGGAGCACGACAAGGCCGAAGCGCTCGGCCGCCCGGCGCGACGAGAGCGCCGCCTGCGTGCGGTCGCCCGCGTCGGCCACGCGCCGTGCGGCGGTGGCGGTCGACGGCGCCACCTCGGGCAGGGTGTCGGGCAGCGACGAGAGGAAGCGGCGGCACTGCGCGAGCGCCGCCGGGTGGGAGTGGACGCGGGCCAGGGCGTCGATGTTCGTGCCCGGCAGGCCGACCAGGCAGTGAGGCACCGGCAGCACCGTCTCGGCCACGATCGAGAGCGGCGCGTGGGCCAGGAGGTCGTACGTCTCGGGGATCGCTCCGGCCAGGGAGTTCTCGATCGGCAGCACGCCATAGGTCGCGTCGCCGCGGCCGACCGCGCGCACGACCTCGGCCCATGACCGCAGCGAGCGCAGCTCGGCGTCGGGATACAGGCGCGCGCCGGCCTCGGCGGCGTATGCGCCCTCCTCGCCCGGGTAGGCCACGGTCATGGTCATCGAAGCTCCTCCATACGAAAAAAGCCCCCGCATCGGCGGAGGCTCAGGAACGGCACGGACGTGTTCGTGTGCGCGTTCAGACGCCTCCGGGCCGGCTGGTAAAGGGGAGGGTGAACGGCGCACGGTACATTGCGCGCCATGCTATCAGAGGACGATCTGGTGGCCGTGATCGCGGCGGCCGCCGGGGACGCGGACCGCGGCGTCGCGGTCGGCATCGGCGATGACGCGTGCGTGCTCGACGGCGGCCTCGTCGCCTCGACCGACATGCTGGTCGACGGCGTGCACTTCGACGCCGCCCGCATGACGGCCGCCGACATCGGCCATCGCGCGGCAGCGGCCAGCCTCTCGGACATGGCGGCGATGGGCGCCGAGCCCGTCTGCCTGCTGGCGGCCTTCGGGCTGCCGGACGGGTTCGCGGGCGCCGCCGGCCTGACCGCGGGGATGGCCGAGCACGGCGTCCCGATCGCTGGCGGCGATCTCTCGCGGGCACCCGTGCTCGTGGTCTCGGTGACGGCGATCGGCCGGGCCGACCGTCCGGTGCTGCGCTCCGGCGGGCGCGCCGGCGACCTGCTGGTCGTGACGGGCACGCTCGGCGGCCAGGCGGCTGCCGGCTACTCGGCCCGGGTGACCCCGCGGGTGGCCGAGGGACGCGCGCTCGCCGGTGTCGCCACCGCGATGCTGGACATCTCCGACGGCATCGCCACCGACGCCGGCCGGCTCGCTCGCGCCTCCCGCACGGGTGCGGTGATCGAGCTCGCGCGCCTGCCGCTCGCGCCAGGCGCGACGCTCGAGCAGGCGGCCGCCGGCGGCGAGGACTACGAGCTCCTGGCCGCGGTGCCCGACGGCGTGGCGGTCCCGGTCGCGGTGACCGTCGTTGGCCGGCTCACCGCGGCGCTCGACGTCGTGCTGCTCGATGCGGCGGGCACGCCGCGCACGCTGCAGGGCTGGGACCACTTCGCGTGATCGCGATCCTGGGCGGGCTGGGCGCCGCGGTGTGCTGGGGCCTCTCGACGGTGGTCGCGTCGCGCTCGACCCGCCTGATCGGGTCGCAGCAGGCACTCGCATACGTGATGCTGCTCGGCTTCATCGGCCTGGTCGCGCTCGCGCCCTTCGTCGGCCTGCCGGCACATGCCGGAGCGCACGCATGGGAGTGGGCGGTGCTCGCGGGCTTCGGTTCGGCGGCGGGGCTCTCGGTGATGTACCGCGCGCTGCGGGCGGGCAAGGTCGGCGTGGTCGCCCCGATCGCCTCGACCGAGGGCGCGATCGCGGCGCTGATCGCGATCGGACTCGGCGAGCAGCTCACGGCGGGCGTCGCCGTGTGCCTGATCGTGGTGGCGTGCGGCGTCGTGCTCGTCACGCTGCGCGGCCGGGCATCCGACGTGCACTTGCGGCCGTCGCTCTACGCGCTCGGCGCCGCGTGCCTGTTCGGCGTCAACCTGGTCGCGAGCGCCCACGCCGGCGATGCGCTCGGGCCGCTTTGGACGATCCTCGTCGCCCGCGTCGTCGGCGTGTCGTTCATCGTGCTGCCGCTCGCCCTGCGCGGGTCGCTGCGGCTGCCCGGCGCCGCGTGGTGGATGGTGGTGTTCTCGGCCACGGCCGAGGTGGCCGGGTTCACGTGCTACGTGGTCGGCTCGCACCACGGCGTCGCCATCCCGGCGGTGCTCGGCTCGCAGTTCGCCGCCGTCGCCACGCTCGGGTCGTTTCTGATCTTCGACGAGCGCATCGGGCCGCGCCAGATCGCCGGCGCGGTCGTGATCGTGGCGGGCGTCAGCGCGCTCGCGGCGCTGCAGGCGTGACCGGGAGGGCTACGCCGCGGTCCAGGCGCTCAGCTCGTCCTCGAGCCGCCGCCGGGGGATCGCGCCGATCAGCTTCTTCTGCATCTCGCCGCCGTCGAAGACCATCAGCGTCGGGATCGACAGGATGTCGTAGCGGGTCGCCGTCTGCAGGTTGTCGTCGACGTTCAGCTTCGTGAACTTGATCCGGCCGGCATGGGCCTGGGCGAGCTCGTCGAGGATCGGGTCCATCACGCGGCACGGACCGCACCACGGCGCCCAGAAATCCACCACGACGGGCCCGCTGGCGCCGACCACCTCGGACTCCCAGGTGGCGTCGGAAACCTCCATCATGCTGTCGCTCACGACCGTTGCTCCTGTCCTCGAAACCGTGCGCAGACTATAGCGGTGGCCGTGACGCGAGCAGCGACGAGACGCCGCCGGGACGCAGCCGCTCGTCGAGCGGCGCGCGCAGCGACCGCAGTCGCAGCGCGGGCACTTTCCATACCGCCTCGGCCACGATCGAGGTGGTCATCTTGCTCGCTCCGGCCGTGCGGTCGCAGAAGGTGATCGGCACCTCGACGACGCGGCCGCCCATCCGCAGGGTGCGGTAGGTGAGCTCGATCTGGAAGACGTATCCCTGGCCGTGCACCGACGTCAGATCGGCGGTCTCGAGGACGCGCCGGTGGAAGCACTTGAACCCGCCGGTGAGATCGCGCACGCCGACGCCCAGGATCGTGCGCGCATAGAGCGACCCGGCGCGTGAGATCAGGCGCCGGTGGGCCGGCCAGCCCTCCACGCCGCCGCCGGCGACGTAGCGTGAGCCCAGCACGAGGTCGGCGTCGGCCGCGGCCCGCAGCAGCCGCGGCACGGCCTCCGGCGGGTGCGAGAGGTCGGCGTCCATCTCGAGGATGTGGGTGTAGTCGCGCTCGAGCGCCCAGCGGAAGCCGTCGACGTAGGCCCGGCCGAGCCCGAGCTTGCCCGGGCGGTGCAGCACGTGCACCCAGTCGTGCCTGGCCGCGAGCTCGTCGGCGAGCGCGCCGGTGCCGTCGGGTGAGGCATCGTCGGCGATCAGGACGTCGCCGGGAAACGGCGTCTGCCCGCGCACGGCGCCGATCGCCTCCACCACCCGTTCGAGGTTCTCGCGCTCGTTGTACGTCGGCATGACGATCACGAACCGGTCGGGCACGCGGCCACCCTATCATTGGCCTCGTGGAATCCCCGCCGCTCTCCAATGCGGCCATCGCGGACCGTTTCGACCTGATGGCCGACCTGCTCGAGCTGGAGGGAGCCGTGGTGTACCGGGTGCTCGCCTACCGGCGGGCGTCGCAGACCCTGCGCGAGACGGGCGAGTCGGTCGCCCGGCTCTCGGCCGAGTCGCGCCTGACCAGCCTTCCGGGCGTCGGTCAGACGATCGCAGACAAGGTGGCGGAGCTGCTCGAGACCGGCCAGATCGCCGCCCTGGAGCGGCTGGTCGGACGCAACCCGCCCGGCGCGGTGCAGGTCATGCGCCTGCAGGGGGTCGGCCCCAAGACCGCGAAGCGGATCTTCTCCGAGCTCGGCCTGCAGACCGTCGCCGAGGTGCGCGAGGCCGCCCAGGCAGGTCGCATCCGCGCCCTCTCGGGCCTCGGTGAGAAGACCGAGGCGATGATCCTGGCCGGGCTTGCCGACGGCGACGGCGCGACGGTCGAGGCCCGCCGGTCGATCGCCCGGGCGCGCGCGCTCGGCGAGACCGTCGTGGCCGATCTCGAGCGCTGCGACGGCGTCGTGCGCTGCGAGGTCGCGGGCAGCGTGCGCCGCTATCGCGAGACGGCGAAGGATGTCGATGTCGTCTCGGCGGTGTCCGACCGCCTGGCCGCGGCCGAGGCGTTCACGGGAGGCGAATGGGTGGCCGAGGTCGTGTCGCGCGGCGACGCCCGCATCGCCGCGCGCGCCCACGACGGGACGCTGGTCGAGCTGCGGATGGTGCCGCCCGGCTGCTACGGCAACCTGCTCCAGCACCTGACGGGCTCCAAGGCGCACAACGTCGCCCTGCGCGAGGCCGCCGTGCGCAGGAAGCTCTCGGTCAGCGAGTATGGCATCGAGCACACCGAGACGGGCGAGGTGTGGAGCTCCGACGACGAGGCCGAGGTGTACGCGCACCTCGGCCTGCCGTGGATCCCGCCCGAGCTGCGCGAGGGCCGGGGCGAGCTCGAGGCGGCGCGGGCGGGGCACCTGCCCGAGCTGCTCGAGGTGGCCGACATCCGCGGCGACCTGCACGTCCACA
>DASXZF010000181.1:0-2282 GCA_036502065.1 Gaiellales bacterium
GACCAGCCCCGGAACCTGGCAAAGACCGTGACGGTCGAGTGAGGGCTGTCCGCCTCATGGCGGCATGCCTCGCTGCCGGCGGCGCGCTCGTCATCGCCGGCTTCTCGGGCGTCGCCCACGCCTCGACCTGCAGCTCGCACGAGGTCACGCACCTGTCGTGGAGCCGCTCCCCGGGCGCGGCGGCAGGCATGCTGCGCTGGAAGGCGCCCGAGCGCGTGCCGGCCGAGGTCGGCTACCGCGTGTGGCGCTCGGGCGAGCTGATCGGCGTCGCCCACAGGCGCCGGGCCCCGATCCGCGTCACCCCGCGCCACTCCTACACGTTCACCGTGCGGGTCGAGAACCTCGTCACCGGCCACGTGTCGGCCTGTGCTGCATCGATGCAGCGCACGATCAGCTACTTCCCGCCCGGCCGCACGGGCGGCCTGGTCGCGTCCAGGCTCACGTCGACGTCGGTGCACCTGAAGTGGCGCGCGGCGCGGCGCGGCGACGGCGGCATCGCCGGCTACCGCGTCTACCGAAACGGCGAGGTGCTGAAGCAGACCGAGGCGACCCACCTGACCGTGGGCAACCTCTTCACCGACACGGCGTACAGCTTCGTGGTCCGTGCCGTCGACGCGAACGGCATCCAGGGCGGGCGCTCCAGGATCGTGTCGGTCACGACTCCCCCGCCGGTGCACACGACCGGCAACGCGAGCGCGTTCGTGCTCGAGTCAGACGGCGCCAGCTTCGCCGACCTGCAGCGCCACTACATGCGCATCGGCACCATCTTCCCGACGTACTTCAACTGCACGCCGGCGGGCCCCGTGACGGGCGCGAACGATCCGCTCGTGACGTCGTGGTCGCTCGCGCGCGGGATCACGGTCGAGCCGCGCTTCAACTGCCAGAACCAGGCGGCGCTGAAGGCGATCCTCACGAACCCGGCCGTCCAGCAGCACGTCATCGCACAGCTCGTCCAACTCACGACCACGTACGGCTACCAGGGCATCAACATCGACTTCGAGTCGAACGACGCCTCGCAGTGGCGAAACCAGCTCACGAGCTTCACGACGGCGCTGACGACCGCCCTGCACGCCCACGGCAAGAAGCTCTCGATCGAGTTGTCGGCCGCCTACTACAACCAGCTGACCGGCCGGGCCGGGTTCTACGACTACAAGGCGCTCTCGGCGGTCGCCGACCAGGCGGTCGTCATGGCCTGGGGCAAGTCGTGGGCGACGAGCCCACCGGGCGGACTCGACCCGATGCCCTGGTTCAAGAGCATCCTCGCCTACGTCGCGACGATGCCGAAGGTGTCGAAGTTCACGATCATCATGACCCTCTATGGCTTCGACTGGCCCGACGGCGGCGGCGCGACGCACCCGGGCACGCCGCTCGAGTGGCTGAACGTGCGCCAGGAGATCGTGGATCACCACGCCACCTCCGTGCTCGACCCGGTCGACGACGATCCGCACTTCTCCTACACCGACTCGGCCGGCGTCGTGCACGACGTGTGGTACTCGAACCGGCGCACGATCGTCGACCGCGTCGCCCTCGCCCGCCGCCTGCACATGGGGATCGGGTTCTGGCGGCTCGGCCTCGAGGATCCGCGCGTCTGGGGCGACGCCGGCATCGGCTGACGCCGGGCCGTCCGCACCGACCGCGGTACCGTGCGGGCGATGGCTCGCATCCTGCTCGTGTCGGGAAGCACGCGCTCGGGCTCGACGAACACCGCGCTGCTGCGCACCGCCGCGGCGGTCGCTCCGGCGGGCATCGAGGCGGTGCTCTACGGCGGCATGAGCGACCTGCCGCATTTCAACCCCGACGACGACGTCGATCCGCTGCCCGCCGCCGTCGCCGCCCTGCGGTCGCAGATCGACGCGGCCGATGCGGTGCTCTTCTGCACCCCCGAATACGCGGGCGCGATGCCGGGGACGTTCAAGAACCTGCTCGACTGGACCGTGGGCGGCTTCGAGATGTACGGCGAGCCGGTGGCGTGGGTGCGGGCGGCGCCCTCGCCCGAGCGTGGCCGGCATGCGCACGAGTCGCTTGCGACCGTGCTCGGCTACCTGCATGCCGATGTCGTGGCCGAGGCGTGCGTGCACATCGGCGTCGCCCGCGAGATGGTCGGCGCCGACGGGATCGTGGCCGACCCGGCTGTGCGCCGGCGAATCGCCGCGGTGCTCGAGACGCTCGCGCGCCATGCGGCCACGCGGCCGCCGTGGGATCCCGCGTCGGCGCAGCGCTGAGGATCAGCGCAGGCCGCAGAGGTCGTTGCTGAGCGCGCGCAGCCGGCGGCGGGCGTCGGC
>DASXZF010000182.1:0-18124 GCA_036502065.1 Gaiellales bacterium
GTCCCCGGCGCCGCAGCACCAGGGCCGCCGCCATCGCGAGCAGCAGCGCCGACGCGGTGTCGGCGGGCGCAAACGCGATCGCCCCGGCGCTCAACGGAAGCGAGCGCTCGCCCCGCAGGATGGGCCGGATGGCCGCATCCGGCTCGGACGGCGCCATCCGCGACGCGACCGAGTCGGGCGCAAACGGCTGCAGGTGGTGGATGGCGTAGCGGTCGACGGGGCGCAGCAGGCCCGCCTGCACGACCGCCGTCAGCGCCAGGAAGGCGGCCCCGAGCAGGATGGCGCGACGCATCGGGGCACCCTACGCGGTCGCGCTTCGCGGGTCGCCAATGGTGCGGGCGGTGGTGGCGGGCGGGGATCGCGTGTACCGTCGCGGATGACCCTGTGGCGAAACTGGTAGACGCACCGGGCTTAAACCCCGGAGGCCTCATTGGGCCGTGTGGGTTCGAGTCCCACCAGGGTCAAATCGGGCCGCGACGACGTCGGTCTAAACACGAACGCCGCGCCGTGCGTCATCAAGGCATGGAATTCGTTTCCGAGTCCGATTCCGCCCGTCGCGCCGGGGCCGGTCGCCGTGCGGTGGATGTCGCTGACATCGAGTCGGTGTACGTGCGGACGTATCCAGCGCTGGTGCGCGTGTGCGCGGCGACGCTGGAGGACGGCGAGGAGGCCCTTGAAGCGGTGCAGGAGGGGTTTGCCGTGGCGATCCAGCGGCGAGCCGCGTTCCGTGGCGAGGGGTCGTTGGACGGCTGGGTCTGGAGGGTCGTGGTGAACGCAGCCCGGACGCGGCAACGGCGCCGGGTTGGTCGGATGAAGGCGGAGGCGCTTGTCCGTGAGGAGCCGCCCGGCGTACCGAGGGATGCGTGGTCGAGTCAGGAGTTCGTGCGTGACTTTGTGCGGACGCTCCCCGAGCGCCAGCGATTGGTGCTGTTTCTGCGCTACTTCTCGGGGCTCGATTACCGCGAGATCGCCCAGGTCGCCGACATCGCTGTGGGCACGGTGTCCGCCACGCTCAATGCGGCGCACGAGTCGTTGCGTCGCGCAATGGAGGAGGCTGAAGATTGACGCTGGAACAGGACAGTCAGATTGCCGCGCTCTTGGAGGTGCACACCCCTTCGCGCCCCGTCGGCGGGGAGTGGGCGGGAGTGCTTGCGATCGCCGGCAGGCGGCGGCGGCTCGTGTGGCCGTTGGGTGGTCGCAGGCCGGTTCGCCGGCTCGCGCTCCTAGCCGTGGCGGCATTCGTGGTGGGCGTCCCGGTTGCGCTGGCAAGGACTGGGGTTTGGTCGCGTGATCTTTCCGGACCCGCGACCCCCCACCAACGGGCGCAGGTCGCCGCGTTCAACACCTGGGCGCACCTGCACCACGCGATCGGGCCGCTGCGCCAGCTGGTCACCTTGCACGCCTCCGGATCGACGTTCACGTACGTCGCCGCCCGGATCCGCGGCAAGGATGGGTACTGCGTCTATCAGATCGCCAAGCGCGGGCACCTCCAGTACACCGACTCGCAGTGTGGCTGGAGCCCGAACCACCGCCACCCGCGAGTCTCCAACGACGGTGAGGGCCCGGGTTCGGCCCTCGACGCCTACGTCTGGCTCCTGAGCCTGGGGAGCAAGGAATGGCCGCGTGTGAATGCGTGGATCGTGGTCGGCGACCTGCCCCGCGGCGTGCGCACGGTCGACGCGCAATTCCAGGACGGATCGACCGCGCCGGCGGCGATCAGCGGCCGGTTCTTCTCATACGTCGTCGACGGCGCCCACATCACGGCTGGTCACCGGCCGGTCGCGTTCGTCGGCCTGAACGCGCGAGGGACCACGATTCACCGGCAGGAGTTCGATCCGCGCACCTTCGACATGCGTTTCATCCTGCGGGTCACCCGCAATCCGCACTGCCACTTCCAACTCTCGCACCACGAGGCGTGCGACTCGCTCCGGTGAACGAGGGCGCAGACGGGACACGGCGCCCCACCGGGTCACTGTGTGGGGCGCGTGTTCTGCTCGATGCGCTGGAGCAGGCGCAGGATCGCGATCAGCGCAAGCAGCATGGTCGCCGCGAAGACCGCGCCCGCGATCCCGGCCACCTTCGATGTGGTGGCATCGGCCTCGGCGGCGATCAGGCCGCCGCCGATCAGCTCGAGGATCGTGAAGATGCCGAGGATGCCGATGAGCCCGTCGATCCATTCCAGAGACGGCCCGTGTCCGGCGGCTCCCGTAGCGCTCGGCCCGTCTCCGCCTGTGCCGCCCGTGGAACCGCCGGCGGAGGCTCCGAGGCGCAGCGGCGCCGTCATGGCGTACGACGGTTCGAGCTCGGCGTACCAGCCGCCGATCCGGCGTGCCTTGCGCCGCTCGCGGCTGCCCGTCGCGGCGGCCGTCTCGACCTCACGGACCAGCGCCAGGGCGCGCCGAACGGCGGCGAGGTCGCGGTCGCCCTGCACGGGGATGTAGGCCTTCTCGAGCGAGGAGCGCGCGGCCGCGGCGTCCCCCTCGACGAGGTGGCTCTCGGCCCGATCGATCAGCGTGGTTGCGGCATCGGTCATCGCGTCTCGGTGCCATGAGACAATACCGTTGCTGCCGGCCACCGCCTCTACAGGTCTGCGGCGGCGAGCGCGGCGCCGTGCAGGATGTCGCGCTCGGCCACGACCACCGCGTCGGCGCCCGTGGCGGCGAGGATCGCCGACAGGATCAGCCCGCCGGCCACGATCGTCGGCGCCCGCTCGGGCATGAGGCCGCGCACGAGCCGGCGCCGTTCGAGCGGGAGCGCGGCCAGCTCGGCGAGCAGGCGGTCGACCGCCGTTGCCTCCAGCCTGTGGCCGTCGATCACCTCGGGGATCTCGACCTCGAGGCCCATGTCGATGGCCGCAAACGTCGTCACGGTGCCGGCGACGCCGACGAGCTCGCGTGCCGCCCGGGTCAGCCGGGCGGGCAGTGCCGCGGTCGCCTCGGCCCGAAGCGCCGCCAGCTCCGCCGCGGTCGGCGGGTCGCCGTGCAGGTGGCGCTCGGACAGGCGCACGCAGCCGATGTCGAGGCTCTCGCGGTCGCGCACGCCGTCGGGGCCGCCGAGGATCAGCTCGGTCGAGCCGCCGCCGATGTCGCAGATCAGGGTGCCGTCGGCCACCACCTGGCGCGAGCAGACGCCGCGGTAGGTCAGCTCGGCCTCCTCGGTGCCGGTCAGCAGGCGGGTGACGAAGCCGTGCCGCTCCTCGATCCCGGCCAGGAACTCGGCGCCGTTCGACGAGTCGCGCACGGCGCTCGTCGCGATCGCGAGCACCGGCCCGGCCTCCGCCTGCGCGGCGCGGGCGGCGTAGCGATCGAGAGTCGCGTGAACGCGTGCCATCGCCTCGTCGCCGAGCCGGCGGTCGGCGTCGACGCGGTCGCCCAGGCGGGTGATCTCGAGCAGCCGGTCGACCTCGGTGAGGCGGCCGGCGTCGGAGACGTCGGCGACGAGCAGCCGGGTCGAGTTCGTGCCGATGTCGACCGCGCCCACCCGGCGGGTCATCGACGCACGATCCGCCTCAGCGCGAGCAGCACGGTGGTCACACCGCTGACCGACGACGTCAGCACGTTCAGGCCCGCGAGCGAGCCCTCGAGCCGTGCGAGCGCAGCCTGCATGGCGGCCATCTTCTCGTTCAGCTCGGCGGTCCGCTGCGTCAGCACCCCCAGGCCCTGACCCTCGAGCACCGCGATCCGGCCCTGGATCGTGGCCTGTGCAGCGCGCACCCGGCGGAACGTGCGGAACCCGCAGATGACGGCATACGCGAGGCACGCCCCCACGACCACGACCCACACGATCACCGCCACGAGCACCATGCTGCAATCTTAGGGCATCTGCTAAACTTTCAGCCTCGTCGCGGGGTGGAGCAGTCCGGTAGCTCGTCGGGCTCATAACCCGAAGGTCGCAGGTTCGAATCCTGCCCCCGCTACCTCGAAAAAGGCCCGCTTGTGCGGGTCTTTTTCTTTTCGACGCTTGGGGGAGACCGTGACAACCCTTGAGAACCGGCCGAATACTGCACTGCTCGTGGTCGACGTCCAGAACGCCGCGGTCGAGCGGGCTCATGCGCGCGACGCGGTCGTCGCCAACATCGGCAGCCTTGTCGAGCGGGCGCGGCGGGAGGGAGTGCCGGTGGTCTGGGTGCAGCACTCCGATGAGCACCTTGCCAGGGAGACCGACGCCTGGCAGATCGTCTCGGAGCTGACGCCGGGCGAGACAGAGCCGTTGGTCGAGAAGAGCTACGGCGACTCCTTCGAGGCCACCACCCTCGAGACCGTGCTGTCGAGTCTCGGTGTCGGGCAACTGGTCGTCGTCGGAGCGCAGACCGATTGGTGTGTGCGCTCGACGCTTCACGGCGCCATCGCCAGGGGCTACGACGCCATGCTCGTCGCCGACGCCCACACGACGGAGGACCAGACCGAGTGGGGGGCGCCGCCGCCGGAGGCGGTCATCGCGCACACGAATCTGTACTGGGCATACCAGACGGCGCCGGGGCGAACCGCCGGGACCGTCAGCTGCAAGGACGTCGACTTCGGCGCCCGTCGCGACGCACGCGCCTCTTAGAACTCGAATCGGAATGAAGGAGCCCGCTCCCTGACGACAAGCGCGGTCGGCATCCGTCGCCAAGCCGGGAGCGGTGCCGATGGCTGTTGCGCCGTGGATCGTTTCGGACGGGCTGCGGGAGCTGCTCGAGCCGCCTTTGCCGAGGGTGGAGCGGCGTTTCCGCTATCCGGGCCGTAAGCGTTTGTCTGACCGGGAGGCGCTGCGATAGCAGGTCGAGCCCGAGCCGAAGCCGAGCTCGAGCGGCAGGTGCCGCCACGCGATCGCTGTGTGCAAGACGAACAAGATCCCCTGCGCGGTCGCCGACTCCAGCCACGTGCAAGCGAAAAAGGGGGCGCCGCGACTCGCCCGAGCCCGGTTGATAGAGCCAGAAACGGTTCCAAGCACCACCTCTTGGTCGACGCGACCGGGATCCCGCTCGCCTGGACGGTTCGACAGCGGCGGATCACGCCCGAGATCGCACGCCGCCAGACCACGCACGGCTCCGGCCTCGGTCGCGCCCGCTGGGTCGTCGAGCGCACGTTCGCTTGGCTCCACCACTACAAGCGGCTGCTCGTCCGCTACGACCGCTGCCACGAGATCCACGAAGCCTGCCTCGCTCTCGCGTGCTGCCTTGTCTGCTTCAGGAGGCTGCAGACGTCTGTGGACGCCCGCTCAGCCGAGCGGGCGAATGTCCTCTAGCCCGCCTCGCGTGCTTTCGGACTGGGATCGAACAGCTCCCAGTGCCCCTCGGAGACGACTTCGACGGTGCCGCCGACCACTTTGATGGCGGTCTCGTCGTCCATCGCGTACCCCGGCACCGGCAGGCCGGCAGCCCATCGTTCTGCGTTGGCCATGGAATGGTCCGGCATAGCGTCGTGATCCAGGTGCGGAAACATCGCAAAGCCAACCAGCCCCAGTGCTCTGTCGGCACCGGTGGCGGGCGGACTCCCGTAGACGAATTCTTCGCCGACGCCGGGGCCCATCACCAAGCTCCCGGCGCTCACTCCCACCCAGACCGTCTCGTGCAGCGACGGCAAGATGTCGACCAGTCCCGACTGCTGGATCCAGTAGCACAGGTAGAGGGGATCGCCACCTCCCACCAGGAGGGCGTCGGACTCCTCAACCGCAGCGGTCCAATGCTCCGTTTCGATGCTGGGTAGTGCGGTGAGTTCCAGCACGCCCAACGACTTCCAACCGAGTTCGCAGAGGGGACTCGCGGCGCGCCCGCTGATCAACTTCCATGCGAAGCCGGCACCGCCGGGAACGGCATAGATCGCGGTCGGGATGCAGAGGGCATTGGACTCGGCGATCGGTTTGCCGAGGAGGTCGACCAGCGCGTCGCGGATGCTCCTGTTCTTGATACCAGCCGACGTGAGAAGAAGCTTCATGCTGCCTCCTAGAGTCATTACCGCAGGCGAGCCCTTCGGGCCGCGCGCGGACCCGTACGCGCGAGAGACTCGCAAACCACCGAAGACTCATCGGCTCCCACCAGATCCAGCCGTGGGCCTTCGGAGGCTCATTCTGAGACGAGTTCTCAAACGAGGTTGCGGACCGCGAGCCAGGGCGGGTCGCAGTCGAAGTCGTAATAGCGAGTGCGTTCGATCACGAGGCTCTCGTCGCCCAGGAACCGCCCTGGCACGACGCCGGTGTGTAGCCGGACCGAGTGGTAGTGCCGCGGGGTGAGCTCGACCGCTCGGCGGTGCAGCGGATGAGTCTCGACGCGCCTCGGCGCGTCGGGTGCGACACAGAGGATCAGGTTGCCGTAGCCACCGTCGGCGAGCGCAACGTCGTAGTAGCAAAGGACACCCGAGATCGTCTCGAGCGAGTCGACGATGGCCGCTTCGAGCTCGTCGATCGGCAAATGGTCGATGTCGGCGCGGGCCCGGCCGAAGAACCCGACCGCCGTCATCTCACCGGCGACCTGGAGTGCCGCCAAGTCGGGCGCGCGAATCCAGTGGCGATGCCCGTCTGAATCCGGCTGGCGGATCAGGAAGCCCGTCGCGTGCTGGGGCCCGGCGGCCACCCGCACCCGCAGCCGCTCCAACATTCTCTGCATGATCCCGGCATCGCGAACCGTGTGGGCCGGTGCCGCGAACGGCCGACCGGGACACTCCTCGTTCGCGGACAGCTCGACGGCGCCCATCTCGATTGGCGATCCTACCCCCGCTGGCGCTGAGGTCGGACCCGGTCACTGTTGCCGCTCCGCGCGGGCACGTACGACTGCCCACGCCCGCCGGATTGTTGCCCCGCACACAATCCCTGCCCCGTTCGGCGTGCGTAGCTCCTTTCACACGACTGATCCCAAGAGGAGCTACGACAATGAAGTTGCACTTCGGAACACGAGCACGAGCAGCGCTGGCCGTCGCGTCGATCGCACTGGCGGCGGCGTGCGGTTCGGCCTCCGGCGGCACCGGCACGCACCAGGCATCCGGTGTCGTCGCGACCGCGCAGAACGCCACCCTCGCAAGCAGGGTGCTCGTGAATCATCAGGGGATGACCCTGTACACGCTCTCGGCCGAGCGCAACGGCCGCTTCATCTGCACGGCGACCGCCAAGATTCCCGGCAGCTCGCAGCGGTGCCTCCAGGTGTGGAAGCCTCTGCTGGTGAAGGGCGCAGCGCCCACGGGCGCGATCGCCGGGCTCGGCACCGTCATGCGCCCCGACGACGGCGAGATGCAGCTCACCTACAAGGGGCTGCCGCTCTACACGTTCGCCGCTGATCGCGCACCTGGCGACGCCGCCGGCAACGGCTTCAAGGACGTCGGCACGTGGCAGGCCGCCACGGTCGGCGCGGCAGCCGCTCCGGCCTCGACGACGCAGTCAAGCGGCGGCGGGTACGGCTACTGAGGCAGCCAGCTCACGCCCAGGGGAGCCGCACTCGCTCCCCTGGGCGCCCGAGCGACGGGCTCGCTCACCTGTAGCGGCGGATCTTGAGGGCCGCGCGGCGCTGAGTAAGGGCGAGTGGGCTGGTGTCGAACGCGGCGGTGAGGGGCGTGGTGTTCGGGGTGATCAGGCCGGTGTAGACACGCGTTGTGAAGCGCAGAGTGCGGCCCTGATCAACGCATGAGTGGTGGGTGATGGCCGGTGCCTGGGTCGAGGTGAAGGTGGCAGACCCGGTCATGAACGAGTTGCCGACGGCGAAGACGTCGGCGGTGGCTCCGTGGCTGGAGTGGGCTGGCCGCGGCAGGGTGTAGGCCGCGGTCGTCGCCGCCATCGAGTGGGCCTCGGAGGCGACGCTGGGGCTGTCGGGGTTCGTGCCGGTGAACGCGGCCTCGCCGACGGCGCGCCGGCCGTGGATCTTCTCGAACGACCACGACTGGGTTTGGCTGCTCGCCTCGAGGCTTTCGCGGCCGGGACAGCCGTGAACGGCCGGCGACGGCGGTGGCGCCGCCGAGCCTTCACAGCCAGGGTCGTAGCCGAGACGGGCGCGCACCGGCCCGCTGGTGAGCGTGCCGAAGAACGGTGACGTGGGAGTGGCGATGCCGAGCGCGGAGTACGACAGCGTGCCCGATACGTGGCGCCGGAAGCCGTGGCTCCCATTGGTCAGTTTGCAGGCGTTCATGGCTTGCCGGCCGGAGGCCGTGAAGGTCGTCGTCAGCATGCTCGGCGCGATCGCGGCGGCCATGTCGAGCGTGGCGGTCGCAAGCGTCTTTCGGGCGACGGTGAAGGTCGCGCCCGACTGGGGGTTGAACAGGTAGTCGTGAGACTGAAACGCGGTCGGCGATCCACCCGGCGGCGACGAGCGGGTGAGATCGACAACCGCCGACGGCGGGAACTGTGGGATTCCGGGAAACGAAAACGCCAGGAGCCGCATCTCGTAGCGCACGCCGGCGATCAGGACTTCCCGCGGCCCGGCGACAAGCGTCACCGACGCCGCCGCCGCGATTTGGGGCGGCGCGAGGTGGGCGAGGCGCATGCTCCGCCACCGCATGAGCGCGCGCGGGCCAGGCGCTGCGGCGACGGCGGTGCCGGCGGCCAGGCAGAGCACGAAGACCAGCGCGGCGAGGCTGCCGACCGCGACCCGCCTGCACGCTCCCTGTCGACCCCGCGTATCCCGCATGCTCGCTCCCCTTGGAGGTTGTGCGGATCCACTCTAACTGCGGGTAGGTCTGGGGCCAAAGCGCGAGACGCGGCGGCGTCGCCCGGCGATTAGGGTGCACGCCATGAACGACGACGACATCCGTGCCGCGATCGCGGCCCACTGGGCGGCGTCAGACGCGCAGGACTTCGAGGCCGAGCACCGGATCTACGCCGATGACGCGGTGCTCGAGTATCCCCAGTCCGGCGAGCGCATCCGCACGCGGAAGGACATCCAGACCACGCGCACGCTCCAGCCCAACGACAAGCGCTTCTCCGTGCGCCGCACGGTCGGGTCGGGCCGCCTCTGGGTCACCGAGCTCGTCCTGAGCTACGACGGCCGGCCGTATCCCACCGTGAGCATCATGGAGCTCGGACCCGACGGCAAGGTGTGCCGCGAGACCCAGTACTTCGGCGACCCGTTCCCCGCGAGCGAGTGGCGCTCGCAGTGGGTCGAGCGGATGTGAGCTCGGCTACTCGAGCCACTCGGTCGTGAACGTCGGGCTGGCGTGGATGCAGACGAGCTTGCACCGACCTGGCCCTTCGTTTCGGAACTTGTGCGGCACCCCGGGCGGGACGACGACGATGTCTCCCTCCGACGCTTTGAGCTCCTCGTCGCCGGCGGTGAACGTCAGCGTGCCCGCCAGGACGACCCAGGTCTCGTCATAGGGATGGCGGTGCAGCCGAGGGCCGCCGCCCGGCTCGCTCTCGTCGAGGATGATGCAGACCGTCGCGCCGTGGTCGGCGCCGACCAGGTTTCCATCGGGAAGCGTGCCTGCAGGGATACGTGGCATCGATGACCTCCGTCTCGGTTCATCAACTGTCTACCGCTGCCGTCCGGGCAGCAGGTACCCACATGGTGGTCCGAAACGCATGGCGATGACCCGGGTCGCCATCGTCGGAGTCGGAGCGATCGGGGCAACGATGGCCGCCGCGGTGCAGGCGTCCGGGCGCGCCGAGCTCGTCCTGTGCGGCCGTACGCCGGCCCGAGAGGTCATCGTCGACTCGCCATGGAGCGGTTCGAAGGGCGTGATGGGACCGGTGCTCGCCACGCCGGCGGATGTGAGCGAGGCGCACTGGGTGCTGCTCGCGGTCAAGGCGCACCAGACGCCGGACACCCTCGGATGGCTCCGTCGGCTCACGAGCCCCGACACCGTCGTTGCGGTGCTCCAGAACGGCGTCGAGCACCGCGAGCGCGTCGTGTCGCTCGTCCCCGCCGCCGAGATCCTCCCCGCGGTCATCTGGTTCGGAGCCCGCACCACGGCACCGGGGCGGGTGACGGTGAACTCCGCGCCGAGGCTCACGGTGCCGGACTCTGTGCACGGCCGTGCGTTCGCCGATCTCATTCGCGGCGGCGTGGAGGTCGACCTGACCGACGACTTCGTGACCGAGTCGTGGCGCAAGCTGTGCCGGAACGCGGTTGCGGCGCTGATGGCCCTCACACATCGACCGGCCGAGATCTTCCGCGACGACGGCGTGCACTCGCTCGCGCTTCGGCTCGCCGCCGAGTGCATCCGCGTCGGACGTGCCGAGGGCGCCGTTCTGCCGGATTCGCTCGCGCGGGAGATCGCAGACGGCTTTGCCCGTCAACCGCCGGACAGCGGATCGTCGATCCTCGCCGACGCGGTCGCCGGCAGGCCGCTCGAATGGGACGCCCGCAACGGCGTCATCCGCCGCCTGGGAGCCCGCCACGGTATCCCGACACCCGTCAGTGACACACTGGTGCCGCTGCTTGCGTGCGGTACGGCTCAACCGCGAGCTGCCGCCACGGCCACGTGTGGCGCCATCCGGTCGACGACGTGATCCCATCTCCCGGCCGACTCGATCTCGACGTGCGCGCGCCGGCCCATCGATCGCGCGCGGCCGGGTGAGCCCAGGAGCTCGGTGAGCGCGTCGGCCAGCGCGTGCGCGTCGCGGGGCGGGACGAGCAGGCCCGTCACACCGTCCGTGATGATCTCGGGCATCGCGAGCTGGTCGGTGCCGATGCACGGCAGGCCGTGCGCCATCGCCTCCTGGAACGCGTGCCCCCACGCCTCGAAGTGCGACGGCATCACGAACACCGATGCGTCGGCGTAGATCCGGGCGAGCTCGCCGCGGTCGGCGACGTAGCCGTGCCAGCGAACCCCTTCCGGACTGTCCCGGCGGGCGGGCGGTCCCACGATGCGAAGCTCGGCGCCCGGGACACGCCGGCGCACGTCGGGCCAGGCTGCGAGCAGCGTCTCGCCGCCCTTGATCGCGAACTTGTCGCCGACGAACAGCGCCACCGGGCGGTCGTCGCGCTTCGACGAGATGCTCTGCGGGTCGAGGTTCGTGCCGCCGCCGACCGCGACGACACGCGCGGGCTCGCAGCCGTACTCGTCGATCACCGCCCTGCGGACGAACTCCGACATGGTGAAGACGACCTCCGCATCGGTGCAGACGGCGCGCTCGAGTGCCGTCCAGCGCGCGCCCCGGCGCCGCCCGAGCGGCGCCCAGTCCGGGTAGAAACGCTCGGTCAGCGGATAGATGTTGTCGGTGTAGACGGCGTAGGGGCGCGCGTGCGGCGCTGACCCCGGCGCGAACAGCGTCTGCAGCTGCAGGAGCACGTCGTAGCGGCCCTCCCAGCCCGCGAGCTCGGTGCCGGCGAGCTCGCTGCGCCGGCGGAAGGCCCACGGGCTCAGGCTGTGGCGCGCCGACCATGCCGCCCGGCGCGGATGGATCGAGCCGAGCGATCGCAGGTAGTACTCGCGGGGCGGGATCTGCGGCCGCACGAACCCGACCAGGTCATACCGGCGGTCGAGCGCGGCGAACAGGCCAGCGTACCGGGTGAACGACGTGCGGAACGCGGACAGATTCTGGTTCGAGCAGGCCAGGATCCGCATGGGCTGCCGAGCATCCGTCATCGCGGGGTGCCGGCGCCCGCGAGCTCGCCGTAGAGCTCCTCGAGGGTGTGGACGAAGCCGGGCAGGTCGAACGTGTCGTGCCGGCGCCGTCGCGCCGCCGCGCCGAGCCTGTACCGGAGATCGGGGTCGGCGCACAGGCGCGTGAGCGCCTCCGCCAGCTCGGCGGGCGAGCCGGGCGCGACGAGCAGGCCTTCGCGCCCGTCGCGGATCATGTCGGGCACGCCGCCGACGCGGGTCGCGGCAATGCCGAGGCCGGCCTGCATGTACTCGAGGAGCGCGAGCGGGGTGCCCTCGCGGTCGGAGCAAAGGACGCCGATGTCGGCGGCGGCCAGGATTCGGGGCACGTCCGTGCGGGTGCCGAGGAAGCGCACGCGCGCGCCGAGGGCGAGGCTCTGCGCCTGCGCTTCGAGGGCGCCGCGCGGCACTCCGTCACCGGTGACGAGCGTGACCGCGCCTGCGCCGGCGGGCCCGAGCCGGGCGAGGGCCGCGACGAGGACGTCGTGGCGCTTCTCGGGGCGCAGCATGGCCGTGGCGACGATCACGATGTCGTCCTGGGCGAGGCCGAGCTCGCGGCGGGCGTCGGCCCTGGAGGGCGGGCACGTCTCGGGAGCCGGAATCCCGAGCGGGACCAGGCGCACCTTGCGCCGCGGCAGGTGCTCGACGGCGACGAGGCGCGCGTCGTCGGCCTCCGAGACGCAGAGGACCATCGTCGCCAGGCGCCCCATCAGATGCCGGTCGGCGAGCTTCCGTGCCCGCGAAAGGCCGAAGTGCACGCCGTCGCCGTGGGCGAGATGCTCGTGCGCGATCACCGGCACGCCGGCGAGGCGGCCGACGACGACGGCGGCGTAGTTTGCCCCGGTCTTGTGGCTGTGCAGGACGTCGACGCCGCGCCGGCGCAGGAGCCGGACGACCGAGAGCCAGGCCCGCGGGCTGACCCGCGACCGGCGGCGGATGCCGGCGACGCGCACCCCGGCCGCTTCGAGGCGCGCGATCACGCCGGCGCCGGCGGCCGAGGCGGCCACCGCCGGATCCCATCGCGTGACGATGAGCGTGCGCTCGAACCGGGCCGGGTCGAGCGCCAGGAGCTGGTGGACGATCAGGCGCTCGGCGCCGCCCGAGACCGGGATGACGTCGTTCATGACCGCGACGTGGATCGGCTCGTCCGCCATTCAGATCACCGGTGCCTTGGCTGCACGCGGCCGCAGCCCGGCCTGCGCGGCGATGGCGTGGAGGTCGAGGAGGCCGAACGCGAAGGCCGAGATCGGCATCGCCGACACCGAGAGCGCCACGGCGAGCGGAGTGGCGAGGGCGCTCGCCGCCCATCCGCCGAGCGCGCCGACCGCGATCGCCCCGGCGTAGCGGATCGTGCGGCTTGCGGTCGGAAGCTCGAGCCCGACCACCTGGCGGCAGACGCGCACGTGGGCGGCGATGTAGATGGCGAAGGCGACGTCGGTGCCGATCGCCGCACCGACCGCACCGAGCCGCGGGATGAGGATCAGGTCGAGGACGACGTTCACGATCACCGTTGCCAGGGCCGCCGGCAGCCGGCGCCGGACCTCGCCCGCATAGCTCGCCGTCATCGTCAGCAGCGGGGCCAGGCCCCACAGCATCAGATAGGGCGACATCACGAGCGCGATCGTGCCGCAGGCGGCGTAGCCGCTGCCCAGGCCGAAGCGGGCCGCCGACCCGAACCAGATCGCGATCGGGATCACGAGCGCGGACTGGAGCAGCACCAGATATCCGAGCGTGCGGCCGAGCAACGCCCGGTCGGCGCTGCTCACCTGGCCGGCAAATCGCGGCGCGAGCGCGATCGCCACGGCCAGGCCGGGATAGTGCATGAGGCCGGCGATGCGCACCACGGCGTCGAACCGGCCGGCGGCGGCCGGGCCGGCCAGCGGGCCGAGCAGCACCGAGTCGATGCGCGTGAACATCACGAACGCGCCCTCGACGACCGCCACCGCTCCGGCGTAGCGCAGGAGCGCGCGCGGGCTGACGACGCGTGGTCCGGGCCGGCGCATGCCGAGCGTCCTTGCCATCAGCACGACGGCCACGAGCGCGCCCGCCGCGTAGCCTGCCAGGCGCCCGGCGGCGGCGGCCGTGGCGGTGCCCGTGAGCAGCACGGCCGCGCCCGTGGCGACGGACTCGACGAGGCTCTCGACGCAGACCGCGGCGAGGCTCACCCGCGTGCGGCGCACCGCGTTCAGCGTTCCGATCGCGCTCGCGAAGATCGCCTGAGCGGCCGTGCCTATCGCCATCACCCGCAGCGGCCATGCGGCGCCGCCGGCGCCCAGCAGGTGGGTGACCGGGCCGCTCTCGATCACGATCGCGATCGCGACGACGAGGCAGAGCACGAGCTTCAGGGCGAGGGCGTCGCGCGCCACCCGCGCCGCCGCGCTGCGCGACTCGAAGCGCTCGGCGATGAACCGGGCGGCGGACATCGAGAGGCCCAGGTCGCACACGAGCCCGGCGATGGTCGCAAAACCGAAGACGATCGCGTAGACGCCGTACTCGTGCGGGCCGAGCACGCGCATCGTGACGACCGCCGTGACAAGCGTGAACGCGGCGCTCACCGCCTGCGCGGCGAATGCCTCGGCGATCCCTCGCCGCAGGAGGGGTGGCCGCTCGGTCATCGCCGGGCCGCGGCCTCGAAGAACGCGCCGAGCCGCGCCGACTCGGCCTCGAGCGTGTGCCCGCGGACGACGTCGCGGCCCGCGTCGGCCATGCGCTGCCGCTCGCCGGGGTCGCGTTCGAGGCGCAGCAGGCAGGCTGCGATCGCCTCGGCGTCTCCCGGTGCGACCAAGGCGACGCTGTCGCCGAAGGTGGCCCTGATGCCGCCGACATCGGTGCTGACGACCGGCAACCCGGACGCCAGGGCCTCGACGATGGTCTGCGGGACGCCCTCCGAGCGTGACGTCACCACGAGCGCGTCGGAATGCCGGTAGAGGTCCAGGATCGTCTCGCCGAACTGCACGTAGCCCTCGAAGCGCACGGCCTCGCCGAGCCCGAGCTCGCGGACGCGTTCCTCGAGCGCGCCGCGCAGGGTTCCTTCGCCACAGATGCGAGCGCTCCACCGCGCGTCGGTGCTGCGGAGCCGCGCGAGCACGTCCAGGAGGAGCAGCGGGTCCTTCTCGGAGTCCAGCCGCCCGACGCTCAGGAGCTCGCGCCCCGATGCGCTCGCGGCGGCAGGGCCGGCGGTGACGTCGCACTCGCGCACGAGCGAGACGGTGAGCATGTGCAGCCGCCGGGATGCACGGTACGTCTCGGCGAGCTGCGGGCCGACGACGACGCACGGCAGCCGTCTCGCGAGGCTCCGCCACGCCGTCTCCATCGCGTTTGCCGCCGCGATGAACGGCCGCCGCCCCGGATAGCGGGATGCGACGTACGCCGGCAGGTCGGAGCGCACGCCGAGCACGACGGGCAGGCGGCGGGCCCGAGCCGCGAGCACGAACCCCAGGGCGATCGGGTTGGGGCCGAGGATCCAGGCGACGTCGGCGTGCGCGGACGCGCGCCCGAACGCCCGCAGCGCGGCGGGCAGCGTGCGCAGGGCGGTGCCCGGCCTGGCCAGGCTCTCGTAGTACGGCATCCCGGCGAAGGCGATGCCGTCGGCGAGCCGGTAGCGCGGCGACACCTGTCCCTCTGCCCCTTCCCGGCCGACGATGGTCAGCTCGTGGTGGCGGGCGGTCTCGTTCAGGAAGAGGGCGAACGCGCGCTCCGTCCAGATCCCGTCGTCGCGACGGACGTAGCGGTAGTCGGTGAAGACGGTGATCCTCATCGCCGCCACCCGAAGCGGGCCAGGCCCGACAGGTAGCCGAGACCCCACGCGCCGTGCATCGTGACGAACACCGCCGGCAGCGCCAGGCGGTCGGACGTTCCCATCGGCGCGCGTGCCGAGGTGGCCGCGACGCCCGCTCCGTACGCCCCCAGGACGAGCCACGCGGGCAGCTGCAGCGGGCTCGGCGCGACGGCCGCGGCGGCCGTCAGCACCAGGCCGGGGCAGACGAGGTGCGCCCGGCGGCGCGTGGCCGGGTGGCGCACCGCGGACTTGGCGCGGTAGTGCCCGTAGCGGGCGTACTGGTGCGCGAGCGCGCGCAGGCTCGACCGCGGCCGGTAGTTGGCCACCATCGACGGGATCGACACGGCCGTGCCGCCCGCCCGGTGCAGCCGGGCCGCGAGCTCGACGTCCTGGTTGACGGGCCAGCCCTCGTCCCACCCGCCCAGCGCGCGCAGCGTGTCGGCGCCCCACACGCCCGTGAACCCGCTCAGCACGGGGCGCTCGTGGTCGAGGTCGTGCTTGTCGGCGCCGCCCGATCCGAGCGGCGTCAGGAGCGCACAGGCGATCCGGCGCGACCACCCGCTCGTGCCGACCGGCAGCACCGGGCCATGCACGGCCTGCACGTCTCCGCGCCGCAGCCGCTCGATGCCCTGGGAGAGGTAGTCGTCGGGATAGCGGCTGTGAGCGTCCATACGCGCGACGAACTCGCCGCGGGCGTCGGCGAGACCGATGTTGAGCGCCCGCGGAGTCGTCCGCCCCGGGTTCTCGAGCAGCACGAAGCGCGGGTCGCGCGCGCACAGATCTGCGAGGAAGGCGCGGCTGCCGTCGGTCGAGCCGCCGTCGATCATCAGGAACTCGGCGTCGCCGGAGACGCGCTGCGCCGACATCGCCGCCGTCGCCTCGGCGAGATGGGCCATGCCGTTTCGGACGGGAACGAGGACGCTCACCTCAGGCATGTGCGTCGGGCTCCACGCGCAGCAGGAAGCGCGGGTTGGGCGGCGTCCGTCCGTACTGGCGGTCGGCGATCAGCGTCCGCAGCGTCTCGACCATGATCAGCGCGTCGAAGGTGAGGGTGCGGCGGTTCAGGTAGTACAGGTCGTGGCCGATCTTCCAGCCCGTCCCGAGCGTGGTGCCGGCATACCCGCACCGCACCTGCGCCCAGCCGGTGACGCCGGGTACCACGAGGTGGCGGCGCGAGTAGTAGGGGATCTCGCGCTCGAGCACCTCGACGATCGCCGGCTGCTCGGGCCGCGGGCCGACGAGCGTCATCTCCCCGCGCAGGACGTTGATCAGCTGGGGCAGCTCGTCGAGGTGCAGCCGTCGCAGCCACGCTCCGAGCGGCGTGATGCGCGGGTCGTCGGCGGCGGCCCAGCGGGCGTCGGCAACCGGCTCTGCGCGCATCGTCCGGAACTTCAGGAGCTCGAACTCGACGCCGCCCTTGCCCACCCGCCGCTGGCGGAACAGGATCGGCCGCCCGTCCTTCGCGACGAGCGCGAGCGCGATCGCCGCCATCACGGGTGCCAGCACGACGGCGAGCGTCAGTGCCACCTGGACGTCGCGGGCGTGCTGGAGCCGGTGGTGGCTCGCCGGCCGCTCGGGATCGAGAACGGCGCGAAACCAGGCCGACCGGATCACCGCGATGGGCACGTGCCCGAGGATGCGCTCGTAGAGCGTGGCGCCGTCGGTCAGCGGGATGCCGATCTCGACGCAGGCGTCGACGGTGCGCTCGACCTCGGGCGACGACATCACCCGGTTCTCGATCACCACCAGGTCGATTCGCTCGCTCGTCACGAGCGTCCTGAAGCGGTCGATGGACGTGGTGGGCGCGCACGATGTCGCGAACACGAAGCCCCGCACGCCGCTGTCTGCGAACTGGCGGGCCAGGAGCTCGGCAAACGAGTCGTCGCCGATCACGGCGACCCGGACCTCGGCCATCGAGAAGACGACGTCGACGAGCGCGATGCACGCGGCCATCGCGCCGGCGGCTGCCACCGTAATGGCGGCCCGGATCGGCGTCGCGTCGGAGTTCAGGTAGGTCGGCGCGACCGCGGCGGCCGCACCGACCATGGCGCAGGCGACGCGAAGGGCGAACCGCGCCGTCGCCATCAGGTGCATGGGGTAGTGCTCGAGCCGCGCGCCCCAGCAGACGAGCGCGATCACGGCGAAGACCCAGCCGCACTCGGCGAGGTTGTGCGTCGTCGCCGTCACCGCGGCGCCCGCAAGCGCCGGGCCGAGCACGTGCAGCCGGCCGGACAGCAGGGAGCGCTGGTGCCACGTCGCCGCCGGATTGGTGCGGGTCATGGCCCGACCTCGGCCAGCCGGCCGGCGCTGAGATTGCCCAGCGGGCCGCGCACGTGCGGCTCGGATCGTGGCGTGGTGACGATGCGATAGAGGCCGACGCACACCGCGGCGACCAGCCACAGCTGCTTGTTCACCTCGAGCGTGAGGAAGAACGCCCCGACCGAGATCCCGGCCAGGCCGATCACGAACGCCTGAGCGAGGAATGCCATGTCGTGCTCGCCGGCGCGGGCGAAGCGCCGCGCGGCGCCGATCCCGCAGGCGCCCGCGATGCCGAGCATCGCGACGAACGAGACGAGTGCGGGCGCACCGCCCTCGGCGGAGAGCTGCAGATAGGTGTTGTGGGCGACCTTGCGCTGATCGATGACGAGGTCGCTGCGAGAGATCGCGCCGGGCTGGACGAGGTAGCGCGGTGACTCGGTCACGTAGTTGCCGACGCCGACGCCGGTGAACGGGTTCGCCGTGGTCATCCGCCACGCGAGCGTCCAGAGCGTCGTGCGGTTGGATGTGTTGCTGTCGGAGAGATGCGAGGCGGCGGACGGCAGCGCGGCGCCCGAGGCGATCACGA
>DASXZF010000183.1:0-3615 GCA_036502065.1 Gaiellales bacterium
TGCCGTCGAGTCGGAGTGGGGCTGCCCGGTGCAGACGTACCGCTCGAGCCCGATCGTGACCGTCGCCGAGAACTACGAGCTGCTCGGGTATCCGGCGGACGCGCCGACGCGGGAGGCGCGCTACACGCGCTACCTCGACGATCGCCGGCTGCTGCGATCGCACACGACCGCGATGATCCCGCAGGCCCTGCGTTCGCTCGTCGCGCCGGCGGCCGCCGCGGAGGCCGTCGTCGCCTGCCCCGGGCTCGTCTACCGGCGCGACGTGGTCGACCGCCTCCACGTCGGCGAGCCGCATCAGCTCGACGTGTGGCGCGTGCGCCGCGGCCGGCCACTCACCGCCGCCCACCTCGACCGCATGATCGCGCTCGTCGTCGCGGGCGTGCTCCCCGGCGCCGAGCACCGCGCGCTGCCCGCATCGCACCCCTACACGCGCGATGGGCGCGAGGTGGAGGTGCGTATCGGAGCCGGCTGGGTCGAGCTGCTCGAGTGCGGCCTGGCCGCCGATCATGTCCTGCGCGCCGCCGGCCTCGACCCGGCGCAATGGTCGGGTGTGGCTCTCGGCATCGGCCTCGATCGGGCGGTGATGCTCCGCAAGGGCGTCGGCGACATCCGGGGGCTGCGCTCGGACGATCCACGGGTGGCCCGGCAGATGCTCGACCTCGAGCCCTACCGCGAGGTCAGCTCGATGCCGTCCGTCGTCCGCGACCTCTCGATCGCCGCCGGCGACGAGACGACGCCCGAGGAGCTCGGCGACCGTGTCCGCCGCAGCCTCGCGGCCGATGCCCTCGATGCGGTCGAGGAGGTGGCGGTCGTCTCCGAGACCCCTCGCTCGGCGCTCCCGGACCAGGCGGTCGCGCGCATCGGCCTTCGGGTGGGGCAGAAGAACGTGCTCGTGCGCCTCGTCCTGCGGCACCCGACCCGGACGCTGACCGCGGCCGAGGCGAATCGCATCCGCGACCACATCTACGCCGCCGTGCACGAGGGCGACGCCCACCAGTGGGCGTCCTGACGCGTTCTCGACAAACCCTTAGGACGCGCTCAGATTGTTCTTAGACGAGCGGTGTTCAATAACAAACACAGCCCGCGTGACCTCCTCGGAGATGCCCCGGGAGAGCCCGCGAGCCGGCTATCGGGAGACAAGCCGGCCGCCGGGCCCCCGGGTGCTTCACACAGGTCGTGCGGTTCGCGGTACCCCCGCCCGGACCACGGGTAACCCCTCCCCGTGGCCGGGCGGGAGATGCGCGCGATCGCGACCTCAGGCGACGGCGACGACGTCGGGCGCCTCGGCTTCGACCTCGGCCGCGGGCAGCCGGAACGAGAGCCGCGTGCCCTCGCCGGGCGCCGAGTCGATCTCCATCTCGCCGCCGGCCAGGCGGATGCGCTCGATCGTGGCGTCGAGGCCCAGGTGCATGCGCGTGCGGTGGCGATCGAGGGCGCGGTGCACGTCGAACCCGCTGCCGTCGTCGACGATCAGGCCGCACAGCTCGCCGCCCGCGTGCTGCAGCGTGACCTCGAGGCGGCGCGCCCGCGCGTGGCGGCGGACGTTGGCCACGCCCTCGCGCACGATCCGGTAGACCAGCGTCTCGAACGCCTCGGAGTAGCGGGGGACGTCGACGTCGACCTGGACCGCGAGGCCCAGCTCGAGGTTCGCATGCTCCACGAGGTCGCGGACGGCGGGGGCGAGGCCGTGCGCCTCGAGCAACGGCGGGCGCAGCTCGAACATCAGCCGGCGGGTGCGCTCGAGCGCGAGTGCGAGCGTCTTGCGTGCCCGGGCAGCCGCCTCGGCGGCGGCGTCGGCATCGCCGCGCTCGCCGGAGAGTCGCTGGCGGTCGAGCGACATCAGGGTCGCCGTGAGCACCTGCACCGTGTCGTCGTGCAGCTCCTCGGCGATCCGGGCCCGCTCGTCGGCCTCGGCCCGGAGCATCTGGTTGAGCACCGCCCGGCGCTGCTCTTCGGCCTCGATGAGGGCGACCCGCAGCTGCTCGCTCTCGCGCAGGCGGCGGAAGCTGAGCGTGACCCGCAGCGCGACGGCGAGCAGGACGAGCACCGAGAGCACCATCGCCACGGGGTTCGCCTCATGGATGAGGTCGAGCGCCTGGAGCGTCACCGCGATCAGCGCGAACACCGCGGTGGAGCCGACGACCGGCCGGGCCGGGGTCGGCCGCGCGTCGCCGGAGGGCACGATCGCCGCGATCGCCATGAGCGCTGCGGCCACCGGGACGAGCGTCTGCCGCCATCCGCCCGGCAGGCCGGCCATCGATGCCGTGGCGTGATAGAGCGAGAGCACGTCGGCGGCCACGAGCACGACGCCGCCGGCGAAGAGCAGCGAGCGCTCACGCCGGCCGCGGGCCGCCGCCATCGCGGCGCACCCGGCCATGATGCCGAGCAGCGCGAGGTCGGAGGCGACCCAGATGCCGTCGACCGCGACGCCCGCCAGGCGCAGGTGGTCGTGCGCGAGCAGCGGTCGCAGGCCGATCTCGGCCGCGACGGCGGCGACGGTGACGCCGCCGATCAGCCCGTCGATGACCAGGCCGGCATCGAAACGCGCCGCCCGGCTGCGGGCGAGCAGCACGACGCAGGCGATCACGAACGGATAGAACGAGAGCCAGAGCAGCCCGGCCGCCGGGGTGAACGACGCGAGTCCGTGGTGAAGCCGGGGTGCGGCGATCACCGAGACGGCGCCATAGCCCGCGAGGCCGATCCCGAGCGCCCCCCACGCGGCCCGGTCGGAGCGGTCGGCGGCGCTGCGGCCGATGGCGGCGAGCCCGCACAGGAGGACGGCCACGGCATAGAGCCGCGCGTCCACCATCGAGCCGTGCCACGAGCCGGCCGGCCCGGCGACGACACGGGCGACGTGGAGCGCCGCCAGCGCGATCGCAGCCGCCGGCAGCGTCGCCAGCCATAGCTGCGTCCGCCGCCGCGTGCGCGGTTGTGTCGAGACGAATTCCACCCCACAGGCATCCTCGCCGCTCCCGGCACGTGTTCGTCTCCCCGCATCGGGTGATCATCGATCCCCCCTCGGAGGGAGCACGAATTTCTTACAATTGCAGGCCTTTATTTGCCTATCGCACAGGTCCTGTCAGCCCGGCCACGCCCGCGCAGCCCCGGATCGCCGTAGACTCCTGGTGATGCCCGCATTTCGGATCGAGCGCACGCCGCAGGGCCGCTGGAAGCTCAGCGCGACCGGCTGTTGCGGCAATCCCGATCGCGTGCGCCGCGAGTACGATCAGGCGTTCCTCGAGCAGGAGCTCGCCGCGGGCGGCCGGGTCGTCTCGAGCGGGCCCGACGGCGTCGAGATGCGCGACCACCGCGGCCGCACCCACCGCCTCGGCGCGGGCGTGCAGGTGCCGCAAGCGTCACTCTGAGGGTGGTGGCGGCTCGACCGCGACGATCGCCTGCGCCGGATGCGGATAGGGCGAGAGACCGGCGAACGCCATCAGCCGGATGCCGGCGACGGTCGAGACGATCATGATGACCGCGTCGAGCAGGTCCGGCCGCGCGAGGGCGAAGAAGTCGCGCAGCGGCTCGGCGCTCAGCGTGCCCAGATAGGCCGCCGCGAGCGCGCCGACGAGCGACAGGATTCCCACGGCATACGCACGGCTCTCCGACATGCGC
>DASXZF010000184.1:0-10001 GCA_036502065.1 Gaiellales bacterium
CAGTCCCCGCTTTTCGCCGATGCGTCAGTCCGCCGTGCGTGCGAACAGCAGGTGGTCGCGCCAGGCGCCGGCGATGAACAGGTAGCGCGGGCACAGGCCGATCTCGGTGAAGTCGTTTCGGCGCAGCACCGTCTGCGAGCCGATGTTGTCGACGAGCGTCGCCGCCTCGAGCCGGTGCAGACCGGCCTCGCCGAAGCCCCACTCGCACACCCGCGCGACGGCGGCGGTGCCGACGCCGCGGCCGTTCATCGCCTCGGCCACCCAGTAGCCGATGCCGCCGTTCTGGAACGGTCCGCGGGTGATGCGCGACACCGAGATCAGCCCGGCGGGGTCGCCGTCGGCCTCGATCAGGAACCGGTAGAGGCGGTCGCCGCTGCGCTCGCGCTCGAGCAGGTCGAGCTCGAGCCGCTGGCCGTCGATCGTGAAGTACGAGTCGGGCCGGGGCGGGTCGTAGGGGGCCATGAAGGCGCGCTCCTGCTGGTACAGGCGGGTGAGCAGGGCGGCATCCGCGCCGGTCAGATGCCGCAGCGTCACGTCCACCTGCCCAGTATCGCGGATCGTCGCCGGTAGACTGGCGCCGATGCTCTCGCCCGCCGCGTTCAAGGCCTATGACGTGCGCGGAATCGTGCCCGACGAGCTCGACGCCGACGGCGCCTATGCGCTCGGCCGTGGCTACGTCGGCGCGTTCGAGCCCAGGACGATGGCGGTCGGCCGCGACATGCGGCTGAGCTCGCCCGACATCGCCGCCGCCGCGATCCGCGGCGCCTCCGACGCGGGCGCCGACGTCGTCGACCTGGGCCAGATCGGCACCGAGATGCTCTACTTCGCCGTCGGCGAGTACGGCTACGAGGGCGGCCTGCAGGTGACGGCCTCGCACAACCCGGCCTCCTACAACGGGATGAAGATCGTGCGCCGCGGCGCGCTGCCCGTCGGCTCCGACTCCGGCCTCGACAGGATCAAGGAGCGCGCCCTGGGCGACCTGCCCGCTCCGACGGGGCCGGCCGGCGAGGTCACGAAGCGCGACGTCTACGCCGGCTTCCACGACCGGGTGACGGGTCTCGTCGACGTGACGGCGATCCGGCCGCTTCGGATCGTCCTCGACGGCTGCAACGGCATGGCCGGGCCGATGATCGGGCCCGTGCTCGAGCGGCTGCCGGTGCACGTCTCGGCGCACAACTTCGAGCCCGACGGCCACTTCCCCAACCACGAGCCCAACCCGCTGCTCGAGGAGAACCGCCGTTTCATCATCGAGCGCGTGCAGGCCGAGGGCGCCGATCTCGGCATCGCCTGGGACGGCGACGCCGACCGCTGCTTCTTCATCGACGACACGGGCGAGTTCGTGCCCGGCGACCTGATCACCGCCCTGATCGCGCAGACGATGCTCGAGCGGCATCCCGGCGCCACCGTCGTCTATGACCTGCGCGCGTCGTGGGCCGTCCGCGACGTCGTCGCCGCGGCGGGCGGCATCGCCCTGGAAAACCGCGTCGGCCACGCGTTCATCAAGGCGCGCATCCGCAAGGAGGACGCCGTCTTCGCCGGCGAGGTGTCGGGCCACTACTACTTCCGCGACTTCTACTTCTGCGACACCGGCGTCGTGCCCGCGCTCGTCATGCTCGAGCTCATCTCGCGCGCGGGAAAGCCGCTCTCCGAGCTGCTGCAGCCCCTCCGCGAGCGCTACTTCATCTCGGGCGAGATCAACTCGACCGTGTCCGACGTGCCGGTGAAGCTCCAGCAGCTGAAGGAGCGCTACGGCCCCGGTGCCGAGCGCGTGTCGCACCTCGACGGGATCTCGTTCGAGTACCCCGACTGGCACTTCAACGTGCGGCCGTCGAACACCGAGCCGCTGCTGCGCCTGAACCTCGAGGCGCTCGACGCCGACACGATGGCGCAGCGCCGCGACGAGGTGCTCGACCTGATCCGGGGCTGATCGCATGGCCACCGACCGCCGCGCCCCGTACCGCTTCGCCCACCGGCTGCGCGTCGGGTTCGACGAGACCGACGCCCAGGGCGTCGTCTACTACGGGCGCTACATGCCCTACTTCGACCGCGCCCGGGTCGAGTACCTGCGCCTGCTCGGCATCCTCACGCACGTCGAGGGCGCGCCGGAGTTCGCGATGCGCGCCCAGCACGTCGAGTACCACGCGCCGGCCCGCTTCGATGACGAGCTCGAGGTGTTCGTGCGCGCGCAGCGCCTCGGCACGACCAGCATCACGTGGGCGTTCGACGCCTACCACCTGGGCTCGGGCGAGCACCTGGCCTCGGCGACGCAGGTGGTCGTCGCGCTCGACCTGGACGCGCGCCGGCCCGTGCCGATCCCGACCGGGTTTCGGGCGGCGCTCGAAGGCTTCGAGCAGGCGGTCGAGGCGTGAGCCCGACGCCCGACGATCACCGCGGCGCGCTCGCGGCGATCGAGCGGATCGTGAACCGCGAGGCCGATTCCGACGACATCGTGCGGCTCACGGTCGAGGTGCTGCACGACCGGCTCGACGCCTACTCGTGGGTCGGGATCTATTTCGTGGAAGAGGGCGATCTCGTGCTGGGCCCGTGGAAGGGCCCGCGCGCGACCGACCACACGCGCATCCCGATCGGCCAGGGCGTGTGCGGCGCCGCGGCGGCGAGCGGCGTCACCGAGATCGTTGCCGACGTGAACGCCGACCCGCGCTACCTGGCCTGTTTCCCCTCGACCCGCTCCGAGATCGTCGTCCCCGTCGCCTACGAGGGCACGGTCGTCGCCGAGATCGACATCGACTCCGACACGCCGGGGGCGTTCGGGGAGGCCGATCGCGCGTTCCTGGAGCGCGTGGCCACGTTGATCTCGCCGTACTGCCTCGTGGGCTGGGACACCGGCGGAGAGGACTGGGACGCGCCCGAGAACTGGGCGTGACACACCCCCCTTGAGCCCCGTCCGCGGGGCGTGGTACAACTGCGCCCATCAGCACGGGCCGAGGGCGCCGGTGCGCTTGTGGGGGGAGAGCGAAACATGGCGGATATGGCCGAGTCGGGGAGCGGCAAGCGGCTGTTCGTCCGGCAATCGTCCGGGCTGGTGCGTGACGTCAGCGTCACCAATGCACTGTTCTTCAACGTCGCCGCGTTCGTCGGCGTCGGTCTGACGCTCTATCCGGCCTTCTACTCGCTCGCCTTCGAGCCCGTGTGGCGCTTCGGCCCGTTCTCGGAGTACGGCATCGCGGCCATCGTCACCGGCATCTTCTGCGTCCCCCTCGCCCTGATCTTCGCGTCGCTGACGTCCGTGATGCCACGCTCCGGCGGCGACTACGTCTTCACCACCCGCATCGTCGGGCCGTTCCTGGGCTGGCTCGAGTCGTGGACGCTCGTGATCGCGTCGGTCGCGATCATGGCCTTCGAGGTGCCGCTCGTCCTGCGCAACATCCAGATCACGGGCCGCATCATCGGCATCGGCGCGGGCGGGCACTTCTTCAAGAACGCCAACAACTGGTTCACGAACTCGTCCGGCGCCATCACGGGCTGGCAGGGCCTGATCTGGTCGCTCGTCGTGCTCGCGGTCATCGCCGGCATCGTCCTTCTGCCGACGCGGCGCTTCCACAAGGTCGTCACCATCATGGCCGCGATCGGCGTCGCGAGCTTCATCCTCATGTTCGTCTTCGGCCTGCTCGCGACGAGCCGGTCGGACTTCAACAACAACCTGCCGCACTACACGCAGGGCGTGAGCGCGGCCAAGATCGCCGCCTCCGGCAGCGCGATCCTGCCCGGGCACACCCACAACTTCCTGAGCGACCTGTTCTCGCGCACGGTGTTCCCGTTCATGCTCGGGATCGTGTTCCTGCAGTTCATCGGGTTCCAGTACTCGGCATACATCGCCGGCGAGGTGCGCGGCAACGTCAAGCGCGGCGTGTCGGTGGCGCTGCTCGGCGCGCTCCTGATCGGCGTGATCGCCAACTCGTTCTACGTCGACCTGTTCTCGAACCACATCGGCTTCAACACCACCACCGCGTGGGGCTACAACTACTGGGGCGGCGTGACGAACGTCGCTCTGCCGCTCGGCCAGCCGCCGTCGATGCCGCTCCTCGCGGTGATCGCGAACAAGACCCTGTGGCCGCTGTGGGCGCTGATCAGCCTGGCGGGCGCGATGTTCCCGCTGCTGCTGTGCCCGGTCTACGTGAACTTCATCAGCCGCATGGGTCTCGCGTGGAGCCTCGACCGCCAGCTGCCGGAGTGGTTCGGCGAGGTGAACGAGCGCATGGCCGCGCCGCTGAACGCCATCCTGGCGACGGTCGGCCTGACGGCGGTCTTCCTGTGGTGGCAGAACTTCGCGGTGCTGCCGCACTCGATCGCGCCGCCGAACGGCAAGCTGAACCTGGTGGCGACGCTCTGGTTCTCGATCTTCATGGCCGCGCTGACCTGGATCATGCCGGGGGTAAACGCGATCCTGATCCGCTTCCGCAGACCCGATCTGATCCGAAATGCGCCGTTCCGCCGGGCCCTGCCCTGGCTGGGTCTGGCCTGGATCGTGTTCCCGCTCTGGATCTACTGGTTCGCCGCGGTGAAGCCGATCTGGGACAACCTCACGTCGAGCGGCAGCGGTCGCCTGAACTACCTGAACAACACGGGCATCACCGGGACGCTGGTGTTCATCGCCATCGGCCTCGTGATCTGGGCGGCCATGAAGCTCGTGACACGCAGCAAGGGCATCGACACGAGCATGCTGTTCGCCGAGATTCCACCCGACTAGTGGCGGATCCCGTCCGCATCTACATCGCGAGCGACTTCCATGCGGCCGAGAAGGCGTGGCGGAAGTATCTGAACGCGATCAAGCTGAACGTCTACAAGGCGCAGATCGCGCTCGTCGCCGGCGACTTCACCGGCAAGGCGATCGTGCCCATCGTCAAGGACGGCGACGCCTACACGGCCGACCTCTTCGGCGTGCACCGCAGGGCCGGCTCGGCCGACGAGCTGGCCCTGCTCCAGCGCGACATCGCCGACGTCGGCTACTACTCGGCGGTGATGTCGGCGGCCGACACCGAGCGGCTCTCGACCGATCCCGGGGCGCGTGACGAGCTGCTGCACGGGCTCATGAACGCGCGCATGGAGGAGTGGATGCAGCTCGCCACCGAGCGTCTCGGCGGTGGCGACGTGCCCGTGTACGTGATCCCCGGCAACGACGACGACTTCGGCATCGACCCGATCCTCGACAACGCGGCGTACTTCCCCCAGAATGCCGACGGCAAGGTGCTCGACATGCCCGGCGAGCTGCAGCTGCTCGCGTACGGCTGGTCGAACAACACGCCGTGGGACACGCCGCGCGAGGTGACCGAGGACGAGCTGTTCGAGCGCCTCGACGCGCTCGCGGCGCAGGTGCGCGACCCGCGCCGGGCGGTGTTCATGATCCACGTGCCGCCGCACGACTCGGGGCTCGACACGGCGCCGATCCTCGACGAGAACCTGCGCCCGACCGTCTCGGCGGGCGATGTCCTGCGGGGGCCGGTCGGCTCGACGGCGGTGCGGCGCGTGATCGAGAAGTACCAGCCGCTGCTCGGCGTGCACGGGCACATCCACGAGTCCGGCGGCGAGCGCCACATCGGCCAGACGCTGTGCCTGAACCCCGGCAGCGAGGCCAACCACGGCATCCTGCGCGGCTACCTGGTCGACATCGGCCCGAAGGGCATCGACCGCACCCTGCGCGTCGAGGGCTGACGCACCAAAAGGGGTCAGACCCCTTTTGGTGCGCTCAGAAGCCGAACGCCGAGCGCATGCCCTTCGTGCTCGAATCGCCGGCGCGGCCGAGGAACGTGTGCACGCCCACCAGCCGCTCGGTCGTCTGCAGCAGTGAGTAGTGGCTGAAGAGCTCCGAGCTGCGCAGGCCGCGGCTCACGTACGGCGCGATCACGAGCGCGGCGACGTGACAGCTGACGTCGTTCAGATGAGCCGCCGACACGCAGTCCTCGCCGTTGGAGCCGTTGCCGCCGGTGCCCTCGTCCCACGTGATGAAGATCGCCGTGTGACCGGTGCGGTAGCCGCGGGTGGCCAGGAGCTTGGGAACCCACGTCTTCAGCCACGTGTCGCCCGTCGTGATCGCGTTGGTGGCTTGGGTGCAGGCGATCTCCATGTCCTTGCACTGATCGGGCGCGATGAACGCGTAGCGCGGCAGGCCGCCGGTGTTGATGTCGTGCTTCAGGCCGTTCAGGTTCGTGTCCCACCGCGTGCAGTCGCTCGCAAGCCCCGTGTAGGCGACCGCCGGGTTGTGCTGCGGCTTGTAGGGAAAGGCGGAGTGCCGCTGGCAGTTCTGCGCCATCGAGCCCTGATACACACGCCATGTGCCGCCGGCGCCTCGCACCTGGCTGAAGATGCTCGGCGTGTTCACGCTGTTCGACGCCGTGTCGACGCCGCCCGTGACGGCCATGTAGTTCGGGTGGCTGGGGTGCGTTGCGCTGCGATAGTTGGTCGCAAGGCCGCACTCCGCAGCGAGCGTGTTCAGGTACGGCGCCGCGTGCCTGGCGGCCGACCCCGGGCCGCCGATGACGTTCGCGAGGCTCCTGTTCTCGTCCATGATCACGATCACATGGCGGTAGGTGGCCGGCGCCGCCCCGTTGCGCGTGCCGCATGGGCCCTTTGTCGCCGCCGCGGGCGTCGAGGAGGCGGTGCCGGGCATGCCGGCGATCGCGACGGCCGCCAGCACGACGGCGGCCGCGATCCGAGGTGTCCAGGCGCGTGTCGTCATTCCACCTCTCATGTGCCCCTCCAGCGTGGTTTCATGGCCATGCGGCCCGCTGCCCGCGGGTCCGCGCGCGTCCGGCAACTTAGCAGCAGTCGCAGCTCGGCTCGCCGCGCCACGCCTCGCGTCCCTCACGGACGGCGACGACGGCGATGGCCACACCCGCGAGCGGATCGGCCCACCACCAGCCCAACAGGGCGTTGGCGCCGAGGCCGACGAGCAGCGCCACGCTCAGGTACGCGCACACCATGTTCTGACCGCCCTCGCTCTCGGTCGCGCGCGAGCCGAGCTCGCGGCCCACCCGCCGTTTCGCTCGGGCGAGGATTGGCATCGTCGGTGCCGTGATCGCAGCCAGGGCGATGCCGACGTAGCTCACCTCGGGGTGGCCGCCCGTGAACGAGCGGGCGGTCTCGACGACGACGTAGCTCGCCAGGGCGAAGAACGAGACGGCGATGAGCTGCTGGGCCCGCCGTTCGGCGCTCGCGGACTGACCGCGGCCGCCAGTGAAGAGCCAGACGACCACACCGCCCGCGGCCAGCTCGATCAGCGAGTCGATGCCAAACGCGACGAGCGCGACCGAGCCCGCCGCGACGCCGGCAGCCACGGCGATGGCAAACTCGACGACATGCCAGGCATTGCCGCCCCAGGCGAGCAGCCGCGCCCGGCGCTCGAGACGCTCCCGGTCGGCTTGCTGGAGGCGTGGACGCAGGACGACAGGTTGGGTTGCCACCCCTCGGACGATACCCGTGGCCGGCCGGATGGTCAGACCGCGCGACTGCGACGCCGGCGGACGTCGCCGATGCCGAGCGCCGCGACGAACGCACATGCGGTCCAGACCCCTATTGCCCAGCCGGTGAGCGCCGCGCAGGCGAGCACCAGCGCGCCCGCGACCGCCAGCCGGAAGCTCTGGTTCGAGAGCTTTGCCCGTGAACGGATGCGGCGACGCCACAGATCACCGACGAACGTGGCGAACCCGACTCCGACGACGATCTCACGCGCCCAGTCCGGAGCCACCAGCAAGCCTACGCTCGGCCAGCACTCAGGCCCAGGCCGCCTCGCGCGTCGCCTCTGGCGCACGCAGCCAGTACGACTCGCGCGTCCACTCGAGGGCCGCTTCGAGGCAGTCGGAGTCCTCGATCCGCGCGGTGATCCAGCCGTAGCGGCCCACGTACTTCGCCTCGGACACGAACGGCAGGGTGAGACCGATCTCGCGCTCCTCTTTCGTCAGCTTCAGCGTCACCGTCACGGGCGGCCCGTCGTGCAGGATCGCGAACATCCGGCTGCCTCCGCCGACCTTGAAGACGTGGCTCTCGGGGCCGAACGGGTGATCCTCGCGCGCCTCGGGGAACGAGAGCGCGAGCGCGCGGACGGCGTCTGCATCGGTGCTGGACACGGCTGGTCGCCCCACTAGGTCGCCGACGGCGCCGGGGGCGGCGGCGAGCCCGCCGCGGCACGGGCCGCCTCGACGTTGAACCGGTCGGCGATGCGCACGAGCGCGCTCGGGTCGTCGATGCCGCGGAACGTGAAGTCGGCGTCCGGCGCCTCGGTGCCGGCCGTGTCCCACTCGATGTCGCCGATGCCGAGGATGCGCTGCACGAGCGACTGGCTCAGATTCACGTTCTGGATGCGGTCGATGTGCGTCGTGCGCTCATGCCGGCTGGCGATGCCGGTACGGATCTGGATGCGGCGGTCGGTGACCAGGTAGCGCGTCGTCACCCGGCGCAGCCAGCCGATCGCGTAGGTGAACACGAGCAGGACGATCGTCGCGGTCGCAAACCACGTGGCCGAGACGCTCTTACCCCCGATGTCCAGCACGGCCCAGACCGCGACCGGCAGGAGCGAGGCGATCGTCCACTTGATGTAGAAGAGCAGCATGGCCTTCCAGCTCGGATGGCCCTGCCATAGCGTCGATTCGCCGTCGTACCCGCTCACCGGGGCAAGTCTACCGGCGCTCAGCCGGTCGGGGTGACGCGGTAGGCGTCGAAGACGGCGTCGATGTTGCGCAGCGCCGAGAGCAGGCTGCGCAGCTCCTTCACGTCCCCCACCTCGACCGTGTACCAGTTGCGCGCCATCTGGTCGGAGACGTGTCCGCCGTACTCGACGATGTTCGCGCCGTGCTCGGCGAACGTGCGGGCGACGTCCTCGAGCAGGCGGGGGCGATCCCACGACTGCAGCGCGATCGTGACCCGGAACGAGCTCGTCGCGACCTCGGCCGCATCCCAGTGCACCGGCGTGAACCGCTCGGGCGTGCGCCGCAGCGCGCGCACGTTCGGGCAGTCCTCCCGGTGGATCGTGATCCCGCGACCGAGCGAGATGTAGCCGCAGATCTCGTCACCGGGCACGGGCGTGCAGCACTTCGCCATCCGCACGAGCACGTCGGGGTCGCCGGCCTCGTCGACGACGATGCCGTACGCCGAGCTTGCGATCGGGCGCTTCTGCGGCCGCCGGGTCGGCATCAGGCCGTCGTCGGGCGAGACCACCTCGACGGTCTTCAGGCGCCCGATGAGCTTGCTCACGACCTGGCCGACCTGGATCTTGCCGCCGCCGATCGCGACGTAGAAGTCGTCGGCCTTCTTGAAGCCCATCTCGCGGATGATCCCGGGCAGAAGCGGCGAGGCCGACACCTTCTGGTGCGGCAGCCCATTCGACTTCAGCGCCTGCTGCAGAGACTCGCGGCCGCGATGCTCGAGGTCCTCGCGCGCCTGCTGCGTGAACCACTGGCGGATCTTGTTGCGCGCCCGTGACGACTTCACGAGGTTCAGCCAGTCGCGCGACGGGCCGCGTTCCTGCTTGGAGGTGAGCACCTCGACGAACTCGCCGGACTGCAGCGTGTAGTGCAGCGGCACGATGCGCCCGTTCACCTTGGCGCCGACACAGCGGTGGCCGACGTCGGTGTGCACGGCGTAGGCGAAGTCGAGCGGCGTCGAGCCGATCGGCAGGCTCTTGACCTCGCCCTTGGGTGTGAACACGTAGACCTCGTCGGAGAACAGGTCGACCCGCAGGGTGTCCATGAACTCCTTGGGGTCGCGCGCATCGCCCTGCCAGTCGGCGAGCTGCGCCACCCAGGCGTTCGTCGAGGACTTGCCGCTGCCGATCGGCTGCTTGTAGAGCCAGTGCGCGGCGATCCCGAACTCGGCCGTCTGGTGCATCTCCTGGGTGCGCACCTTGGAGGCGCCCGCGACGGCCTCCTGCTTGTACTTCCAGTGCGCCGCGATGCCGTACTCGGCGCGGCGGTGCATGTCGAACGTACGGATCTGGAGCTCGACGGGCTTGCCGTTCGGGCCGATCACCGTCGTGTGCAGCGACTGGTACA
>DASXZF010000185.1:0-5120 GCA_036502065.1 Gaiellales bacterium
CGACGATGCCAACCACCGCTACCACGTCCTCGACCAGCCGACGCTCTCCGACGGTGAGTACGACGCCCTCATGCGCGAGCTGCAGGCGCTCGAGGCCGAGCAGCCCGAGCTGGTCACGGCCGACTCCCCGACGCAGCGCGTCGGCGCCACGCCGGGAGGGCAGTTCGCCGAGGTGCGCCACCCCCAGCCGATGCTCTCGCTCGCCAACGCCCGCAGCGACGACGAGTACGCGGCCTGGGTCGAGCGCGTCCGCCGACTGCTCGACGGCGAGCCGTTCCAGCTCGTCACGGAGCCGAAGATCGACGGCCTCGCGATCTCGCTCATCTACGAGCGCGGCGTCTTCGTCCGCGGCGCGACCCGCGGTAACGGCGAGGTGGGCGAGGACGTCACGTCCAACCTGCGCACCGTGCGCTCGATCCCGCTCAGCCTGCCGGCCGACGCCGGCCCGCTGCCGGACGTCGTCGAGGTGCGCGGCGAGGTGTACCTGCCCCTGGCCGGATTCGCGCGGGTGAACGAGGAGCAGGTCGCGGCCGGGGCAAGGCCGTTCATGAACCCGCGCAACTCGGCCGCCGGCTCGCTGCGTCAGAAGGACCCGGCGGTGACGGCCCGCCGGCCCCTGGCGCTGTGGGCGTATGCGATCGGCCACAGCGAGGGCCTCGAGCTCGAGTCGCACTGGGACGCGCTCGCGTGGCTGCGCGAGCACCGCTTCCCCGTCAGCCCCGACGTGCGCCTGCACGACGACCCCGACGCCGCCCTGGCCGCGTGCCACGGGTGGGAGCGGCGCCGCGCCGAGCTCGCCTTCGACGTCGACGGCGCGGTGGTCAAGGTGTCGTCGTTCGACCAGCAGCGGCGGCTGGGCGCCGTCGGCCGCGACCCGCGCTGGGCGATCGCGTTCAAGTTTCCGCCGACGACGGCGCTGACGACGCTCAACCACATCGGCCTGAACGTCGGCCGCACCGGCGCGATGAACCCCTACGCCGTCCTCGAGCCCGTGAACATCAGCGGCGTGACGGTGGGGATGGCGACGCTCCACAACGAGGACGACATTCGGCGCAAGGACATCCGCGAGGGCGACCGCGTGATCGTCCAGCGCGCCGGCGACGTCATCCCCCAGGTGGTCGGCCCGGCGCCCGAGCAGCCCGGAGCGCGCGGGCCGGTGTGGTCGATGCCGGAGAGCTGCCCCGTGTGCGGCCACCCGGTGGTGCGGGCCGAAGGCGAGGCCAAGCACTACTGCTCGAACCGTGCGTGCCCGTCGCGCGGCTACGAGGGCCTGCGCCACTTCGTCTCGCGCGGCGCGATGGACATCGAGGGCGTCGGCGAGAAGCTCGTCCGCAGGCTGATGGAGCTCGGCCTGGTCGCGCAGCCGCAGGACTTCTACGCGCTGACCGAGGAGCAGCTGCTCGGGCTCGACGGCTTCCAGCAGCGGTCGGCCGAGAACGTGATCGCCGCCATCGAGGCGTCAAAGGCGCAGCCCTTCGGGCGGGTGCTGTTCGCCCTCGGCATCACGCACGTCGGGTCGGTCACGGCCCAGACGCTGGCCGACGGCTTCGGCAGCGTCGAGGCCCTGCGCGCCGCCGGTGCGGAGGAGATCGCCGGGATCGAGGGCGTCGGACCGGTGATCGCCGAGCAGGTGGCCGGCTGGTTCCTCGACTCCGAGCACGCCGAGGTTGTCGACGCCCTGACCGCCGCGGGCCTGCAGATGAGCGGGCCCAGGCGGGCGGCGGCTCCTGCCGGGCCGCTGGCCGGGAAGACGTTCGTCGTCACGGGGACGCTCGAGGGCTTCTCGCGCGACGAGATCGCGGCCCACCTGGCCGCGCTCGGAGCGAAGGTCACAAACAGCGTCTCGGCCGGCACCGACTATCTGCTCGCCGGTGCGGGCGGCGGCTCGAAACGGGCCAGGGCCGAGCAGCTGGGCGTGCCCGTGATCTCGGAGGCGCAGCTCGAAGAGCTCGCGGCCGGCTGAGCCCGCTCAGCTGACCGACGAGCCGGCCAAAACCTGCACGAGCCGGTCCTGGAGGACGTGCGCAGCGAGCACGTTGATGTGCCGCTCGTTCATCACCATCGCGAACACGATCCGGCGGCCATTGCGCGACGTCACGTAGCCGGAGAGGGCCGAGGCGCCGTCGAGCGTGCCGGTCTTGGCCCGCGCGTTTCGGTAGGCGGGGCCCGAGGTCATGCGGTCGTAGAGCGTCCCGGTGGCGCCCGCGAGCGGCAGCGCATGCTCGTAGTACCACCCGTAGGGCTGATCGACCGCCCGGCGCAGGATCCCGGCGATCTGACGCGGCGAGATGCGGTCGAGCTTGGAGAGGCCCGAGCCGTCCGCGATCCGGGCGCCGGCGAGGTCGACCCCCAGGTTGTGCAGGTAGCGCCGGGTGATGCCGACGCCTGTGCCAGTCGTGCCGAGGCCGCCGGACGCCACGGCCAGATCCTTCGTCAGCGTCTCGGCGAAGAAGTTGTCCGAGACCTGATCCATCTCGTACACGAGCTTGTGCATGGTCGGCGACGGCTCCGAGGCGATCTGGCGGGCCGCGGACGGGCGCGTGTGCGCAGCGGCGGGGTGGCCGATTCTCACGCCCTGGCGGCGCAGGGCGAGGGTGAACTGCTGGGCGGCGCGCTGCGCCGGCGACGGGGCGGTCGCGAACTCGCCGAACTGGAGGTAGCCCTCGTTCACGGTGAGCGCCGAGAGCGGTGGGCAGTCCATCCACGAGTCGCTCTTCCAGTCCGGGCCGCGGCGGTCGGTGTCGAAGGCGCTCTCGTCGCCGAACACCGAGCCGGTCACGCGCCGCACCCCCGCCGAGCGCACGGCGGCCGCCAGATCGTGCACGAGGCCCGACGCCCCCTTGAATGCGAGCCGCGAGAACGGGACGGTCGAGAGCGAAGGATCGCCGCCGCCGACGAGCCACAGGCTGCCGTGCAACGTGCCGGCGGTGAGCGTCCCGGTCGCGAACACGCGCGTCCGCAGGCGGGTCTGCAGGCCGATTCTGCCGAGCACCGCGGCGCTCGTCGCGAGCTTCAGATTCGACGCGGGCCGCATCTCGCGACGGCCGTGAAGGACGTAGAGCAAATGGCCGTTGCCCTGGTCGTACACGACGAAGCCGGTGCGGTTGCCCGAGAACTGCGAGCCGGCGACGAGCGCGGTCAGGCGGCTGCTGAGCACCGACGCACCCGCCGCGGATGGCGCGACCAGAAGGAAGGCACAGGCGAGCGCGAGGAGGCGGGACGCCGTGAGAGACATGGGATGTGTGCCGGGGCGGCCCCCGCGGCGACTAATGGGTGGTGAGCGTGAACTCCTCGCGCACGGCTTCGAAGAGGCTCTTGTCGATCTTTCCGTGGTAGATCGGGACACACTGTTCGTGGCACAGCCGGATGACGTCCTCGCGCTTCATTCCGTACTCTTTCGACAGCTCATCCGGCGTCAGGTGATTCGCCATGCCTGCCCCCTTGTCGTGTCCGGGAATTGAAAAACCCACCGGTCGCAATCCTCGGTGGGCTTCGGCGATGCTGCTCCTCGTATGCGTGCGCCGTCAGTCAACTTCAGGCGCGCTCCTCGGAGACATCCATTGCCACATGGTAGCTGTGTGGCCGGACGCCGTCAATCATCCGACGCCGCGTCGCTCGACCGATCAGATGGGGTTCGGGAGGTCGATGAAGACGTGCTCGACGCCGAAACGGCCGGCGATCAGATCGCCCAGCACGCGCACGCCGAACACCTCCGTGGCGTAGTGGCCGGCGGCGATGAAGTGGATGCCCGCCTCGCGTGCGGCCGCCATCACCGGCTCGCGCGGCTCGCCCGTGATGAAGCAGTCCGCGCCGGCGTCGGCAGCGGCCTCGAGCTCGCCCGCCGCCGACCCGCTGATGATCGCGACGCGGGCGATCGCCTCGGGGCCGTCGGTGAAGACGAGCGGGTCGCGGGTCACCTGCCGGCGGACGCGCTCGACCAGCTCCTCGACCGTGATCGGCGGCTCGGCGCGGCCGATGAACCCGATGCTCTTGTCGTGGACGACGCCGAACTCCTCGAGGTCGTCGAGGCCCAGGATGCGGCACAGGAGGGCGTTGTTGCCGACGTCGGGGTGTGCGTCGAGGGCAAGGTGGTAGGCGACCAGCGAGAGGTTGGCGTCGAACAGGCACTTCAGCCGCTCGCGCTCGCGCCGCCCGATCCGGCGCGACTCGCCCTTCCAGAACAGGCCGTGGTGCACGATCAGCATCTGCGCACCCGCCTCGGCCGCCCGCTGGAACAGCTCGAGCGAGGCGGACACACCCGTCGCGATGCGCGTCACCTCGGCCGCGCCGGTCACCTGCAGGCCCACCGGGAGCGCGTCGGGATACGCACCGGCGTCGAGCAGCCCGTCCGCGAAGGCGACGATCTCGTCTCTGCCGGCCACCGGCATACCGTACCGCCCGAACGGGTGGTCCCACCACCCCACCCGTTGCGGGAGTGCGGTGCGGGCGCAATGCTTCCGTGGATGGAGGAGCAGGTGTCGCTCGCGAGCCGGCTGGCGGGACATCTCCCGCCGCCCTCGGCCCCGCTGCGCCGGGAGGCGTTCACGCGCCCGGCCACCGGCGGCCTGCGGCAGCGGATCATGGCCCAGATCGACCGTGCGGTCGAGATCTTCGAGGTCGACCGGCTGCTCTACGACATCGAGGTCGATGCCCAGGGTCAGTGGCTGCGGCGGATGATGGCGTTCGACGCCTACTGCGCCCGCCGCGAAGCCGCCCGCGAGACCCGGCGGCCGGGCTCGCCGCCTGTGCGATAATCCCGCCTTCCGGGGCGTGGCGCAGCCTGGTAGCGCGCACCGTTCGGGTCGGTGAGGTCCCGAGTTCGAATCTCGGCGCCCCGATACCGCGGCCGGGTGACGGGGCGGTGTTTGGCGCGGCCCGTCACCCGGCCGCGACAGTCGACTCGACCAGCGCGGACATGGCGGCCGCGGCCTCGACGTCCGAGAGCCCCTGCTCGCGCACGAGCGAGCGCCACGTCGGAAACACGATCGCATGGCCGGTGACCGCCGCGGCGCGCCGCCGGGCATCGCCGCGGAGGTTGCGCCCGGTCGTCAGCGTTTCGGCTGCGGTCGCGAGCAGTGCGCGGAAGCCGGCGAACCGCTCGGCGACCAGGGGATCGACGG
>DASXZF010000186.1:0-1631 GCA_036502065.1 Gaiellales bacterium
TCATCATCGTCGGGTCGGCGGCCGCGACCCACCAGGCCGCGCACGAGAACTGGGAGTGGGCGGCCTTCGCAGGCGCCGCGGTCGTCCTCGGCGCCGTCGCCGCCTACACCGGCCCCGTCACCGTGTGGGCCGTGATCGGCATCGGCCTGGCCGTCCTGCTCCTGGCGCGCGCCGCGAGCCAGATCCTGCTGCACCCATGAGCGCCACGGAGCTCGATCCGCTCATCCACGTCCCTGCCCGGCTGCGCATCGTCGCCACGCTGGCGGCGCTGCCGGACGGTGACGCCCTCTCGTTCAGCCGGCTGCAGGACATGATCGGCCTCACCCCGGGGAACCTGATCACCCACCTGCGCAAGCTCGAGGACGCGGGCTACATCGACACCGACAAGACGGGGACCGGCGCCGCCTCGCGCACGTCGGTCGCGCTCACCCGCGCGGGCCGCATCGCGCTCGACACCTACACCGCGGCGCTGCGCGACCTGCTCGGCGGTCTCTAGCCGCGCGATCCACGATACTGACCGCCATGGAGGCAGGCGGCGAGTCGGAATACGGCCGGCTGGGAGTGACGCCGACCCCCGACGACGGCGTGCGCCTCGCTGCGACCGCCGCCTGGGACGAGGCCACGCGGCCGCGGCGGCCGAAGTCCGGACGTGACGTCGAGTACACGCGGCGCGGCCGGCTGGTCGGCCAGCACTTGATCGACGTGCACGACATGCTGCGGCGCGAGCTCGCCGAGCTGCGCGACGTGCTCACCGAGGTGCGCGACGGCGCCCGCTCGGCGGGTGATGCCCGCTCGGCGCTGAACGACATGGCGCTGCGGCAGAACGACTGGGCGGTCGGGGCGTTCTGCGCCCGCTACTGCGGCGTCGTCGCCGCCCACCACGGCCTCGAGGACGACGCGATCTTCCCTCATCTCGCCCGCAGCGACGCATCGCTCGGACCGACGCTCGAACGCCTGCGCGCCGAGCATCTGGCGATCCACGACGCCGTGCAGGCGATCGATCGCGCACTGGTCGGCCACATGAACGACCCCGGCGACTACGAGGGCATCCAGGCCGCGATCGACTTCCTCACCGACGCGCTGCTCTCGCACCTCTCATACGAGGAGCACGAGATCGTGGAGCCGCTCGCGCGGCTCGGCTTCTACCCCGGCCAGGTCTAGGCCGCCAGGACGCCAGCCGGCCGTCTACACGGGTGGATGGCTCGGCGCGGCGGCGGTGCTGCGCCACCGGCCGGGCGACATCCCGTAGGCCCGCGCGAACTGGCGGGTCATGTGGCTCTGATCGGCGAAGCCGGTCTCGGCGGCGACGGCGGCGAGCGGGACGCCGCGCTCGATCGCGGCCCGGGCGCGCTCGAGACGGCGCAGCATCCGGTACCTGTCCGGGCTCGTGCCGTACGCCCGCCGGAAGTGCCGGGCGATCGTGAAGCGGTCGAGGCCGGCGACGCGCTCGAGCTCGGCTGCCGGCGTCTGCTCGTGGGCATACGCGGCCAGGTGCTCGCGCACCCGCGCGACGGCCGCCAGGTCGATCGGGCCGGAGTCGGGCACCGCGCGGGCGCCGAGCGCGCGCAGAAGCTCGGCGATGATCACGGCCGCGTCGTCGCGGGCGAGGTCGCTCACCGGGTCATCCATGT
>DASXZF010000187.1:0-10824 GCA_036502065.1 Gaiellales bacterium
GGCTCGTGCCGCTGATGGCCTCTCCACCGAGCTGATCGCCGTGGTCGACTTCTTCGCACTGGACATCGTCGAGGCGCTCGGGGCGCCGGGGTGCGCCCTGTGCCGCGTGCTCGCCGAGACCGAGGCGCGCGACATGGCGACGTTCGTGCGCGAGGGGCGGATGGTGCCCGAGGCGCGGGCGCGGTTCTGTGCGGGCGGGGGATTCTGCCGCCGCCACACCTGGCTCTTCCACGGGATCGCGGTGCAGGCGGGGGCGGGATATGCGATCGCCGACGTCTACGGCCTGCTGATCGCCCAGGATCTCGAGCGGCTGCGAGGGGCGCGCCGTGCCTCCGACCCGGTGCAGCGGCCGGGCTCGTGCCCGGCCTGCGCAGGCGCCGGGGATGCGCTCGCGCGCAAGGCCGACTTCTTCGCCGAGGCGCTGGCCGACGGCGCGGTGCGGGCCGCATACGCCGGCTCCGACGGCCTGTGCGAGCCGCACCTGGTGGCGACGATCGCCGCGGCGAACGCGATCGGGCCCGGCCTCGCCCGCTATCTCGTCTCCGACCGGCGCCGGCGGCTCGAGCAGCTCGCGGGCGACCTGGCCGAGTACGACCGCAAGCGCGACCATCGCTACAGGCACGAGCCGAAGGGCCGCGAGCAGGACGCGATCGCCGCCGTTGCCCGGCTCTATGCGGGCGAGCCGGACTGAGGCACGGCGTTTGACGGCTCGCCCGGCCCGGTATTGAGGTGGCATGCCGAACGTCCGCATGCATGTCACCGGCACCGCGGTCGGGGCCTCCGACGAGCAGGATGCCTTCGCCGAGATGGTGCGCACCATCGTCGGGAAGGCCGCCGAGAACCCGCGCGTGCAGGTGCGGGTGGGGGCCGACGACGCCGTCAGCATCGAGATCACCCTCGAGCGCCGCTTCCAGATCGGTGTCGGCGAGGCGCTCGACCAGCTGCTCTCGCACGCCGAGATCACGAGCGAGGTGATCGACGAGCAGCCGAGCGCCGACGCCGCACCCGAATCTGGCTAGGCGTCGATGCCCTGCGCCGCCAGCCACGCCTTGGCGACGCGCTTCTGCGCGCGGGTGAGCCACGCCTCGGCGACCGTGTCGCGCAGCTCGTTCCGATCGAGCTGCGCCAGGTCGGGGATGCGCAGGAGCACCGCCGGGTAGCCGTCGAAGTGCGGTGTGGTGAAGAAGAGCCGGCGGCCGTCCGAGAGGATGACCTCCTTCTCCTCGAGGTCGGCGACCCGGAACATGAGCACGTCGGACATCCGCTCGCCGGTGTCGGGATCGACCGCGTCGGGGCGGCGGCTGCGGTGGAAGCAGTACATCTTGCCGTGGACGAGGTAGGAGGGCCGCCCGTCGTCGGAGACCTCCTTGGTGGTCTGCGGCATCGCCATCGCCAGGGCATCCAGGTCGGCCATCGTCGCCACCCGCACATGCTGCCACGAACCGGCGCCGGCGTGACAGGATCCCCGCGATGGAGGAGGCCCGCGTCCGCACCGAGTTCCCGCGCCGGCCGGTGGTCCGATCGGGCATCTTCATCCCACTCGCGGACGGCACGCGGCTGGCCGCGCGCGTGTGGCTGCCCGACGACGCCGACGCGCGGCCGGTGCCGGCGGTGCTCGAGTACCTGCCCTACAGGCTGAACGACGGCACCGCGGTGAGCGACCACCAGCAGATGACGTGGTTCGCCGGCCACGGCCACGCCGGGGTGCGGGTGGACATCCGCGGGACGGGCGACTCCGACGGCGTCTGCACCGACGAGTACACGGTGCAGGAGCAGGAGGACTGCCTCGAGGTGATCGCGTGGATCGCGGCCCAGCCGTGGTGCACCGGCGCGGTCGGGATGATGGGCTACTCGTGGAGCGGGTTCAACTGTCTGCAGGTGGCCGCGCGGCGCCCGCCCGCGCTGCGCGCGATCGCGAGCTGCTTCGCCTCGGACGACCGCTTCGCCGACGACGTGCACTACCGTGGCGGGCTCGTCATCCCGATGGACATGGCGCACTGGTCGACGTGCATGCTCGGCTGGCAGGCGCGGCCGCCCGACCCGCTCGTGGCCGGCGAGCGCTGGCGCGACCTCTGGATGCAGCGGCTCGAGCAGCCGCCGTGGGTGTCGCACTGGCTCGCCCACCAGCGCCGCGACGGCTACTGGCAGCAGGGCTCGGTGCGCGACGACTACTCCCGCATCGCCTGCCCGGTGATGTGCGTCGCCGGGTGGACCGACGGCTACCGCGACGCGGCCCTCCGGCTGATGGAGGGACTGGACGTGCCGCGCCGCGCGCTGATCGGGCCGTGGGGTCACAACGATCCCGTCCACGGCGCGCCGGGACCGGCCGTCGGCATCCTGTCGGAGTTCGTGCGCTGGTGGGACCGGTGGCTCGGCGGCGTCGAGAACGGCATCGAGGACGAGCCGATGGTGGTCGCGTGGATGCAGGGGTCGGTGCCGCCGGCGGCCAACCTGGCCGACCGGCCGGGCCGGTGGGTGGCCGAGGAGGAGTGGCCGTCGCCGCGCATCGCGCCGCGCTCGCTGTGGCTGGGCGACGGCGTGCTCGCCTCCTCGCCTGGCGACGAGGCTGGGTGGAGCGACGTCGGCAGCGCGCAGACGGTCGGCCTCGACGGCGGCGCGTGGTGCGCCGATGCGCGCTCGGCCGACCTGCCGCTCGACCAGCGGGGCGAGGATGCCCGCTCGCTCACGTTCACGTCGCCACCGCTCTCAGACGCGGTCGAGATCCTCGGGTTCGCCGAGGCCCGACTCGTGCTGCGCGCCGACCGGCCGGTCGCGCTCGTCTCGGCGCGCCTGTGCGAGGTGCGCCCCGACGGCAGCTCGCTGCTCGTCACCCGCGGGCAGCTCAACCTGTGCCACCGCGACGGCCATGCCGAGCCCGAGCGGGTGCCGCCGGGCGAGGCGCTCGCGGTCACCGTCGGCATGGACTCGATCGCGCATCGGTTCGAGGCGGGCAGCCGGGTGCGCCTCTCGATCTCGCCGTGCTACTGGCCGCTCGCGTGGCCCTCGCCGGAGGCGGTCACGCTCGGCGTGCGCTTCGGCGGCGGCGCCGAGCTCGTCCTGCCGCAGCGGCCGGAGCGCGTGCAGGACGCCGCGCTGCGCGAGCCCGATCCGCCCGAGGAGCCGGCGCCGCTTGCCGTCGAGCTGCTGCGCAGCGGCTCGGGCGGCGGCCGCACGATCACCCGCGACCTGGCCTCGGGCCGCACCGAGCTCGTCTTCGACTGGGACTGTGGGGGCCTCCACCGGCTTCCGAACGGCCTTCTGTACGAGGACACCTCGGTGGCGCGCTACTCGATCGTCGACGGCGATCCGCTCTCGGCCCGTGTCGAGGTCGACAACACCTCGGGCTACGGGCGCGACGACTGGCGCGTGCACATCCGCGCGACCGGCGTCATGACCTCGACGGCGACCCACTTCCTCGCCACCTCGCGCCTGGACGTGTACGAGGGCGAGACGCGGATCGCCGCCCACGCGTGGACGCACGAGTTCCCGCGCGACCACGGATGAGCCTGCCCTCCGAGCCCGAGCTGCGCGACGAGGCCGTCGGCGTGATGCGCGAGCTGCTGCGCATCGACACGAGCAACCCGCCCGGCGGCGAGACGCCGGCCGCGGCCTACCTGGCCCGCTATCTCGAGGCAAGCGGCGTCGAGTGCGAGCTCGTCGCCCGCGACCCGGGGCGGGCCAACCTGATCGCCCGCATCGCCGGCCGCGGCACCGGCCCGTCGCTCGCGCTGCTCGGCCACACCGACGTCGTCCCCGCCGATGACCCCGGCGGCTGGCGGCATCCGCCGTTCTCCGGCCACGTAGACGACGCCGGGTACATCTGGGGGCGCGGCGCCGCCGACATGAAGAACGAGCTCGCCACGCGCGTCGTCGCGCTCGCGGCGCTGGCGCGGGCGGGACACCGGCCGAACGGCGATCTGACCCTGATCGCCGAGGCCGACGAGGAGGACGGGCGCGAGCGGGTGGGGATGCGCTGGCTCGTCGCCGCGCGCCCCGACATCGCCGCCGACTATGCCCTGAACGAGGGCTCGGCCGAGCGGCTCGAGCTCACGGACGGGCGGGTGGCGGTGCCGATCAGCGTCGGCGAGAAGGGTGCCTGCGCGGCGCTTGTGACCGCCCTCGGCGAGGCCGGGCCGACGTCGCTCCCGCATGCGGGCGCAAACGCCGTGCCGCTGCTCGCCCGGCTGATCGACCGCCTGGCCGCTCATCGCTCGCCGCGGCAGACGACGCCCGAGACGGCCGCGACCCTCGACATGCTGGCCGGCGAGGACGGCTCGATCGACGAGCGCCTGGCCCGTGCGGTCGCGCTTCACCCGATGCTCCGCGACCTGCTCGCGCCGCTCTATGAGACCACGATCGCGCCCACGCGGCTGCGGGGGTCAGACGCGCTCAACGTGATGCCGGCCCGCGCCAGCGTCGAGTGCGACTGCCGCACGGTGCCGGGCGTGACGCGCGAGGCTCTGCACGCCGAGCTCGTCGCGGCGCTCGGCGACGCCGCGCCCTACGAGATCGAGTTCCCGGCCCCGCTCGAGGGCGGCTCGATGTCGCCGGTGGGCACGCCGCTCTTCGATGCCTGCCGCGACTGGATCGAGGCGCGCGAGCCCGGAGCGATGCTCGTGCCGATCGTCTGCAACGGCTTCACCGACTCGCACTACCTGCGCGAGGCGTTCGGCACCGTCGCCTACGGCATCTGGCCGATCCGGCACACGCCCACCGACGTGCTGCACGCCGGCGTGCACGGCCGTGACGAGCGCATCCACGTCGACGACCTGGGCTACGCGACCGCGTTCCACGTCGACGTGTGCATGGCGATGGGGCGGCTCACGGCTGGATGACGGCGTCGGTGATCGCGTCGATGCCCGCCAGCCGGGCGGCCAGCTCGGCGGTGAGGCCGAAGCGCGACGCGAGCTCGCCGGGAGGGGTGTAGGTGACGCTGGTCCCGTCGCCGTCGGCCCAGACGAGCACCTTGAGCGGCAGGTCGAGCGCCGCCGCCGGCACGGCCTGCATCACCGGCGTGCCGGCCGCCGGGCTGCCGAAGATGACGACCTTCGTCTCGCGCAGCTCGAGGCCGGCGGCGGCCGCCTCGCCGCTGTGATCGATCACGGCGAACACCTTGAGGCCCTTCGCAGCGGCGATCTCCTCGAGGCGGGCGACCGTGTCGGCCACCGATCGCGGCGAGCGCTTCGTCGTCAGGTGCGCGTTGTCCATTGCGGCCTCCTCTCAGTCCGACTGGGCGAGGGCGGCCGCGGCGCTCGTGACCTCCTCGGGGATGCCCCGCTGCATCCGTCTGATCGCGATGACGAAGCTGACCGCCATCAGGGCGGCCATCGCCAGGAAGACGGTCCTGGTCGACTGCGCGAAGTCGGACTGCACGGTTGCGAACAGGCCGTGTGTGCCGTGCGCCGGCGCGCCGCCGGATGCACCGCCGGAGCTCGTGCCGGCATTCACCTGGCCTGCGACGTTCGCCGCCACGGAGCGGGGCACGCCGGCGTGCGTGAGCGAGGCGATCACGTTCGTCCGCACCCGGTCGATCAGGACCGTGCCGAGCACCGCCAGCCCGACGCTCGAGGCGAAGTAGCGCACGGTCTGGGTGACGCCGGTGACCTCGCCGTAGCTGCCGCGCGGCGCGCGGTTCACGGCATCGGTCGAGACCGGAGTGAGCGCCAGGCCGATCCCGGCGCCGGCCATCAGGATCCACGGCCACTGGCCGCCCAGGCCCTGGTGCAGACGGTCGGCCCAGAGCAGGAACCCGGCCGCGCCGAGAGCCGAGCCGTAGACGGCCGCCGGCCGGGCGCCGCGGCGGTCGAGGATCCGGCCTCCGACCTGGCTGCCCGTGGCGAAGCCGGCGAAGATCACGAGCATGTAGAGGCCGGTCTTGCCGGCGTCGTAGCCGAGCACGATCTGGGCGTACACCGACGCGAAGAAGAAGAGCGGCACGAAGCAGGCGCACACCAGGAAGAGCACGACGCTGTCGGCCGCGAACCCGCGGTTGGCGAAGATCCGCAGCTCGATCAGCGGGTCGGGCACGCGCAGCTCGTGCCGCACGAATGCGGCGAGGACGGCGGCGCCGCCGGCGATGCAGGCCCAGGTGGCGACCGACGTCCAGCCCCACTGCCCCGCCTGCTGCAGGCCGAGCACGACGAGCGCCATGCCGCCGGTGACCAGCACCGCTCCGCGGGTGTCGATCGGCGTCGGGCGGCGCTCCTCGTCGGGCTGCGCCCGCAGCGTCAGGATGAGCGCGATGATGCCGATCGGGACGTTGATCCAGAAGATCGCACGCCACGTCCACGGCAGGAGGATGCTCGCGCCGATCGGTCCGACCGACGTCAGCGCGCCGGTGATGCCGAAGAAGATCGCAAGCGCCTTCCCGCGCTCCTGCGGCTCGAACGAGTCGACCACGATCGCGAGCGCGGCGGGGAAGAGCACGGCGCCCGATGCGCCCTGGAGCACCCGGAAGGCGATCAGCCACCACTCGGCGGCCGCGTCGTTCGGCGCCGCCCCGCACAGGGCCGACGTCGCGGCGAACCCGACCGTCCCGACCAGGAGCATGCGCCGGTGGCCGAGCACGTCCGTGATCTTGCCGCCGAGCGCGATCAGCGCCGCGAGCGCCAGCAAGTAGCCGTTGATCATCCACTGGGTGCCCGTCGCCGAGAGGCCGAGGGCGCGCTGGATGTTCGGGGCGGCGATCGCGACGATCGTCTGATCGACGAACATCATCGCGACCGCGAACACCCTCGCGGCGAGCACCAGATATCGCTTGTCGTGGCTCCGCATCATGTCTCCGTGAGTCGTGCGAGTGTTCAGAACCTGCGGGCGGGAGATTGCCAGATCGCGCGGGCGTTGTCACCCCCCGAAATCCGCTGCGATGAGTTCGCCCGGGCCGCGCGGTCTTACCCGCGGAACACCACATCAAGGAGGACGACGATGACCACCACCACGCACCCGATCGACACGATCAGCCTCGTGATCGTCCCGGCGACCGACCAGGATCGCTCGATCGAGTTCTACGTCGAGAAGCTCGGGTTCGAGAAGCGCACCGACATCCCGTTCGGCGGCGAGTACCGCTGGGTCGAGGTGTACCCGCCGACCGGCACGACCGGCATCGCCCTCGCCCCGCCGCGGCCGGGCATCGACCCGACGGCCGTGCAGACCGGCATCACCCTGTCCACGGCCGACGTCGACGCAGCCCACGCACAGCTGCGCTCGAGCGGCGTGGACGTGGACGCCGAGGTCTCGCGCATGGGCGACCCCGTGCCGCCGATGTTCTGGTTCCGCGATCCCGACGGCAACAGCCTGATGATCGTGCAGAGCTGAGCGCGCCCGGCCTCGTAGGATCCGGGCATGCATGACCCCGGAGGATGGCTCGGCGCGACATGGCCGTTCGTGCGCGAGCACCTGCCGCCCGCGCCGGCGGCGGTGCTCGAGGTGGGGTGCGGCTCGGCGGGCGGCTTCGTCCCGAAGCTGCTCGCCGAGGGCTACGCGGCCGTGGGCGTCGACCCCGCGGCGCCTGCGGAGCCCGGGTTCCACCGGGTCGAGTTCGAGCGCTACGAGCCGCCGCACCCCGTCGCCGCCGTGATCGCGTCGAACTCGCTCCACCACGTCGGCGACCTGCCCGCCGCCGTCGGCTGCGCATGTGACGCGCTCGCACCCGGCGGCGTGCTGGTCGTGTTGGAGTGGGGGTGGGAGCGGTTCGACGCCGCGACCGCGCGCTGGTGCTTCGACCGGATGCCCGCCGACGGCGCCGAGTGGCTGCGGCACGGCCACGACCGGTGGGTCGCGTCCGGCCTGCCGTGGGACGAGTACTTCCCGGCGTGGGCGAACGACCACGGCCTGCATCCGAGCGCCGCGGTCGTCGACGAGCTGGATACGCGGTTCACGCGCACGCTGTTCGCCGAGGGGCCGTTCTTCTTCTCCGACCTCGGCATCGAACCGGACGAGGAGCGGGCGGCGATCGCCGCCGGCAGCATCCAGGCCACAGGCATCCGCTACGTCGGCGCGCCGCGCGCAGACTGAGGCGTCGCGGCAGCTGCGCACAATTACGGTCAACGGCATACGCGAAGGCACTGATGCGGCTCGCGGCGATCGAGGCGACCATGAACGCCGTACGGGCGTAATCGACTTCGACGGGACGGTGGACACGATGGGCGCACGCATCGCGATCAACGGCTTCGGCCGTGTGGGCAGGACGACATTTCGAGCTGCATACGAGCGCGGATATGACATCGAGTGGGCGGCGATCAACGATCTCGCGGACGTCCGGACGCTCGCGCATCTGCTCAAGTACGACAGCGTCTACGGGCCGTTCCCGGGCGCCGTCGAGGCCGGCGACGGCGAGATCCGCGTCGACGGTGTCGCCATCCCCGTGCTCGCCGAGACCGATCCGTCCGGCTGCCCGTGGTCGGAGCTCGGCGCCGACGTCGTGATCGAGTCGACGGGCCGCTTCCGCAAGCGCCCGGACGCCACGAAGCACCTCGAGGCCGGCGCGGCAAAGGTGATCATCTCGGCACCGGCGACCGATCCGGACGTCACCGTGGCGCTCGGAGTGAACTTCGACGAGGTCTACGACCCTGCTGCGCACGCGATCATCTCGAACGCGTCGTGCACCACCAACTGCCTGGCGCCCGTCGCGAAGCTGCTGCACGAGTCGGTCGGCATCCGGCACGGTGTGATGACGACGATCCATGCCTACACCGGCGACCAGCACGTGGTCGACACGCCGCACAAGGATCTGCGCCGCGCGCGGGCGGCCGCGATCAACCTGATCCCGACGACGACCGGCGCCGCCAAGGCTGTCGGCCTCGTCATCCCCGAGCTGGCCCGCAAGCTGCTCGGCTATGCCGTGCGCGTGCCGGTGCCGACGGGCTCGCTCGTCGACCTGACCATCGAGACGGAGCGGGCGACCTCGGCGGACGAGGTGAACGAGCTGTTCGCGACGCGTGCGGACACCGGCGCCCTGCAGGGGATCCTGCGCTACAACGACGAGCCGATCGTCTCTTCCGACATCGTCAAGTCGGCCTATTCGTCGGTGTTCGATGCCCCGCTGACGACGGTGGTCGACGGGACGCAGGTCAAGGTCATCGCCTGGTACGACAACGAGTGGGGCTATTCGAATCGGCTGATCGAAGTGGCTCTGCGAGTGAGCGCGTCGCTCGATCGCACCGGCCCGGCGCCGGTGGGGTCGCGCGCATGACGGCCTGAGATGGCCGTCTCGGCGGCCAGGCGCGAGATGCGACCGCGAGCACGACATCTGAGCCACCGAACGGGCTGGCTGCGGGCGGCCGTTCTGGGCGCAAACGATGGGATCGTCTCGGTCGCGGCGATCATCGTCGGTGTCGCCGCTGCGCACTCGGGCCGCTCCGCCATCCTCACCGCCGGAATCGCGGGGCTCGTGGCCGGCGCCGCCTCGATGGCCGCCGGGGAGTACGTGTCGGTCAGCTCGCAGGCCGACGCCGAGCTGGCCGATCTCGTCCTCGAGGGACGTGAGCTCCGCAGCGATCCGGCCGGCGAGCGTGCCGAGCTCGCCGGGATCTACCGCGAACGTGGACTCTCGTCACAGTTGGCGGAGGAGGTCGCCAACGTGCTCAGCGCGCGTGCAGACGTGCTCGCGGTTCACGCCCGCGACGAGCTGGGGATGACCGAGCTGTCACATGCCCGGCCGTTCCAGGCGGCCGGTGCCTCGGCGGCGTCCTTCACCGTTGGTGCGGCGCTCCCGCTGCTGGCGCTGATCCTGGCCCCGTCCTCGGTCAGGATCCAGGTGACCATCGCGGCGACTCTGGTGGCGCTCGCGCTCACCGGCTGGGTCGGAGCACATCTCGGCGGTGCGCCGCCGGCCCGAGGAACGGTACGCGTCGTGGTGTGGGGCGTCGCGGCCATGGCGCTCACGATGGTGGTGGGGCGGGCCGTCGGAGCCGGCATGTGAGCGCAGAGCCGGGGCTCCGGCTTTCGGGCTGGCGAAAGATCGGGCGAACGCCTGATGATCCGCGCCCGGCCGCTCTCTACGGTGACGGCAACCGAGTGAAAGGGGGACGAGATGCCCAAGGTGTCCAAGGAGAGCGCGTCGCAGGTCAGGGACTTCGGCCTTGCGGAAGATCGCACCGAGGAGTTCGGCGGCTACACCGTCAACTTCGTGACCATTCGCCAGGATCACGACCTGGCGCCGCTCCTCAAGGGTCTGCCCGGCGACAGCTGCCAGTGCCCGCATTGGGGGTACGTCTTCAAGGGGCGGCTGACCTGGCGGTTCGGCGATCGCGAAGAGGTGTTCGAGGCGGGAGACGCCTTCTACGCGCCTCCCGGCCACGCGCCGAGGGCCGAGGCGGGGAGCGAGTTCGTCCAGTTCAGCCCCAGCGAGGAGCTCCACGTGAGCGAGGCCGCGATGATGGAGAACATGCAGAGCATGCAGGGGCGCTAGGCGGGTCGCGCCGGAACGGTCTCGGCCGTCTCGGACCCGACCTCCGTCGTCGTCATAAGCCCGTGCGTGATCGCGAAGAGGCTCGCGCGGGCGCGGTTGGACGCGCCGATCTTGCGATAGATGTGCTCGACGTGGCTGCCCGCGGTCTTGCGTGAGATGACGAGCTCGTGCGCGATCTGCTTGTTCGAGAATCCTCGGGCGAGCAGCCTCAGCACCTCGACCTCGCGCGGTGTCAGTCCGGCCGGGCCGACCCGTCGGCGGCTGACACGGTGGCCGGCGGCGCGGAGGACGGCGTCGGCCGCGTCTCCATCGACACGCCCCGCCGAGACATCGGCCCGGAGCCCGCGCGCAGCCGACTCGGCCGAGTGGGCCGGCCGGTGCGGCCGTGGCTCGCGCATCGCCCGGTAGACGTCCGC
>DASXZF010000188.1:0-14132 GCA_036502065.1 Gaiellales bacterium
GTCCTCGCCCTGATCGAGGGCGGCGGCTACGCCGCCAGCGGCGGCAGGGCCTACGGGCTCACCGGCGCCGCCGGCCTGGTCGTGCTCCCCGCGCTGCTCCTGATCCTCTTCCGGCAGAAGTACCCGCGCTGGTGGTTCGACTGGAACCTCGAGATCTCGCGGTTCAGCAGCCGTGTGACCGCCTACATGGCGCTGATGGACGACCGCTACCCCTCGACCGACGATCACCAGGCCGTGCACCTGGACTACCCGGAGGTGACCGGCGCCGAGCTCAACCGCTGGCTGCCGCTCGTCAAATGGCTGCTCGCGATCCCGCACTATCTCGTGCTGTTCTTCCTGGCGATCGCAACGTTCTTCGTGCTGATCTACGTCTGGTTCGCGGTGCTCTTCACAGGCCGCTACCCACGAGGCGCATTCGAGTTCGTCGAGGGCGTGATGCGGTGGGGAAACCGCGTCTCCGGCTACGCGTTCACCCTGGTGACGGACGCGTACCCGCCGTTCCGGCTCGCTGCCTGACGGCCTCGTAGAGCGCGAGCGACGCCGCCTGGGCGGCATTGAGCGACTCGGCTCCGACAGCCTGCGGGATGGCGCAGACCACATCGCAGGCCTCGACCAGATCCTCCGGCAGGCCGTTGCGCTCGGCGCCGACGACGAGCACCGCCGGGCCGGACAGGTCGACATCCCAGAGCGGCGTCGGCGCATCGGCGACCAGCGCGACCCGCAGATCGGCCGTCGGCAGCTCGGCGCCGACCTCGATCGGGACACGGAAGACGGCGCCCATCGACGCCCGCACGCCCTTGCCCGCAAGCGGGTCGGAGCAGCCGGGCGAGAGCACGAGCCGGGCCGGCCCGAGCGCCCCGCAGGCGCGAACGACGGTGCCGACGTTGCCGGGATCGATCACGCGGTGCAGGTACACGGCAAGCGGTGAATATTGCGTGCCTGACACCGGATATTCACTCGGCAGCGCGGCGATGTCGTAGAGGCAGATGACGCGGGCCGGGTGGCCGAGGCCGCCGACCTCGGCCAGCAGCGAGTCGAGCACCGTCAGCACCGGGCCGCCGCGGGCCAACCGCGCCACCAGGCCCTCGTCGGGAGGGCGGTCGGCCGCGATCAGGGTCTCGACCGGCAGGATGCCGGCGGAGAGCCCCTCCTCGACGATGTCCTCGCCCTCGGCCAAGAACTGGCCCAGGAGCCGCCGGTGACGGCGCGCCTGGAGCTTGCGCGCGTGCTTCAGCCGGGCATTGGCACGCGAGGTGATCGGCTCCACGGCCGGCATCTCGTCATGCTGCAAGCGCGGCCTTGGCAGCCTCGGCGAGAGCCTCGAAGGCCTTCGGATCCGACACGGCGATGTCGGCGAGCACCTTGCGGTCGAGCTCGATCTCGGCCTTGCGCAGTCCGAACATGAACTGGTTGTAGGACAGGCCGTGGCTGCGCGCGCCGGCGTTGATGCGGATGATCCACAGCCGGCGGAAGTCGCGCTTGCGCGTGCGGCGGTCGCGGTAGGCGTAGGACAGGGACTTCATCACCTGCTCCTTCGCCTTCTTGTACGTGTTCTTCTTCAGGCCGCGGTAGCCCTTGGCCTGATCGAGCACCTCTCGGCGTTTCTTCTTGGCGTTGACGCTGCGTTTGACGCGTGCCATCGGCCCCTCCTATCGCTTTCCCAGGAGGCGCAGCGCCTCGTTTCGGTCTGCCGGTGTCATCTCGCGGGGCTTGCGCATGCCGCGCCGGCGCTTGGAGCTCTTGTGCTCGAGCAGGTGCGTCCGGAACGCACGGCGGCGCCGGAGCTTGCCGGTGGCGCTCAGCTTGAACCGCTTCTTCGCGGCGGAAGAGGTCTTCATCTTTGGCATCGTCGTGTCTCCTTCAGGCGCCGGCGGCGGCCTCATCGACCGTCTCTGCGGGGGCGGCCTCATCGACCGTCTCTGCGGGGGCGTCCTCCGCCTCCGCTGCCTCGGCCGGCGATGGCACGACCGCTTTCAACGGTGCCAGCATCATCACCATGTTGCGTCCGTCCTGCAGCGGCTGGGACTCGATCGAACCGAGCTCCTTCACGTCCTCGGCGAGGCGCAGGAGCAGATCGCGGCCCCGCTCCGGATGCGTCATCTCGCGCCCGCGGAACATGATCGTGACCTTCACCTTCGCCCGTCCCTTCAGGAACCGGACGACGTGACCCTTCTTGGTCTCGTAGTCGCCGATTCCGATCTTGGGCCGCAGCTTGATCTCTTTGATCGTGATCGTTGACTGGTGCTTCCGGGCGAGCTTTGCCTTCTGCTCCTGCTCGTACCGGTACTTCGAGTAGTCCATCACCCTGCACACGGGCGGCCGGGCCTCCGGCGCCACCTCGACGAGGTCGAGATTCTTGTCCCACGCGTACTTCTGGGCCTCGTCGGTGCTCTTGATGCCGATCTGCGTGCCGTCGTCGTCGATCAGGCGGACCTGCGGGACGCGGATGGCCTCGTTGATCCGGGTGGTCGGTTCCGCCGGCCGTTGATCGACCTGTCTGCGGGGCCTCAAGACCTGTGCCTAGTCACGATCATCATCAACCTTGGGAGCTCCTCTCCTCGACATGCAAAAATGGGTGCCACAAGGCACCCGAAAAGCCCCTCCCCACGGAGGCGGCAGCCGAACGATTCGGTTGAACCCTCCGGCGCGAGGCCGGACGGGTGAGGGGCGAGTTGCCTCTGCTTTGCCAGGCGCGCAGTATAGCAACGCACCCGCAGCAGCCAAATCGTCGGTTACAAGCCTTGACCGTCGCGGCGTCGGTGATGCATGATCGGCTGCATGTTCCGCGACCGTGCCCAGGCAGGAGCCGCCCTGGCGGCGGCGATGCCCGAGTTCCGCAAGAAGCCGAACGTGACGGTGATCGGCCTTGCCCGCGGCGGCGTGGAGGTCGCGGCCGAGCTCGCGCGGCTGCTCGATCTCCCGCTCGACGTGCTGTGTGTGCGCAAAGTCGGCACGCCCGGCCACCCCGAGCTCGCGATGGGCGCCGTCGCCCCGCAGGGCGAGCGCTACACGAACCGGCGGGTGGCCACCCGCCTGAGCCAGACCCAGGTCGACAGCGCCTACGACCTCGCCACCGCCCAGGCGCGCGAGATGGACGAGCGCCTCCGCGGCGGGGTGCCGATGATGCTCGTCGGGCGCACCGCGGTGATCGTCGACGACGGCGCCGCGACGGGAGCCTCGATCCGTGCCGCCCTGGCGGCCACGCGCAACGCCGGGGCGCGCCAGAGCGTGATCGCACTGCCCGTTCTGCCGCGGCTGGCCGTCGAGCGGCTCGAACGCGAATGCGACCGCCTCGTGACCCTGCTCGCGCCGCAGCGCTTCCACGCCGTGAGCCAGTTCTACGAGAACTTCGACGAGGTGACCGAGGCGCGCGTGCTCGCGCTGCTCTCGACCGCGAAGCCCGCGGTCGAGATGAGCGTGTAGCGGACGGGTGGCGAGGGCGGCGGGCGGCTCGCGTGCCACTTGGCCGTTGCAGCGAATGCCAATCGGGCGACGGCGAACGCGTACCTCGCGGCGCGTGCCACTTGGCCGTTGTGGCGAATGTCAATTGGGCGGCCTGACCGCCCTGCCCTCCGCCTTCAGCCCTTCCCGCCCGGGCCGCGGTGGTGCGCACGGCCGACCACATAGGTGCCGCGCGCGCGGGTCGCAAGCACGGGCGGATCGAGGAGGTCGGCGGCCGACTCGCTCACCTCGGGCCGCGCGGTGATCTCCTTCCAGATCTCGAGGTCGACCGTGCGGCTCGTGGTGCCCATGCGCACGATCGTGCCCGTCGCGCGGACGAAGTCGCCGCCGTAGAGCGGCGCCAGGAACTCGACCTTCTCGTAGCCGGCGAAGAGGCCCTCGTCGCCGTCGGTGCGGACCGCGAGCTCGGTGACGATGTCGCCGAAGAGCTCGAGCCCGTGGGCGCCGTCGACCAGGTTGCCGCCGTAGTGCACGTCTGCAGCCGAGAGCCGCACCCGCAGCTCGACACTCATTCCCTCCATGCGCGCATCCTCCCTCGGGAACCAGCGGCGCGTGATCGCCGTCTGAGGTGGTGATGATACGGATCACGATCGTCGCCGTCCTCGCCGCCGCAGCCGCGGCCTGCGGAGCCGGCGCTCACGCGCCCACGCAATCCACGCGCCCACCCGACGCCGAGATCGTGACCGCCGCCGGCCTGCACACCCTGACGCTGGGCAGCTACTGCTGGTCGGCGCGCACGAAGACGGGTGGCGTCGCGGCGTGCGCCGACGGCGCCGGCCCCGCGCACATCCCCGACCTGCGCGTCGTTCGCGTCGACCGCGGCGCCGTCGTCGTCGTGCGGTTCGGCTTCACGCCCACGGAAGCCGTCGCCGCGACGATCGGGAAGCGCCGCTACCGGCTCGCTGCAGCCGCGACCGTGCGGCTGCGTGTCGACGATCCCGGCCTGCTCACCCTCGACCCGCGGCGCGGGCAAGACGACGTCGAGTACTTCGCCCGGATCGTCACTCACGCCTCGTGATCAGATGCGCGGGGAACGCGTCCTGCATCCGGCCGTCCCGACGCCGGGCGGGCCGGGCGGCGACCAGGCAGTTGTAGACCGCCTCCTCGGCCGCCTCGTAGGCGGCCGCGAAGAGCGGTGAGAGCTCGTCGAGGCCGAAGCCCTCGGCCTCGACGACGGTGAACGCGATCCCGATCTCACCCGAGCCGTTCGAGGCGTACGACCCTGCTCGCGCGAGCCCGAGCAGCGGCCGCAGCGCCAGCCTCCGCAGCTGCTGGGCGCCGAGCGGCGCATCGGTGGCGCACACCGCGATGCATGAGCCCTCGGGTGCGAGCGGAGGCGGCGCGGGCTCGAACCGCAGCCCGCCCGAGGTGAACCGCTCGCGGTCGCCGAAGTTGCACATCAGAAGGACGCCGACCGTATGGCCGCCGACGACCCGTGACGCGGTGCCGATGCCGCCGGGAAAGTCGAAGCAGGTCATGCCGGTGCCGGCGCCGACCGTGCCTTCGGCGACCTCATCGCCCGCGTCTGCAAGCGCCTTGTAGGCGTCTTCAACCGTGACCGTGCGGGAATCGGCCATGTCGGAGTCGTCGCACTCGCCGACCACCGGAATCACCGTGTGGTCGGGATCGCCGCCGGCCGCGAGCATCGCCGCGTGGTAGACGATGCCGACCGCGTGCGTCCCGCACAGCCACACCGGCGACTGGATGATCCCCCACTCGTCGATCTCGATCTTCTTCGTGAGCTCGCCGACGCCGTTCACCGTGTCCACGCCGGCGCGCACGGGCAGGCGCGGCGGCACGACGACGCTCACGCCGGTGGCCTCGCCGCTCGCTGCCTGGGCGTGGCCGACGCGCACGCCGGGCACATCCGTGATCGCGTTGCGGGCCCCGGTCGGGAAGAGGCCGACCGGCCCCGCGAGGTCGCGCCAGCGCCGGCTCACCAGAGGATGGGGACTGTCCCCGCGGTTGCGGGGACAGTCCCCGATTTTCGGGGGTTATTCACGCCAGGATGCAGGCGACCCGGTGGGTGGGGTCGGTCGCGGATGCGGGGCGGCGCAGCTCGGGGTCGACCGATCGGCAGCTCTCCTGCGCGATCGGGCAGCGGGGATGGAAGCGGCAGCCCTGCGGTATGAACACGGGGTTGGGCGTCTCGCCGGTGAGGATCTGCGGCCGGGTCGAGTCGCGCGGGTCGCGCTTGGGCACGACCGATATGAGCGCCTTCGTGTAGGGGTGCAGCGGATTTCGGACGACGTCCTTGGCCGGCCCCTCCTCGACGATCCGGCCCAGATACATGACCGCGATCCGGTCGGCGAAGTGGGCCGCCGTCGAGAGGTCGTGGGTGATCATCACGATCGCAAGCCCCTTGCGGCGCAGCTCATCCAGCAGCCGCAGGATGCCCGCGCGCACCGACACGTCGAGCATCGAGACCGGCTCGTCGGCCAGGAGCAGCTGGGGGCCGAGCACCATCGCCGCCGCGATCGCCACCCGCTGGCGCTGGCCGCCGGAGAGCTCGTGCGGGAAGCGGTCGAGGTAGAGCTCGGGCGGCCGCAGCCCTGCCTGGACGAGCGCCTGCTCGACCAGCTCGTCGCGCTCGGCCCGCGACGAGCCGATGCCGTGGATGCGCAGCGGCTCGGCGACCGTGTCGCGCACGCGGTAGCGCGGATCGAGCGACTCGTACGGGTCCTGGTAGATGATCTGCATCTCGCGCCGCAACGGCCGCAGCTGCCGGTGCGAGAGGCGCGAGATGTCCCGGCCGCGGAACCTGATGCGGCCCTCGTCCGAGTCCACCATCCGCATCACCGTCTGCGCGGTGGTCGTCTTCCCGCACCCGGACTCGCCCACGAGCGCGAGCATCTCGCCCGGCTCGACGCTGAAGCTCACTCCCTCGACCGCGTGTACGTGCAGCTGCTCGCGGCGCATGAGCGTCCCGGCCAGGCTGCGGGCGATCGGGTAGCGCGTGACCAGGCCCTCGACTTCGAGCAGGGGCGGGTCGGCGCCGCCCGCCGTGACGGCCTCGGCGCTCACGGCAACACCGCAGCCGGGACGTCGTTCAGGTGGCAGGCGGCAATCTGCGCCTCGCCGACCGAGCGCAGCCGCGGCTCCTGGTCGACGCACCGGGCGAAGGCCGAGTCGCAGCGCGGCTGGAACGCGCATCCCGGCACCGGCCGGTCGAGCCGCGGCGGCACACCGGGGATCGACTTCACCTCGTCGTCGCCGTAGAGGTCGGGCGTGGCCTGGAAGAGCATGCGCGTGTAGGGATGCCGCGGCCGGTGGAAGAGCGTCTCCATCGGCCCCGACTCGGCCACCTTGCCCGCGTACATGACGGACGCCCGCCCGCAGACCTGGGCGACCACCGGCAGGTCGTGCGTGACGAGGACCATCGAGAGGCCCAGCTCGTCGGTCAGGCGCACGAGCAGCTCGAGGATCTGCGCCTGCACCATCACGTCGAGGGCTGTCGTCGGCTCGTCGGCCAGCAGCACCTTCGGGCTGCACGCGAGCGCCATCGCGATCGCGGCCCGCTGGCGCATGCCGCCCGAGAACTCGTGGGGATAGCGGTCGCCGCGCGAGCCGGTGATCCCGACCAGGTCGAGCAGCTCGGCCGCCTGCGCGCGGGCGGCCCGGCCCGAGGCGATCCCGTGCAGCTCCATCGGCTCGACGATCTGCGAGCCGACCGTCTTCACCGGGTTGAAGGCGTTCATCGCCCCCTGGAACACCATGGCGATGTCGCGCCAGCGATGCGGCGAGACCGTCTCCTCGCCCTTCGCGAGCACGTCCTCGCCGTCCAGGAGCACGCGGCCCGACACGCTCGCGCTCGGCGGCAGCAGGCCCATCAGCGCCAGGATGGTCGTCGTCTTGCCGCAGCCGGACTCGCCGACGAGGCCCAGCCGCTCGCCGGGCCGCAGGTCGAGGTCGAGGCCCTGGACGGCGTGCAGCTCGCCGCCGTCGATGTCGAACCAGACGTGCAGATCCTCGACCTTCAGCACGGGCTCGGCGGTCACTCGGAGTCGAGCCTCCCCTGCAGCGGCCGCAGGCGGAACCGGCGCACCGACAGGTGGCCGACGCGCAGCCGCGGGTTGAGCGCGTCCTCCATCGCCTGGCCGACCATCGTCGCGGCGAGGATCACGATGGTGACGCACAGGCCCGGCGGAATGATCGCCCACCAGGCCTTGTGGAAGATCGCGCCGCCGGTGAGCGAGTTCTGGATCAGGCGCCCCCACGAGATCGTCGAGGGGTCGCCGAGGCCGAGGAAGCTGATATAGGTCTCGGCGAAGACCGCAGTCGCGATCGTGAGCACCGTGTTCGCGACCAGGAGCGGCGCCACCTGCGGAGTGATGTGGCTGGCAAGCAGCCGCCAGTGGCCGGCGCCGAGCGCCCGCGCCCGCTTCACGTAGACGCGCTCGCGCACCGACTTCACCTGCGCCCGGATCAGGCGGGCCGTGCTCGTCCAGTAGATCACCCCGATGATCACGATGATGTTGATGAGGCTGCGGCCGAACACCGCAGCGGCGACGATCATCAGCGGCACGTCGGGGATGACCAGGAAGTAGTCGGTGATGCGCATCAGAAGGACGTCCGTCTTGCCGCCGAAGTAGCCCGAGAGCAGGCCGACGCCGCCGCCGATCAGCATCGCCACCGCGGCGGCCGCGAAGCCGACGATCATCGAGACGCGGGCGCCGTCGATCACCTCCGACAGCATGTCGATGCCGCCGTCGTCGAGCCCGAGCAGGTGCTTCGCGGTCGGCGCGGCGTACACCGCCCCCACCTGCTTCGTCGTGCTGTACGGCTCGATCCACGGCGCCGCCACGGCGAGCACGACGAAGAACAGCAGGATCGAGTTGCCGACGATCGCGACCTTCTGGCCGAACATCACCTCGCGGATGAAGCCGGCGCGACGGCCGCCGCCCGTCTCTGCGGGAGGCGGGGCGTCGGCGATCTGGATGAGCTCGCTCATGACGTCACCCGCGGGTCGAGCTTGAAGTAGATCAGGTCGGCGATGTAGTTGGCGACGATGACGGAGACGGTGAGCAGCAGGAAGATCCCCTGCAAAACGGGGTAATCACGGTGGTTCAGGGAGTCGATCGTGGCCAGGCCGATGCCGGGATAGGAGAAGACGTCCTCGACGACGATCGCGCCGGCGACGATCGAGCCGAGCGAGAGCGCGATCAGGGTCACGAGCGGCAGCATCGCGTTTCGCAGCGCGTGCTTCCACACGATCGCCCAGTTGCGCAGGCCCTTCGCCCGGGCCGTGAGCACGTAGTCCTCGCCGAGCGTCTCGAGCATCGATGAGCGCACGACCAGCGAGTACTCGCCGTAGAGGCCGATGCCGAGCGTGAGGGCGGGCAGGAACAGGTGCGAGAAGCGATCCGAGAGCACCGCCCACTCCGACGGCGTCGAGAGGATCCCGAGCGTGTTCGACGAGATCCCGCTGGCCGGCAGGCCGAGCGGGATCGCGACGTAGAAGACGACCAGCAGCCCGATCCACTGGGTCGGCATGGCGTAGAAGGCCAGGGCCGTCCACAGGTTCAGCGAGTCGGCCGCCGTGCCGCGCCGCCACGCGGCGATGACGCCCGAGAGGATGCCGATCACGATCGAGATGACCGTGCCGGCGACGACCATCGGCAGCGTGTTCAGAAGCGGCTGGGAGATGTCGTCCCAGACCGGACGGTTGTCGAACGTGGACGTGCCCAGGTCGCCGTGGGCGAGCCGCTCGACGTAGACGACGTACTGCTGCCACTTCGGCTTGTCGAGGCCGTACTGGCGGATGATCGACTCGCGGAACTGCTTGGTGCAGTGCTGGCAGCGCAGCCCCGACACGGCGTTGCCCGGCAGCGCGCGGAAGATGACGAAGTTCAGGGTGATGGCGACGAACACCGTCACGATGGCGAAGCCCGTCCGCTTGACGACGTAATCCATCCCCCTCACGCCGGAACCTCCTTCATGACTGGCCGGGCCGCCGGCTCACGTCCGGTGCGGGCTCGTGTAGTAGCACTTGCAGTAGCCGTTCAGGTCGGGATAGAAGTTCGTCCAGCCCTTGTCGTTGGCCGTGACGGTGTCCTCGTCCACGAGCTCGATGTACGGCCGGTCCTGCGCGATCTCGGCCTCCATCTTCCACACGAGCGCCTGCCGCTGCTTCGGGTTGATCAGCGTGGCCTGCTGCAGGTACTGATTGTTGAAGAGCGGGCTGTTGTAGCCCGTGTCGCTCCAGCTGTACCACTGCGCCCGGGTCATGTAGGAGAGCTGGGCGTCGGGATCGACGTACTCGGCCCAGTCCCAGGTGGCCAGGTCGAACTTGGTGTACTTGCCCGCCGTCTCGATGCCGTACGCCTGCGACGAGTCACCGCCGGCCTGCTCGTTGAGCTTCACGCCGGCCTGCTTCCAGTCGTCCGCGATGATCTGGAACTGGCGGTCGCCGTTGAAGTCGAGGCTGTCCGGAACCATCATGTTGTAGACCATCGGATGGGCCGGCTGGGCGTACTTTCCGGTCGTCGCCGGCACCACCCGGATGCCGTTCGCGCCCTTCTTGTAGCCGAGCGAGTCGAGGATCGAGTTCGCCTTGGCGAGGTCGAACGGCAGCGGCTTGATGGCCGGATTGAGCCAGAACGCGCCCGACTGCAGCGAGAGCATGTTCGCCCACGGCCGGGCGTGCCCGGCGTAGATGACCTTCACGATCTGGTCGCGGTCGGTGGCGTCCTCGAGCGCCTCGCGCACCTGCGGGTTCAGGAGCTCGCGGTTCTTCGGCTTCAGCGGATTCGAATTGAACGTGATGTTCGTGACCTCGGAGCTCGGCACCGAGTCGAGGACGAAGCTGCTGTCGCCCTGGAGGGAGCTGATCGCGTTGTAGGGCACCTGGTCGGCGAAGTCGATGTTGCCGGCCTGCAGGTCGGCGATCATCGAGGTCGAGTTCGTGTAGTAGGTCATCGCCACGGCCTGGGCGTTCGACTTCGGGCCGTAGAAGGACGGGTTGGGCTTGAACACGGTCGTGCCCTTCTCCTGGTACTGGCTGATCGAGTACGGGCCGCCCGCAACGGTGGGCAGACTCTGCTCCGGTCGGAACGACTTCAGCCCCTTGCCGTTCGTGCCCACGTACTTCGACCACACGTGCTGCGGCAGGATGAAGAACTGTTCGAGCTGCGGCAGGACGTTCGCGACCGGCTTGTCGTAGTGGATGACGAGCGTCGTCGCATTCGGGGCGTCCATCGACGTCACGTGGGTGAGCGCCGCCGCGAGCGCCGCCGTCGGCCCAGCCTGGTACTTGACGATCAGGTTGCCCGTCCAGGCCGCGTCGGCGGCGGTCAGGGGCTTGCCGTCAGACCACTTGCCTCCGGGCTTCAGGTGGAACGTCCACGTGAGGCCGTCTGATGCCTCGTCCCAGCTCGTCGCCCAGTCGCCCTCGAGCTTCTCGCCGGGGCCGTACTGGACGAGCTGCGGGTACTCCATCACGAACGCGTTGTACGACTGGGACTCGATCGCGACAAACGGATTGAGCGAGTCGATGTACGAGGTCGTCCCGACGCGCAGGATCCCGCCCTTCGTCGACCCGCCGCCACCGCCGCCGCCCGGCGCGGCCCCGCCGCCGCCGCAGCCGGCGGCCGTCGCCACCACGGCCGCGAGCATGGTCATCGCGATCAGCCTGCGCGCGTTCATCTGGGTCCCTCCCCCGGTTCATGATGATCCCGGCCGGGGCGCGGTGCGCGCACGGCCAGCTCGTCGATGTACTCCGCCACCTCGGTGACCGCCTGCTCGAGCCACAACCGGCCCTTCTCGACCGTTGCGACCGTCGCATCGCCCATCACGCCCGACTCGGTCCAGCCGCTCCAGGCGCCCTTGATCGAGAGCGGGCCGTCGTTCCAGTCCATCCACACGTTGGGCGAGCCCCAGTCGGGGATCTCGCGCACCGCACGGTCCATCTGCACGAGCTCCGGCCTGATCGCCAGGTAGAGCGAGGTCTCGAGCTCGCAGGCGTGCGCCATCCCGCCCGGCGCGTCGGAGTCGCGCGTGCGCCGCAGGAGGTCGGCCGACTCGGGCCCGCTCAGGTACCAGAACGAGGCCGCGGTCGTCTCGGGCCGTTCGACCATCAGCAGGCGCGCGGCCATGTCGACGAGCGGCACGTTCGAGCCGTGGCCGTTCACGAACAGGATCCGCGTGAAGCGGTGGCGGTGAAGGCTGCGGCCGATGTCGAGCAGACCGTCGACGAACGTCTTCCAGTCGATCGTGATCGGGCCGGGAAAGTCCATGTGGTGCGGCGTGTAGCCGTGGGTGACGGTGGGCAGGAGAAGCGCCCTTCCGGCGCACCGCTGCACCGCCATGTCGGCGAGCGTCTCGGCGATCACGACGTCGGTGTCGATCGGAAGGTGGTAGCCGTGGTCCTCGAGCGTGGCCACCGGGATCACGCAGACGGGATCGCGCGTCGCCCACTCGGCCACCTCGGGCCAGGTCAGCTGCGCGTATCGGTGCGTCGATGCCTCAGTCGAAGTCGTAGCGCTGCTCCTCGGAGTCGCACGGGTTTCCGCGACCGTACCGGATCGTCCCTTCTGTGACGTCGGCGACGCACCAAAAGACAGTCTTCGACTCGGCCCCGTCCTCGACGTGGCGGCAGAGCGAGTCCGGTGCGCCGGTGTGATCCGAGAGCGCCTCGCGCAGGCGCCCGGCCGTCACCGGCCCGTCGTCGAGCCAGCGGGATGCGTGCCCGTGGCGCGCCACCGAGCCGGCGATCGCGTCGGGATCGCGCTCGTAGCGGGCCATCCTGGGGTGCGTGTAGTGGTTCGTGTGGGCGAGCTTCCCGCCGGTCGGCCGCAGGAGCTCGGCGTCGGTGGCGGAGCCCTCGACGCTCACGACCCCGCCGTCGCGGTGCGACAGCAGGTTGTTGTACGACGACGCCCGCTGCGGGTGAAGCGCCGCCTCGACCGCGTCGGTGAGCGTGCGCCGGCGCAGGATGTCGCGCACCAGCAGGAGCCGGGGGATGCCGACGCGGTCGTCGCTCGGCGAGAGCTCGTTTCCGGTCAGGGCGAGGCCGGCCGAGTTGAACCCGACGCTGATCCCCGCCCCAATGCCGATCGTGAACAGGACAGGATCGCCGGGGATGCGCCACTCGAGCGCGATCAGCTCGTCCTCGGCGTCCGGGCCGAGATCGTTGTTGTGGCCGACCCACACGTGCCCGTCGGCGGTCGCTTCGGCGCATGCGACGAGGTCGGAGCAGCGGTCTGCAGGGACGGCGTCCTCGGCCCAGAGCTCCTCGATCGAGCTCGCGAAGACGGCCAGCGGATCGGCCCCGGCGCCCTGGGCGACGCCGTCGAGCTCCTCGACCAGCCACGGAAGCGCCGTCGCCGTCACGTCGCGGTAGGCGGCGGCCTGCGCCCGCCGCTGCGCGTCGACCGCATCGGCGTGCCTGCACACCGCCCCGGCGGTGGCCGCACCGATCTGGATGCCCACCTCGCGGTGCGTTCCTGCGACTCGCACGAGCTCGATGGGTCTGGGCCCCACGAGGAGACTGTACGGGATCGACCGGCCATGCGGACCGTGAAGCGGCCACTGGTGTACGTTTGGCCACGTGTCGAGCGATGTCGCCCCCCGATACCGACAGGTCGCAGACGCGCTCGAGCGCCGGATCGCAGCCGGCGCCCTTGCCTCGCACGACCGGGTGGCGTCGGAGCGCACGATCGCCGACGGCTTCGGCCTCTCGCGGATGACCGCGCGCCAGGCGGTCGAGCTGCTCGTGCGCCGCGGCGTCGTCTACCGCCGGCCCGGGTCGGGCACGTTCGTCTCGCCCCCGCGGGTCGTGCACACGCTGCAGCGGCTGGCGGGCTTCTCGGAGCAGATGCGCCGCCAGGGCGTGCAGCCGAGCGGGCGCGTGCTCGAGATGCGCTGCTCGGGCCGGGTCGATGCGGCCGCGCGGACGGCCCTCGAGCTGGACGGCGCCGAGCAGGCCTGGATGGTGCGCAGGCTGCGCTTCGGCGACGGCGAGCCGCTGCTGCTCGAGACGTTCTGGGTGCCGCGCGCCGTCTGCCCCGAGCTGCGGCGGTCAGACCTGGCCGAGGGCTCGCTCTACGCGTTCCTGCGCGAGCGTCACGGCATCGACCCGGTCAGCGCCCGGACGTCGCTCGAGCCGGCCGTGCTCGACCCCGCCGACGCCCACCACCTCGGCACCCGGCCCGGCGCTCCCGCGATCCTCTTCACCCGCACGACGCGGGCCGCGGACGGCCGCCCGGTCGAGTTCGCGCGCGACCTCTACCGCGGCGACCGCGCCCGCTTCGAGCTCACGCTGCATGCTTGACGCACCAAAAGGGGTCTGACCCCTTTTGGTGCGTGACGGCTAGGCTCGGCGCGAGGCCGCTTCGACGACGAGCTCGGCGGTCAGCTCGGCCAGGGAGCGAGCGCCCAGGTTGCCCTGGTCGCGGCGGCGCAGCGACACCGTGCCCGCCTCGACCTCCTTGTCGCCGACCACGAGGATGCAGGGGATGCGCTGGTGCTCGGCCTCGGCGATCTTCTTGCCCACCGACTCGGTGCGCAGGTCGGGCTCGACCCGCAGGCCGGCGGCGCGCATCTCGGCGGTGACCGCGGCCGCGTACTCGTTGTGGCGATCGGCCACCGGGAGCACCGTCGCCTGCACCGGCGAGAGCCACAGCGGGAACGCGCCCGCGTAGTGCTCGATCAGGATGCCGATGAAGCGCTCG
>DASXZF010000189.1:0-22681 GCA_036502065.1 Gaiellales bacterium
ACGGTCGGCCCCTCGCCCCCTCACGGCTGCTCGGGAGGCGGCCGCCTGCCCGCCCAGACGACCTCGTCGAGCGGGGGACGCAGACGCATCAGGGTGGGCGTCGCCACGATGCGGCCCCGGGCCAGCCTGACGGCGCCGCGCTCCTGCTCCTGCTTGAGGACCCGGTTCACGGTCTCGCGGGTCGTGCCCGAGAGCCCGGCCAGGTGCTCCTGGCTGAGCGGGATCGTGACCTCGCCCTGCTCGAGGTCTCCGTACAGCGCGGCGAGCCGGAGCAGGTGCGTGCGGACGCGCACCGACACGGGTGTGTACAGCGCCTCGACGAGGCGGTCGGTCGTCGCCGCGAGCTGGGCCGCCAGCACCTCCTCGATGGCGTCGCGCATCGCCGGGTGGGCCGCGCGGAGGCGCAGGAACTCCGATCGGGGCACCGCCAGCGTCTCGGCTCGTTCGAGCGCGACGACCGTCGCCGTTCGCCGCCGCGTGACGCCGATCACGGCCAGCAGACCGAACACGTCGCCCGGGCCGTGCAGCGAGACGGTGGCCGCGTCGCCGCCCGGCGTGACGATCCGAGCTGCGAACCGGCCGGAGTCGACCCGGTGCAGGCTGTCGCCGGGATCGTCTCGGTGAAACACGATCTCGCCCCGATCGAACCGCCTGCGCCGCCCGGCCTGACGCAGCTCATGCTCGGGGACGGTCCCAAACACATCAGAACGCACACGGCGACTGTAGCCGACTCTGTGTCCAATGTCACGCGCGACCGCAGCATTCAGACAACACACGTCGCCGCCCGGCGTGCTCCCGTCCGTATCGGTATCATCCCGGCGTGCCGTCGGCCGACCCCAAGCTCGATCTGATCGCCTCGGTGCCGCTCTTTGCGGGCCTCGACCGGCGCGAGGTCGGGTTCCTCGGCAGGCTGATGGACGAGGTCGATGTCGCCGACGGCAAGGTGCTGACGCGTGAGGGCGCAACCGGAGGCGAGTTCTTCATCGTGCTCGACGGGACGATCAGGATCGAGCGCGACGGCCGGGAGCTCAACCGGCTCGGCAAGGGCGACTTCCTCGGCGAGATCGCCCTGATCGACCAGGGCCCGCGCACGGCCACCGCGGTCGCCGACGGCCCGGCCCGGGTGATGGTGCTGACCTCCTCGGCGTTCAACTCGATGCTCAGCCAGAACCCCGGCGTCGAGTCGAAGGTGCTGCGGATGCTCGCCCGGCGCGTCCGCGACCTGCAGCCCACCGCAGCGCTCTGACGGATGCCGTGTCCGTCCGCCTCCGCTTCGCTCCCAGCCCGACCGGGTCGCTCCACCTCGGCAGCGCGCTGACGGCGCTGCTCAACCGGCTGTTCGCAAGCGCGCACGACGGCTCGCTGCTCCTGCGTATCGACGACACGGACACCGAGCGGTCGCGGCCCGAGCTCGAGGCCGGCATCCTGCGCGACCTGCGCTGGCTCGGGATCGGCTGGGACGAGGGCCCGGTGCGCCAGAGCGAGCGGTTCGACCGCTACCGCGAGGCGGCCCACGGCGCCGCGGGTGTCGAGATCCGAGACGGCGCCTGCTGGCTGCGGGCGCCGGGCATCGCGCCGTTTGTGATCCTCCGCGGCGACGGCCGGGCGACCTATAACTGGGCGACCGCCGTCGACGATCTGGGCGACGGCATCACGCACGTGGTGCGCGGCAACGACCATCTCTCGAACACCCCGTTGCAGGAGGCCGCGATCCGGTCGATCGGCGGCAGCCCGCCCAGGTACCTCCACCACGCGGTCATCACCGGCGAGGCGGGCAAGCTCTCCAAGCGCGACGGGGCGAGCTCGATCGCCGACCTGCGCATCGCCGGCCATCCGCCCGAGGCGGTGGTGAACTACCTTGGCCTGATCGGCTCGTCGGGACCCGGTGACGTGCTCACGCTGGACGAGCTGGTCGAGCGATTCGACGAGAGCCGGCTCGCGCGCGGCACCCTCCAGCTCGACCCGGGCCGGCTGCGGGCGCTCTCGACGCGGCACCTCGCCGCGCTTCCGGCCGCCGAGCTCATCACCCGCGTCCTCGACCGGTGCCCGCCGGACACGCCGCCCGAGCTCGTGCGCGCCCTCGAGCCGGCGCTGCGCGGCGTTCACACCCTGGCCGAAGCCGTCGAGCTGGTCGACTGCGTGGTCGTCAGGCCGCAGCCGCAGCCTCTGCCCGAGCTCGCCCGCATCCGCGCCGCCTATCCGGAGCAGCTCGACGAGGTGCAGGCGCGCGCGCTCGTCGACGAGCTGCGCCGCGCACAGGTGCCGCTGCGCCAGGCGCGCCGCTCGCTCACCGGCCGCGACCGCGGCCCCGAGCTCTGGGCCGTGTTCGCGGCGCTACCGCGCGACGAGGCCATCCGGAGGGCGGCGTGAGGCTGCGCGACTCCCGCACCGGCGAGCTGCACGAGCTGCGCCCCGGCCCCGACGGCACGATCGGGATGTACGCCTGCGGGCCGACGGTCTACGGCCGCATCCATGTCGGAAACGCCCGGCCCTTCGTCGTCTTCGGGCTCATGAAGCGCTACCTCGAGTGGCGCGGACAGCGCGTGACGCTGGTCGAGAACATCACCGACATCAACGACAAGATCTACGTCGCGGCGGCGCGGGCCGGCGTGCCCTCGGACGAGCTCGCGCGGCAGATGACTGAGGCGTATGTGGCCGACACCGAGCGGCTCGGGCTGGGCCGTCCCGACCGCGAGCCGCTCGCATCCGAGACGCTGCCCGAGATCATCGCGCTGATCGAGGAGCTGATCGCGGGCGATCACGCCTACGAGGCGCAGGGCGACGTCTACTTCGCCGTGCGCAGCTTCCCCGCATATGGCGAGCTCTCCGGCCAGCGGCCCGACGAGCTGCGCTCCGGCGCGCGCGTGGAGCCCGGCGAGCACAAGCGCGACCCCGTCGACTTCGCGCTCTGGAAGGCGACGAAGCCCGACGAGGATGTGGCCTGGCCCTCGCCGTGGGGCGACGGCCGTCCCGGCTGGCACATCGAGTGCTCGGCGATGGCCGAGAAGCTGCTCGGACGCGAGTTCGAGGTGCACGGCGGCGGCCGCGACCTGATCTTCCCCCACCACGAGAACGAGGTCGCGCAGTCGTGCGCCGCCGGGCGCCCGTTCGCGCGCGTCTGGGCGCACAACGGCATGCTGCGGCTCTCGGGCGCGAAGATGTCGAAGTCCGATGGCAACATCGACCTGCTCGCCGACGCGCTCGACCGCTGGGGGGCCGAGACCTTCATCATGTTCCTGCTGCAGGCCCACTACGCGAGCCCGGTCGACTACGACGACGCTGCGCTCGAGCGGGCGCGGGCGGCCTGCGGCACGCTGCGCAACCGGCTTCGCACCGGGTCGGGCGAGGACGCCGGCCTGCGCGTCGCCGTCTGGGATGCGCTCGACGACGACTTCGGCACCCCCGAGGCGCTCGCACTGCTCTTCCGCGCGGCGCCGGGTGCGCGCGACACGGTCGCCGAGGTGCTCGGGGTGCTCGGGCTGGGCGCGCTTGCCGAGACGCACCCGCCCCCGGCCGGCATCGTCGCGCTGGCCCGCGAGCGGCAGGCCGCCCGCGATGCGCGCGACTTCACCGAGTCCGACCGGCTGCGCGACGAGATCGGCGCGCGCGGCTGGGAGGTGCGAGACGGCGCCGGCGGCTTCGAGCTCCATCCGCGCGATGAGTGACGTCGTCTACGGCCGCCGGGCGGTGCGCGAGGCGCTGCGCGGCCGCCGGCAGGTGGGCCAGGTGTGGTGCGCGGCCGGTCTCGGCGAGTCGCTCGACTGGCTGCCGAAGGATGCGCGCACGGCCGGCGCCGATCAGCTCGCCCAGCGAGCGGGCAGCCCCGACCACCAGGGCGTCGTGGCCGAGGTGTCGGAGTATCAGTACGCCGACCCGCAGGCGCTGCTCGCGGGCGAGCGGCCGCTGCTCGTCGCGCTCGACGAGGTCACCGATCCGCACAACCTGGGCGCGGTGGCGCGGGTGGCCGAGTGCGCCGGCGCCGATGGCCTGCTGATCACGGCCCGCCGGTCGGCGCGGGTCACGCCGGCCGTGTGCCGGGTCTCGGCCGGCGCGGTCGAGCACCTCCGGGTCGCCCGGGTCGAAAACCTGGCCGACCTGCTCCTCGGCGCGCGCCGTCCCGGCCTCTGGAGCTACGCCGCCGCCGCCGGCTCGGCGACGCCGCACGACCGGGCCGACTACCGCGACGGCGCCGTGTTCGTGCTCGGGGCGGAGGGGCGCGGCCTGCGCCGGCGGGTGCGCTCGGTGTGCGACCAGGCGGTGGCGATCCCGCTGCGGGGACGGGTCGAGTCGCTGAACGTCTCGACCGCCGCCGCGGTGCTCCTCTACGAGGCGGTGCGGCAGCGCGGTGGCGGCTGAGCTCTACATCGTCGACGGCGACAACGTCTGCCATCTGCGCGGGCCGGGCGACGACTACCAGCGCGCGCGTGAGCTGCTCGTCGCCGAGATCGCGGGCTACATGGCCCAGACGGGCATCGATGCGACTGTCGTCCTCGACGGGCACGGCCGGGCGCGGTCGATCGGCCGCACCCAGGTGACATATTCCGGCCGCGAGACGGCCGACGCCGTGATCGAGCGGCTCGCCTATCGCCACCACTCCGACCGCGCGGTCACGGTCGTCTCGTCCGACGCCGTGCTGCGCCACGTCGCCCAGCGCGGCGGCGTCCAGGCGATGAGCGCGCGCGAGTTCTCGGATCGACTGGCGGCCGCTCCGAAAGAGCGCTTCCAGCCACCGTCTGCGCCCGGTCGGCGGCTGCTCGGCGATGCGCTTGACCCGGCCGTCCGCGCGGCGCTCGAGCGCATGCGCCGCGGCGAATAGCCGGTCAATTTGACACAGGCGGAACTTGGGCTAGAGTGCAGCCCGTCCCTCAAGCTGAGGTTGAAGGTCAGAGTGAGACTGATCGAGACTTCGGCTTAACCGTTTTCCCGGAGGTAGTCGGTGGCCAGGTCGAGTGCTGCGGTTCAGCTGAACAGACGCGTCTGGCGTGAGCCGACGGAGCTCGCCCTGATCGCCGCCGCGCGCAACGGCGACGAGCGGGCGATGGATGACATCATCCGCCGCTACCAGGGGTTCGTGCGGCTCAAGGCGAGCTCGTACTTCCTCGCCGGCGGCGACTCCCACGACCTCGTGCAGGAGGGCCAGATCGGGCTCTTCAAGGCCGTGCGCGACTTCCGCGCCGACAAGGAGACGTCGTTCCGGTCGTTCGCCGAGCTCTGCATCACCCGCCAGATCATCACTGCCATCAAGACGGCGACCCGGTTCAAGCACGCGCCCCTGAACACATATGTCTCGTTCAGCCATTCACCGGCCGGACAGGACTCCGAGGCGGACTACACCCTCGGCGACGCGCTCCCCGGCCCGGCCGTCGACGATCCGGCCACGTGCGTGATCTCGACCGAGGAGCTGCAGAGCCTGCTCTCGTGCCTCGGCTCGGCGCTCTCGTCGCTCGAGTCCCAGGTGCTCACGGGATATCTCGAAGGGCGCAGCTACGAGGCGATCGGCGAGTCGCTCGGATGCGACCCGAAGACCGTCGACAACGCCCTCCAGCGCGTCAAGCGCAAGGTGCTCGCGCACCTGCAGACGCGCCGGGCGATGGGGTAGGCGGGTGGGTGGGAGCCGGCCACCAGGTCCGGCCCCCAGCCCAACGCGTGCGGCGGTCTAGTAGCCGCCGCCACCTCCGCCACCGCCACCGCCGTGGGCGAGCAGGACGATGGCGAGGACGACGATCAATGCGATGGCCGCCGCCGCGATCCAGCGGCCGCGGCCGCCGCGTTCGGTTGTCGGGGTTGTGCTCATACCTGTGATACCGGAACGGGCGCTCCGGGGTTCACGCGCGCGCCGCGGATTGTGAAGTCGGTCACCGCCCGGGGCGTGCGCGAGCGGGCGGGTAGGATCCGGCGTGTCCCGTGCAACCATGCGGGCTGGCCGAGGTAGCTCAACTGGCAGAGCCCCCGATTTGTAATCGGGAGGTTGCGGGTTCGAGTCCCGCCCTCGGCTCTCCCACAACGGCGACACGGGCGCCGCGGCGCGTCAACAACGCTGTTTGCCGCCCAACCAAGCGCGCCGCTCGTGGAGGTGGGGTTGACCCGGTTTCGTTGACGCCGTGATCTGCCCGGGTTCCGTGGAGTCGGGTCTCTAGAGTCCTTCAGCAGTAAGGAGGATTCAGATACCCCGCTGATACCGTCGGCGTGGTCTTCATAGGGGCCGTTCGTGACTTTGGGCGACAGCGGGTCTACACTGGCCCGGTTGTGCTGGTTTCGAGTCGGTGGCGTGGTCGGGCGGACGGCGTGGCCTCCGAGCTCTGCTTGGGCGGAGGTTGGCGAAGGTGAGTCCGACGCGCGAGGGCCGGCGTGGGTCCGGGAACATCGCGGAGTCGGAGCGCAGCCTCCTAATTGTGCGTCGTACGGACGGGGCGACAGTGCACGTGAGCGACTCGTTCTGCCGGTTGATGGGTCGATCGAGGGAGGAGATGCTGGGCCGGCGGGTGACTGCGTACGGAATGGCGAGGGTCGACCGGCTCGACTGGGTGATGGAGCGGCTGCCGGCCGTGGGACAGGGCTACCGGTATGAGACCGAGATCGTGACTGCGAGTGGCCCATTGCGCATCGGGGTCGAGTTGCAGGCTGCGGTGATCGGTGGTGAGAGCGTGATCGTCTCGAGCATGGCCGCCGTCGATGCCCCCGAAGCGGCGGGGGATGCGGGAGTGCTTGGTCTGGTGTTGGACGGAGCGCCGGTCGGGCTGATCGTGTATGACCGCGACCTTCGGATCATCCGGGTGAATCAGCGGGTCGAGCAGATGGGGCGGGTCAAGTCGAAGCACATCGGGCAGCGGCTCGAGGAGGTCGTCCCGAACGCGAATCCGATCGTCGTCGGCGCGATCCGGCAGGTGTTTGCGACCCGTGAGGAGATGACCAACATCGAGGTCAGCACCCCGGATGGCGTGTCGAGTTACCTGGTCAGCGTGTTCCCGATCGGCTTTGGAGCGGAGCCGACGTTGGTGGGTCAGGTGTTCTTGGACGTGACCGATCGCGTGTTGGCGGAGCGGGCGTTGGCGGCGAGTGAGATTCGCCGGCGAAAGATCTTGGGGGATCTGTTGCAGGCGCAGGAGGACGAGCGCAGTCGGATCGCGACGGAGCTTCACGACGACACTGTGCAGGTGATGACGGCCGCGATGCTGTCGATGGATCGGCTCGTTCAGGTCAGCCGCAAGGGCGACTTCGCGCGGGTCGAGTCGGCGGTGGCTCATGCTCGTGCGGTGCTGGAGGAGGCGACGGATCGGACGCGGCGGCTGATGTTCGAGCTTCGCCCGGCGATTCTGCACGACCGTGGACTAGGCGCGGCACTCGGCCTGCTCGCCGACCAGACGGCACGGGAGACGGACGCGACCACCTATGTCGCGGTTCACGAACGTCGTTATGACCCGGTGGTCGAGGCGCTCGTCTACCGCACCGTTCAGGAGGCGCTCGCAAACGTCCGCAAGCACGCCGACGCGCACCGCATCACCATCCGTCTCGACGACGACAAAGCGACGCTGACCGGCGAGGTGCGAGACGACGGACGTGGCTTCGACCCGAGCTCGACGCGCCGTCGGAGCGACGCTGCGCTTCACCTCGGCCTCGAGACGATGGTCGAGCGCGTCCGCGCAGCCGGCGGCGACGTCAACATCACGACGGCTCCGACGAAGGGCACGACTGTTGCGTTCTCGCTACCGCTCATCGGCAATCGCCTCCGCGGCTGAGGTTCCCTCCAGCCGGCTGATAACGCCGTGCAGCACGCGGTGTCCTCAACCTGGCGATGCACCGGCGCGCCGCCGCTCGCCCCACGATCTGTGGCGGTGAGAGCGTTGTAGCGCATGCGGTGTCTGGCGGAGACGCCGCACACAGCCGACATCACCCGGTCGCTTCGCCGTTGCCGCCTCGCCCTCTCGTGGTGTTTGCAACCAACGGAACGTGGTAGGGGAAATCCCGGGAAGGCGCATCCACGCTGGAAGATGTTGGGCGATCACTCAGGCAACATGTGTGATTCCGTCCCCATCGCATACGAGCTGCAAGCCCGGTTCGGCACCGGCATTGAATGGATCACGCTCGCCATCAGGGGCACCGCCGCCGGCGTTGAGACAGCCGGCCTGTGCGGTCGTGACCCTTGGGGCCGCACGCCCACCGAGGTTCGTGTCGTCCCAGTCCACACCCGGCGGCGCGACCCGTGAGTAGCCGCGACGGTCACGACCGCCGACGCCACGTCCGCGTCCCCGGCGACTGGGCGGTAACCGCCTCTGGCATCGAGCACAACGGCGCTGCCCGAAGCTTCGAGGCGACGATGCTCGATATCTCCGTTAGCGGTGTCTTGCTCGAAGCGGCGATCACCGCCAACCTGTGGATGGACAAGCCGCTGACGATCGACCTGCCGGGCGGCGTCGGCGCGGTCATCGCTACCGTCCAACACTTCGTCGCTTACGGCGAGGACGGGGCGCACACCACCAGACGGGGCGTCGAGCTCGCCGAGCTGACCATGCTCCAGCGCGTCCTATGGGCGCGCTTCGTCTTCACCGCCGCCCACGCCGGCGAACACACCTTCGAGACCCACACAAGCGATGACGCCCGGTCTGGTCGCAAGCGTGGGAGCGCACTGCGCGTCGCGGTCGCCGTGCGCACCGCCTGACCTCTCGTCGCCTGAACCGGCGCGCGGCCCGGCCCAAACCGCTCCGGGTGCCAGTTTGCAGGTTTACCGCAATCCGGGATCAACCTCACCACGAAGGGGAGGGCGGGCGCCGGTTCCGCGGCGATTACCGGAGAGCAATGCCTCTCCATCATCGACGCATCGAGTTCGAATTCTCGCCCGGCGTGCTCGCAGAGCGGATCGTGCGCGGTGCCCTCGACGGTGACATGGTCCGGCTACACGGCGCGATCGTCGCCGCGTTCGAGATCCACCAGTCCGCTGCTGAACGCGACGTCTTCACCATCGCACGCGAACTCGCAGCCAAGGTCAGCGTCGAGTGCCACACCCGCGTCGCCGATGCGATCTCAAGCCATACGAACAACTGGACCCGCGCAGACGCCGACCGCAGCCGCAGGCTACTCGCCAGGCGCGGTTAGCGCCCACACGTCACACGCCGCGCGCCGCACCGCCTGCTCGCCACCATCCCGGCGAAGATCACCCACACTGACCACACGCACGCCATTGGCCCGGCGACCGAGCGCGTCCTCGAGATCCCGATACGCCGTTGCGCCCAGCCGGATCGCGGTACGCCGATCATCCGACACCGCGACCGCCACCCACCGCTCCCCACCGGGATAGATCACCTGCACGTAGAAACCCTGCTCCGTCGAACCGCCCTTCGGCCGTCCCTGGCCTGCCCGGGCGCAAGTCTAACCGGCTTCTACTTCGAGATCGTGTCCACCGCTTGGCGGATGTTGTGCCAGATCGGCGAGCGGTCTAGGGTGGGTTCACGGGCCGAGTCGGGCGGACGACTCTGAGCCGTCGCTCCCGATGGTCCTGGGTAACTACCAGGCCGCTGCGCGTCGGTTCTCCCGTACAGCACACGCACGAGGGGCGCGCGGCGGCCACCCACCTAGGGATGGATCACAGCCGCCTCGTCACCCTCCGCTTCATCGGCGGCCCTTTGGATGGCCACGAGCTCATCGGCCAGCGGCCACTTGAACCGTCGATCGGCGCCGACGGTGGCCGCTACCTGCTCGCCGGCTACACCGTCTCCGGCGTCCCCGGCGAACCCGCGAAGACCGCGGCGTACCGGTGGCAGCCAGACCCGTAGGGCACGGTCTCGGCCCGCCCGACTCATGGAGGAGCGGGCGAGCCGAGAAGGTACTGCCCCTGCCAGTCAGGAAGGGGCGCGGGCGAGTGTAGGCCAAGCCTGCGCACCCTCTTCATCGACGCTCTCCGCGATCCAGCGGATACCCGGGCCGCCATGCTTGGCACCAGATTTGAGGTAATCCGACCATACGCGGATGCGGGAAACCCGCACCCGCAGAGTCGCGAAATCCCCGATGAACCCCGACCACGGACGGCCGATTCTCTAGGGACGATGCTCCAGCCGTACTACCCCGCCATCTGCACAGTCCCCGGCTGCGACCACGCCGCGCCGCTTAGCCCGGATGACGACCCGGATGGCGCTCTCTGCGACGAACACGACCGCCTCCGCTTCTACCAGCACGACACGTTTCGTCGGCTCTGGCAGGAACGCGACCCCGAACGCTGACGGATCGGGATCACAGATGGCACCCGCTGCCTGAGGACAGTCGGCCTTCGCGGTGGCTGAGTCGGCAGACCGAACACGCTGAACGTATTTCGGCCGTTTGTACGGCCGCCTGCGGCGATGGCCGGCGTCATCAGGTGCTACGGCATGGTCGGAGTCAGCCGCCGCCGGGGCGATGACGATTCGGTGCGGCGGCCACCACCGTCGACGGCCACGGGACGCCGGACTGGAGGTTGTGGAGTGCGTAGCGGTGGCGCAGGTTGTACGGGGCGCGCTGTTCGAGACCGGCTGCGGTGAGCGCAGGCGCCCATACCTCGCGGCGGAAGTAGTCGCAGTGTCGCAATCGAGCGCGGCACGGAAGGTGTTCCATGTCGAGGCAGGCCGGTGTCGTCGACAGATGTGGCATAGCGACATCTCGCGGACATTCCATGTCTACGGGCGGCTGGATCCGAGAGATGGGCGCCGACGGGCCGAAACTGCGCGCCGCGTGGATTGCCTCAGCGCAGACGACCAAGAGAGGTTTCGGGGGCGCCAATAGGGCACCAGACGAGCCGGATCAGCCCTAGCCATGCGGATATCCGAGTCCCGCACTCGGCTCTCTCCTACGCGTCGAGTTCGCTGCGATGGCGCCATCTGATCTCGCCGCTCGCTTCGCCTGTCCGATGGAACCCGATGCGTTCGAGGGTGCGGATCGACGGCAGGTTGCCGGCGTCGCAGCCGGCGACGATGACATGGATGCTCGGCTCGGAACGCGCCCAGCCAACGAGGGCGGCGGCCGCCTCGGTCGCATATCCGCGCCGGCGACGGCTGGGGATGACGCTGTAGCCGACCTCGATCGTGCCGGCGTCGTCGGGCGGCGCGTGGAAGCCGACATCGCCGACCACGCTTCCGCTGCGGCGCTCGATCATGACCCAGACGCCAAAACGCTCCGTGCCCGCGGGTGCGCCGGCGTGCCGTCGCAGCACACCGACAAAGCTGGGATCCGGCCACTCCGCGGAGAGTCGTGCACCCAGGGCGCGAGTCGCCGCCTCCCGATCGTCCGGCATGGCTGCGGCCGCCTGTGCGGGCAGGGGCATGAGCTCGAGGCGGGCGGTGAGCAGTCTGTGTGTTCCCATCGCGCAAAATCTATGCGGACGACGTCCCGTCCCCGTCCCGATGGGCTGGTTTCGCCCGGCGGTTGCGTGCCGAATCTGGCCCACAGCGGTGACATGTGGCAAGATTCATGTTCGGCGGGGTTTCAGAAAGGAGACCTTCCATCGGGAAGAAACGCACCGGCGTGACGGTGGACTCGAACGCTGACACTCGCAAGCAGGAGTTGTCACCGGAGGTCGTTTCGGCCGCGGTCGACGAAGCGGTGGCGACGGCGCGGCACGACGCCCCTCAGGAGTGGGCGCTCCTCGACAGGGTGCTGGACGGCTCTCCGGTGGGGATCATCGTGCTCGACAGCGACCTTCGATTGCTGCGGGTCAACACGCGCGCCGAGGAGATGTTCGGCATCTCCGAGAATGACCGCGCAGGAGAGACCGTCGAGAGCGTGCTGCCGACGATGTATGCCGAGATCAGCACCATCCTGGCGGACGTCGTCGCGGGCGGCGCGCCGCACGTCGCGATCGAGACGAGGGCGCCGCGGGCGGGACCCCCAACGGCTCCGCGAATGTACCTCGCCTACTACTACCCGCTGGCCGCGGAAGGCGCCGTCATCGGGGTCGGCTGCATGTTCTTCGACGTCACCGACCAGCGCATCGCCGAAGGCGCGCTCCTGGACAGCGAGGCGGAGCGGCGCGCGATTCTCGGGCACATGCTGCGGGTCGAGGAGAGCGAGCGGTCACGTTTGGCATTGGAGCTGCACGACGACACGATTCAGGTCCTGTGCGCCGTATTGCTGCAATTCGACGGGATGATCCCGCTGGCCGAGCGCACGGGCCGGGGGGAGCTGGCGGCACGGCTGGGGAGCTCGCGGCAGGTGCTCTCGACCGCGACCGAACGGGCCCGCAGGCTCATGTTCGAGCTGCATCCGAGCGTGCTCCCGGAGCTCGGTCTGCGCGCTGCGGTCAGAGCTCTGGCCGAGGAGGTCGGCCACGAGATCGATGCCGAATGGACGGTCGACGTTTCCGACCGGCGGTACTCGTGGACGGTCGAGGAGCTCGCCTACCGCGTGGTCCGCGAGGCTCTCACGAACATCCGCAAGCACTCCCACGCCCACACGTTCAGCGTCTGCATCATCGACGAGGACGGGCGCCTCGCCGGGACGGTGCAGGACGACGGCGGGGGGATCGTCGCCTCCGGGCAAGCCGCGGTCGAGTCACGAAGCAACCACCTTGGAGTCGACGGCATGAGAGAACGAGCACGCCTGGCCGGCGGCGACGTCACGATCACCTCGACGCCCGGCAAGGGCGTCCGCGTCTGCTTCACCCTCCCCACCGTCGAGGCTGGGGACGCGGCCGGCTAGACGGTGGGCGTCGAACAGGGGACGATTTGGCCCACCGGCTCTCGATTGTGGCGTCCCACGCAACAATGAGGCATGAGCGACCCTGCCGATACGCCGGCTGGCCCCGACGCGCGTCTCGTCGCGGTGCGGCCCCTGCTGCTCGACCTCCACCGGCAGATGCTCGAGGCCGAGCGGGCCGACGTCGAGCGGTTCCAGGGCCGCCTGGCCGATGCCGAGTTCCTCCAGATCGCCACCGGCGGCCTGCGGATGGCCTGGCTTACGCCGCTTTCGGAGCTGATCGTCGCGCTCGACGAGGCGCTCGAGGGTCCGGCCGACGAGGCGGCGCAGGTCGATGCCACGGCGATCATCGCGCGGGTCAGCGCCCTGATCGCGCCGCCGGATCCAGCGACGGCGTTCGGCCGCCGCTACCTGGTCATGCTGCAGCAGAACCCCGCGGTCGTCATGGCGCACAGTGCCCTTGTGGCCCGTGTTTCGCAGGCCTGACGATCGGGGTATCTGAACGGCGTCGGGTGGGAGCAGGAGCGCGGCGCGACGGACGACACGCGGCCGCGCCCAAACACACACAGAGGCTTCCGGCCGTCCGGCGGCCGAGGGCGAAGCACCGGCAGTGACCAGCCCTCGGCCGCCGAAACCGCCTGACCATCGGCGTAGCGTTACGCCGCGGTCGTTACCGAATCGTTAGCGTAGTTGACGCTATCGCGCTCACGCCATCGCTCGACCCAGCGTCCGGAACGTCACGGTGTCTGGGGCGATGTCGCGTATGTGCGTATCGTCAATACGGACTGTCCGTTTGCGCGTCCTGCCTCGCCGGCGGTCGTGACCGCCCTCGTCGCGGCGCTCGCGGCCGTCACCGTGACAGCGACGCCGGTCCGCCGTATCGCGCTCGGGGCCGGGTCGGCGCGATCCGCGCTCGACAAGACCGCCACCTTGACGTATTCTCGAGAGCAGTGAGAAGGATTCGTCTGGCAGGTTCGATCCTCCTCCTGGCGGTACTCGCGTTCGCCTTCACCCTCTCGGGTGCCTCGGGCGCGGTCACCACCGGGACGGTCTCGTCGTTCGGGAACGACGAGTTCGGGCAGCTCGGAAACGGCGCAGGCGGCAGCAGCACGACCCCGGTGGCCGTCGCCGGGCTCACCGGCGTCACCCAGATCGACGGCGGCCGCGAGCATGTCGTGGCGCTGAAGAGCGACGGCACGGTGTGGGCGTGGGGCCACAACAGCTACGGCGAGGTCGGCGACGGCACCAAGACGAACCGGCAGTCGCCCGTGCAGGTGACGAGCCTGACCGGCGTGACCGCCGTCGAGACCGGCCACTACACCAGCATGGCGCTCAAGAGCGACGGCACGGTGTGGATGTGGGGCTGGAACAAGTACGGCACCCTCGGCGACGGGACGACGACCAACCGCGCGACGCCGGTGCAGGTCAAGACCCTCACGAACGTGATCGCCATCGCCGGCGCGCGCGACCACTCGCTCGCCCTCGAGGCCAACGGCACCGTCTGGGCGTGGGGCGACAACGAGTACGGGAACCTCGGCACCGGCAACACGACCAACTCGCTCGTGCCGGTGCAGGTGCACACCCTGACGAACGTGATCGGCATCGCCGGCGGCCGTGACCACAGCCTCGCCATCGAGTCGAACGGCACCGTCTGGTCGTGGGGCTGGAACCAGTACGGCCAGGTCGGCAACGGCACGAAGGCCAACAACGTGCTCACGCCGGTGCAGGTCACGGGCCTCACGGGCGTCACGATGGTGAGCGCGGGCGCTGACCACTCGATGGCGCTCAAGAGCGACGGCACGGTGTGGGCCTGGGGCCAGAACAACGACGGCCAGCTCGGCGACGGGACGAAGACGAACCGGGCGACGCCGGTCAAGGTGAGCGGGCTCGCCGCCGTCACCGACATCGGTAACGGCAGGCTGCACAGCCTCGCCATCGAGAGCGACGGCTCCGTGTGGGCCTGGGGCCTGAACACCGACGGCCAGCTCGGCGACGGCACGAAGACAAACCGCAGCCTTCCGGTCAAGGTGCCCGGCATCACCGGCGCCTTCGGCCTCGGCGGCGGCGTCAACTACAGCGTCGTCCTGCACACGTAGCCTTCCGGCCCATGGACGCGCGCATCGCCCGCGTCGAGGCGTGGCCCGTGAACGTCCCGCTCGACGCCCCCTACCTGTTCGCCCCGGGCACGTACTGGGGCATGAGCCGCACCGTCGTTCGCGTGACCACGGCCGACGGCGTCCAGGGCCTGGGCGAGACGCCCTCGCCGCACGACGCCGCTGCGCTGCGCGCCGAGCTGGGCGAGCGCGTCGTCGGCCGTCGTGTCGCCGACCTCCGTGACGAGCTCGGGCGCGGCGCCGGTCGCGTCCGCACCGCGAGCCGCGGCGCCCGATCGGACGCGCCGCGCGCCCTGGCGGGAGTCGAGATGGCGCTCTGGGACATCGACGCGCGGATGGCCGGCGTGCCGCTGCACGCGCTCTTCGGCCCCGCCGTGCGCGCCGCCGTGGAGTTCACCGAGTACTTCGCCTATCGCCTGCCCGGTCCGTCGGCTCGTGGCGAGCCCACCGGCGCCGATGTCGCCGCCCACTGCGCAGCCATGGTCGAGGCTCACGGCTCGCCGAGCTTCGAGGGCAAGATGGCCGTGCGCCCGCTCGCCGAGGAGCTGCGGATGGTGGCCGAGGTGCGGCGCGCCATCGGGCCCGACCGTGTGCTTCGGCTCGACGCGAACCTCGGCTGGACGGCCGCGACCGCCGAGCGCGCGATCGCTGAGCTCGCGCCGTTTGGGATCGCGAACCTCGAGGAGCCGGCGGGCACGCTCGCCGAGATGGCGGCGCTTCGGCCGCGATCGCCGATCCCGTTCTCGACCCATGAGGTCGACGTCGAGCGGGCCGTGGCGCTCGGCGCCGCCGACGCGTTCGTCCTGAACGTGGCCGCCTGCGGGGGCGTCGCCGGCACCCGACGGATGGTCGCCGAGTGCGCCGCGGCCGGCGCGCGCTTCTGGTTCTACGGCGGCGACCTCGGCATCGCGACCGCCTGTGCCCTCCACATCGCCGCCGCGACGCCCTCGATCGACCTCCCCAGCCAGTCGCTCCTGCGCTGGTACACCGACGATGTGATCACGCGGGGCGCGTTCGTGCCCGAGCGCGGCGCGGTCGCCGTCCCGGCGGGGCCGGGACTCGGGGTCGAGCTCGACGAGCGGGCCGTGCGCCGCGGGGTCGAGCGCTTCGTCCGCGAGGGCGAGTACGACCTGTACCAGGGCCCGGCGCTGCCCCGCCACTGATCAGGTCACGCACACCGAGCCGGTCACCCACGCCGATGCGTTTCCGAGCGCATCGACCGCGCGGAACTTGACCGTCGCCGTGCCGTGCGCCGACACGGTGACGCTCGGGCCGGTGATGACGCTGCCGCCGTTCAGGGTCGACTCGTAGTGATCGAAGCCCGACCACGGATCGCTCGAGCCTGTGGCGGTGACCGTGACCGGCCCGGCGGTGCACGAGCCCGGCACGCCGACGATCGTCGGGAGGGTCGGCGCGGTGCGATCGAGCATCACCGTGTCGGTCGCGTCGGGCGTCGAGGGCACCCAGCTCGAGTCGTTCCCGGCTGCGTCGACCGCGCGGAACTGCACCACCGTCGTGCCCTGGGCGGTGATCGGCACCGACGAGCCCGAGCTCGCCGCCGACCACGTGGCGCCGTTGTTGGTCGACGTGCGGTACTGGTAGCCGGAGACGCCGGCGGTGAACACGCCCGGGCCGTCGATCGAGCCGGTCGCGCTCACCGTCACCGACGCGGCGGACGACCAGCTGAGCGATCCGCCCGACACCGTCGGGTCGGACGGCGCGATCCGGTCGAGCTCGACGATGTTGCCCGGGTACGCGGCCGTCGGCTCCCACGCGGACACGTTGCCGGCGTTGTCGACCGCGCGGAACTGCACGATCGTCAGCCCCTCGGCCGAGACGGTGTCCTGCGAGCCGTCCGAGGTGGCCGAGAACGTGTTCGAGAGGTCGTACTGCTCGCGGTACTGGTAGCCCTCGAGGCCGGATCCGCCGGTGTCGGTCGAGCCGGCCGCGGTCAGCGTCACCGATGCGATGTTCTGGAACTTGTACTCGCCGCCGGTGATCGTCGGCACGCTCGGCGCCGTCTGGTCGAGCCTGGCAGTGCCGCTGGGGGACTGCGTCGACCACGGCGACATCAGGCCGACGCCGTCGATGGCCCGAAACTCGACGAGCGTCGTCCCCTGCGCGGTGACGTTCGCGGTCTGGCCGGCGGTTGCGGCCGTCCAGGTCGAGCCGTTGTTGACCGACGTGCGGTACTGGAAGGAGGCGACGCCCGAGCCGGCGTCGGTCGCGCCGGTGGCCGAGATCGGGAGCGTCGCCGCGTTCTGCCACGACGTCGAGCCGCCGGTCGCCGAGGGCGTGGTCGGCGGCAGGCGGTCGAGCCGCACCGTTCCGGTCGCCGCGACGGGCGTCCAGGCCGAGGCGTTTCCGACCGCGTCCACGCTCTGGAACTCGACCAGCGTCTCGCCCTCGGCCGAGACCTGCAGCGATGCGCCCGCGATCGGCGCCGACCACGTGGTGCCGCCGTCGGTCGAGGTGCGATACCGGTAGCCGGCCAGGCCGGCGCCGGCGTCGGTCGAGGCCGACGCCGTGAGCGTGCGCGCAGCGGCCGTCGTCCACGTCAGCGACCCGCCGGCGACCGTCGGCAGCGAGGGCGCGGTGCGGTCGAGCTGGACGCTCGTCTGCACCCAGGCCGACGTGCGCCCCGCCACGTCGAGCGCCTGGAAGCGCACGAGCGTCGTGCCTTCGGCCGAGACGGTCAGCGAGGCGCCGGGCGCGACGGTCGACCAGGTGGTGCCGCCGTCGGTCGATGTCTCGTGCTGATAGCCGCTCAGGCCCGATCCGGGCGAGTCGGTCGAGCCCGAAGCCGACACGGTCGCCGAGGCGGCCGCCGACCATCCGCCCGTCCCGCCGCCGACGCTTGGCGCCGTCGGCGGCGTGGTGTCGATCTTGACCGTGTTGGCGGTGCCGTTGGATGCCGGCGCCCACGCCGACGTGTTGCCGGCGCCGTCCACGGCGCGCATCTGCACGAGCGTCGTGCCGTCGCCGCTGATCAGCGCCGGGGCGGCGAGCACGGCCGACCAGGTGGTGCCGCCGTCGGTCGAGGTGCGGTACTGGTAGCCGGCGAGCGCGGAGCCGCCCGAGTCGGTCGAGCCCGAGGCGGTCATCGTGACCGGGGCGCTCAGCTGCCAGGTCGTCGAGCCGCCGCTCACCGTCGGAGCGGTGGGGGCGGTGCGGTCGAGCTGCACGGTGCCACCGACGGTGACGCCCGACCACGCCGACTTGAGGCCGACGCCGTCGGTTGCCTGGAACTGCACGATCGTGCCGGCGGCTGCGGAGACGACCAGCGAGGCGCCGGTCTGTGCAGCCGACCACGACGAGCCGCCGTTGGTCGAGGTCTCGTACTGGTAGCTCGCGACGCCGCTGCCCGCGTCGCTCGACAGCGCGCTCACGGTGATCGAGGCCGCGTTCGACCATCCGCCCGCCCCGCCGCTGACGACGGGCGTGCCCGGCGCGGTGCGGTCGAGCTTCACGGTGGCGCCCGCGGTCTGCGTCGCGGGCGTCCAGGCCGACGTGTTGCCGGCGCCGTCGACGCTTCGGAACTGCACCCACGTGTTCGCCTCGGCGGTCACGACGTCGCTTGACCCGGCGGTCGCGGCGCTCCAGGTCGTGCCGCCGTCGGTCGAGGTGCGGTACTGATAGCCCGACAGGGCGGAGCCGCCCGAGTCGGTCGAGCCGCTCGCGGTCACCGTGCCCGAGGCGGCGTTCACCCACGTCGAGGAGCCGCCGGCGGTGGTCGGCGCCGTCGGAGCGGTCAGGTCGAGCTTGACGGTCGCCTGCGTCCACGCCGAGGCGAGGGCGACGCCGTCGACGGCGGCGAAGCGCACGAGCGTCGTCCCCTGCGCCGAGACGATCGCGCTTGCGCCGGCGGCCGCGACGGACCAGGTGCTGCCGCCGTTCGTGGACGTCTCGTGCTCGTAGCCTGAGACTCCCGATCCGGCGTCCGTGGAGCCGCTCGCCGAGACGGTGACGGTCGGCCCTGCGAGCCAGGCGGCCGAGCCGCCGCTCACGGTCGGCGCGGTCGGGACGGTGCGGTCGATCTCGACGAGCCCGTTGGTCGCCGTCCAGGCCGACGCGTTTCCGAGCATGTCCACCGAGCGGAACTCGACCTGCGTCGCGCCCTCGGCCGAGATGACCGCGGCCGACCCCGTCACCGGCGCCGACCACGTCTGGCCGCCGTCGGTCGACGTCTGGTACTGGTAGGCCGCAAAGCCCGAGCCGGCGTCGGTCGGGGTTCCGGTGGGCTGCACCGTGACCGATGCGACGTCCTGCCACGCGCCCGACCCGCCGGTCAGCGCCGGCAGCGAGGGCGGGGCGGTGTCGACCATCGCCTCGGCGGCCGGATCGGCCGTCACAGGGGCCCAGGCCGAGGCGTTGCCCGCCTTGTCGAGCGCGCGGAACTGCACCCACGTCGTGCCGTTGGCCGTGATCTTCGCGGTCGCGCCGCTCACCGCCGCGGCCCAGGTCGTGCCGCCGTCGCTCGAGCTGCGATGCTGGTAGGAGGCGACGCCGCTTCCGCCCGGATCCGCCGATCCGGCTCCCGCCAGGGTGACCGCCGCGGCGATCCACGCGCCGGTGCCGCCGCTCACGGCGGGGGCGGTCGGGGCGACCGTGTCGACGCGCCACCTGTACGAGGCGCCACGGGTCGTGCCGCCCGCGGTCACGCGCACCGTGAACGTGTGCATCCCGTCCTTGAGCTTCGTATAGGAGCGCGACTTCGAGCAGACGGCGTGGGCGCCCGAATCGAGCCGGCACGTCGACTTCGCCCCGCTGCCCGTCGCCTTCCACGTGAACTTCGCCGTGGTCGCGTGGACGGCCGCGGCCGGATGCGCCGTGATCTTGACCGTGACCGCGGTGTGCGCCTGCAGCATGCGGGCGGCGGCCGGAGCGGCGGCCACGCAGGCGGCGGCTGCCGCGATCGCGAGGGATCGCAGCAGTGCACGGGTCGATCGGGTCGCCGCCGGACGGCCGCTTCGGTTCAACGAGCACCTCGAGAACGTCGGGGGTGCAACGCAAAGAGTTCAGTACTATCGGAACGAACGGCAAAAAGATTGAGTCAAATCCACTAAAGAACGTAACTTTCACGCCGAGAGCGGTACCCCGGCCGGGGCTACAGTCAGCCCGATGACCGGCCCGCCCCCCGACCCGCCAACGCGCGATCAGCGCGTCACGGTGGGGGTGATGGGCAGCGCCGACCCGGACGTTGCCGACGACGTGCGCGCGACCCTCGCGGCACTCGGACGCGCCATCGCGAGGCGCGGCTGCGTCCTCATCACGGGGGCGTGCCGGGGGCTGCCGCAGGTCGCGGTCGAGGCGGCCAAGGCGGGCGGTGCGACGGTCGTCGGGATCTCGCCCGCCCACTCGCGCGACGAGCACATCGAGCGTTACCGCTCGCCGACGGCGGGCTTCGACGTCATCATCTACAACGGCTCGGGGCTGATGGGGCGCGAGGTCGACACGATCCGCTCGGCGGACATCGTCATCGTCGCCGGGGGCCGGTCGGGCACCCTCGGCGAGTTCAGCATCGCCTACGACGAGGGTCACCTGATCGGCGTCGTCACCGGCACGGGCGGGATCGCCGATCACCTCGACGGCGTGCTCGCCGTGATCGGGGTCAAGGACACCGGCGCCCAGGTCATCATGGACTCCGACCCGGAGCAGCTGCTCGACCGCCTGCTCGCCGAGCATGCCCGGCTCGAACGCGAGCCGCGGGTGGCGCGTCGCGAGCAGGGCTGACCGGCGCGATGTCCCCAATACGGGGGGTTCCGGCGGAGCCGCGCGGCTCTACCGTGGGGGCATGCCCGAGCTGATGCTTCCACGCCTGATCGAGCGGGCCGCGACCGACGTCGACGGCAGCCTCTCGGGCGTCGTGCGCTCGCTGATCGCCGCGCCCGCCACCGATGCCGAGCGCGCCGGCGAGCGGCTGTGCGTCTTCGGCGCACCGGCCGGCGGAAGGCTCGCCTCGCGCCGCTTCCGTGTCGTCGGCGAGGCGTCGGGCCGCGAGTACCTGACGTTCTCGCTCGCGCTCGAGGACGGACCGGAGTCGCTGCTCGAGGCGTTCGGGCTCCAGCTTCAGATCGCGCTGAACGGGATGGAGGCGACCTCGTGCGACGAGCTCGGCTGCTTCCGCGAGCTGCTCGCCGCCGCACGCAACGAGTCGTAGGCCCCGCCGCCGGCCCTCCTCCGCGCCCGCCCGGTGGTGGACGTCCATCCAGGCGGGCGCATGTCAGGGAGGCACCCCCATCGCGGCGCGCGAGAGGATGTAATCCACTGTCGCTGCCCGCGGTCGGTCCGGCAACCCCCGCGGTGGGTTGCAGACGGGTGGTGTTTTGCCCCCCGTCTGGAGTTAAATGCGGCGATGCACGTCCCGGCCCGATACCCGCACGCGGTGCGGACGATCACGACCGCGTGGATCACCCTCGCCGACGGCTGCCGGCTGGCCGCGCGCATCTGGCTGCCCGAGGACGCCGAGGCCGCTCCGGCGCCGGCGATCTTCGAGTTTCTGCCCTACCGGCTGAACGACGGCTCGGCGGTGCGCGACTCGCGCCACTTCCCGTATCTCGCCGGCCACGGCTACGCCTGCGTGCGCGTCGACATGCGCGGCTCGGGCGAGTCCGACGGCGTGCTCGAGGACGAGTACCTGCCCCAGGAGCAGTCCGACGCCTGTGAGGTGATCGCCTGGATCGCCGCCCAGCCGTGGTGCACCGGCGCGGTCGGGATGGTCGGGATCTCGTGGAGCGGGTTCAACTCGCTGCAGGTGGCGGCCCACCGGCCGCCCGCGCTGCGGGCGATCGTGACGCTGTGCTCGACCGACGATCGCTACGCCGACGACGTCCACTACGACGGCGGCTGCGTCGGCTCCGACATGCTCCAGTGGGCGTCCTCCATGCTCGGCTGGAACGGCTGGCCGCCCGACCCCGCGATCGTCGGCGAGCGGTGGCGGGAGATGTGGCTCGAGCGGATGGAATCCGCGCCGCCGATGATCGAGCCGTGGCTCTCCCACCAGCGCCGTGACGCGTACTGGAAGCAGGGATCGGTGTGCGAGGACCACGCCCGCATCGAGGCGGCGGTCTATGCCGTCGGGGGTTGGTCGGACGGCTACACGAACGCCGTCCCGCGGCTGCTCGAGGGCCTGCCCGGGCCGCGCAAGGGGCTGATCGGGCCGTGGGCGCACGCCTGGCCGCAGGCCGGCCCGCCGGGTCCGACGATCGGCTTCCTGCAGGAGGTGCGGCGCTGGTTCGACCACTGGCTGCGCGGCGTCGACACCGGGATCATGGACGAGCCGATGCTGCGCGCGTGGGTGCAGGACTCGTTCCGCCCGCAGGTGTGTTACTCGGAGCGCCCCGGCCGCTGGGTGGCGGAGCCCGCCTGGCCGGCTCCCGGGGTGGAGCCGCGGCGCCTGCACCTGAACGCCTCCGGGTTGGGCGACGCGCCCGGCGAGGAGGTCGAGCTTGCGTTCTCGGGCCTGCAGACCGCCGGCATCGACGCCGGCTCGTGGTGCCCATACGGCGAGCCGGCCGACTGGCCTGGCGACCAGCGGGCGATGGACGGGATGAGCCTCACCTTCACCTCGGAGCCGCTCGCCGAGACGATCGAGATCCTCGGCTTCCCCGAGGTCGAGCTCGCCCTTCGCAGCGACCGCGAACGCGCGCTCGTCGTGGTGCGGCTGTGCGAGGTGTTCGCCGACGGCACCTCGGCGCTCGTCACCCGGGCGCTCCAGAACCTGACCCACCGAGAGAGCGACGAGGAGCCGCGCGCGCTCGTGTCGGGAGAGGCGTTCACGGCGTACGTGCGGCTGGACGCGATCGGCCACGCGTTTGCCCCCGGCAGCCGCATCCGTCTGGGCATCTCGCCGACGTACTGGCCGTGGGCATGGCCGTCGCCCGAGCCGGTCACGCTGACCCTGACGACCGGAA